>NZ_JBITGS010000001.1:394266-685544 GCF_044457265.1 Streptomyces sp. NPDC050564 | reverse complement strand
CGCCCCCCCCCCCCCCCGGCGGGGGCCGCCCCCCCCCCCCCCCCCCCCCCCCCCCCCCCCCCCCCCCCCCCCCCCCCCCCCCCCCACGGCTGTTTTGTATGAGAATGCGACACGCCGTTCAATCGGGGCGGGGTGCAGGAATTTTCTGCACGCAGGGTTTCCGTCGCGTTCGGGGCTCGTTAGTCAGCGCAAAGAGGAATTCCCTCTGGTGACATGAGTTGCCGAAGAAAGGAACACGATGAAGTCCCTGAAGGCCGCCGCTGTCGTCGCCGGGTCCATGGCCATCGCTGGTGCCGCCGCGCCCGCCTTTGCCGCCGAGGCCTCCGACCTCACGCCCTCCAGCCTCAACGGCGCCCTGGAGACCGTCACCAGCCAGCGCGAGCTCAACGTGCAGGACGTGATGCCCCTGCAGCACCAGTCGAACGGGCTGGACACCGAGAACAAGAGCTCCCTGCTCCATACCGTGAACGGCGCGGCCAAGGCGCTGAACACGGCAGCCGGGCCCGCGCAGCTCCTCGGCGGGCTTCCCCTTCAGAGCTAGCCGGCTCATTTCATCGCGTGTCTTTCCGCAAGGCCTGCGGGCATCTCTCTAGGCTTTGGAGCAAATCTCCAAGGAAAGGGCTGACGATGAACACCGCAAAGAAGGCCGCTCTGATTTTCGCCGCCGCCGGAATGGCCGCGGGTGCCGCCTCGGGCAGCGCCTTCGCCGACTCCGGTGCCGAGGGCGCCGCGCTCAATTCCCCGGGCGTCGCCTCCGGCAACGTCATTCAGGTCCCCGTGCACGTACCGGTCAACGTCTGTGGCAACACGCTCAACGTCATCGGCTTGCTGAACCCAACCTCCGGGAACGCCTGCGCCAACGGCTGACGTACTAGCGCGAAAAGGGCCGACTCCACACCCCACGGAGTCGGCCCTTCCCCGTTTTTCGAAAGGCCTCCCTCGTTCGTGTGGTCGGTTGCCGGGTCATCGCCCGGGTGGGTGAAGGAACGGCCGGGCCCGTTCGGGCGCGTCGATAAGGTTCCGCGGTGACCTCAACCTCAAGCGAAACGCGCCCTTTCCGGGCCGCCGATCTCGGCACGCTCGCCGTCATGGCCTTCAGCGGTGAAGTGCCCGACGGCGACATGCCCTATCTCCTGGCCTACTCCCTGGGCGACAGCGAGGTCGGCCCGGAGGGCACTTCGGCCGCCATCAAGCAGCTGCTGAGCGACAACGGTCTGCCCATCGGCGACAGGCTCGTCGACGGTTCCCGGCATCCGAGCCTGCCGCTCACCCTCCTCGTGGAGGCGGGCCAGGCCGTCGTCACCATGCCGTCGTACCTCCACGCCCAGTGCGTCGCACCGCCGGAGTGGCTCGCCGCGGTCGGCGAACGCGGCTACGCCTACTTCCTGTTCGCCACCCGCGCCTGGCCCGACGCCGCGCCCGGCAAGCCCGTCGCGCCGGAGAGCCTGGCCGCATTCGCGGGTGACGAGGAGACCCTGCTCAGCGCGGCGCACGTGCTGCTGCCCGCGCGCAGCCTGCGCAGCTGATGACAGCCGCTGCGGGACAGGTGACGGGCGGCGGTGCGGCCGTGCGGACCGCGGGCAGCAGCCGCGCGTTCGCCCTGCTGCTGGTGATCACCGGTGCGGCCGGTCTCCTTGCCGCGTGGGTCATCACGATCGACAAGTTCAAGCTGCTGGAGAACCCGAACTTCGTGCCCGGGTGCAGCCTGAACCCGGTCGTCTCCTGCGGCAACATCATGAAGAGCGAGCAGGCCTCGGCGTTCGGGTTCCCCAACCCCATGCTGGGCCTGGTGGCGTACGGCATCGTCATGTGCGTCGGCATGAGCCTGCTCGCCCGCGCCGCCTTCCCGCGCTGGTACTGGCTGACCTTCAACGTGGGCACGCTCTTCGGCGTCGGATTCTGCACGTGGCTGCAGTTCCAGTCGCTCTACCGCATCAACGCGCTGTGCCTGTGGTGCTGCCTGGCGTGGGTCGCCACGATCATCATGTTCTGGTACGTGACGTCGTTCAACGTAGGGCATGGATTCCTGCCCGCTCCGGGCTGGTTGAAGGGATTCCTCGGGGAATTCGCCTGGGTGCTTCCGTTGTTGCACATCGGCATCATCGGGATGCTGATCCTGACCCGCTGGTGGGACTTCTGGACCAGCTGATTGTCGACCCGGCGGAATATATGGACGAGCTGCCTATTGGGCCCGTCGGGGGAATCTTGAACTGATGGCGTTCTCAGCATCGTTACGCGGTACGGACGCTGAGCCACCCGAATTCCGAAAGGGACCGTACCTGAGATGAAGCCGACCACACGAGGAACACTTGCCGCCGTCCTGACCGGCGTCGCGGCAGCGTTGGGTGCCGCCGCCGAGGCCCCTGCCGTCGCGGCCGAGACGGTCCCCGTCCCCGTACCGCTCAACGGTGTGGAGAACGCCCTCAACGTGCAGGTGCCCAAGATCGCCGGGGAACTGCCGGTGCCCATGCCGGGCGCGCCGGAAGGGCCTCGGTACGTCGAGGGTCGGCTGATCCCCGAGCACGCGTTGCCCCAGCTGCCCGTCACCGGGGGACTGCCCGGGGCGGACGCCCGCACGCCCCTTCCGCACATCCTCGGGGACGGCTTCGACCACCTCGGTGTCGGCGCGCCCGCGGCCGACCTACGCACGCTGACCCCCGGTCTGTCCACGGACGCCCCGCTCACCGCGCCGAGCGCCGACAACTTCGGCCTCCCGAGGGTCCCTCAGGCCGCCGTCCTCCCTCCGCTGTTGAAGACGACGCCCGGGGCGAACCTGGAGATGGGGAGCAGGGCGTAGCGGCACCCAGGGGCGGCCCCGGCGTCGGGCCCGGGCCTGCTTCCGATACCGCCGCCGACGCCACCGGGGGCCAACGCCACTGAACCCGACCGAATCCGCCGAGAAGAGAACCATCGGCGCCCGCTGTCTGCCAGCCCGGACGCCGGGATCGGGCGGCTCGCAGCACGGCCGGATCGTCGCACGGCACGAGGAAATGCCGCTGTGGGGCGTGACGCCGGACGCGCTGGAGGACCACAGCGGGATTTACCGGTATGCGTAGGGCGGTGCGAGCGTGCGTCCGCGTTCGCGCACGGCGGCGTGATCGTTGGACGCGGCTACGGCGAGGCCCCCGGCAGTGAATGCTGCCGAGGGCCTCGCCGATGCGCGTGTCTGGCGTCAGTTGCCGTAGCCGAAGCCGCCGTTGTCCTCGTGGCCCTAGTTCACGCAGGTGTTGCCGAAGGCCGGGTTCAGCAGGCCGATGACGTTGACGGTGTTCCCGCACACGTTGACCGGCACGTTGATCGGGACCTGAACGACATTGCCCGAAGCGACACCGGGCGAGTTGACGGCCTGGCCCTGAGCGCCGGCGTCCGCCATGGCCAGGCCGGCCCCGCTGAGCACCACGGCACCCGTGCCAAGAGCGACAGCGGCAGCCTTCGCGATGCGAGACATCACGTTCTCCTTTGACTCGATAAGTGCGGCTGCACGGGCGCGACCGCACTCCTCCTTCAACGCACCCACCCACACCTGGTCACGGCGTTCATCTGGGGATCACCCTTTCCGAACAGGCCATTCCATCCGCCTGCCGTATCCCGGGCGGAAATTCACTTCGGCCGACGGCATGCCCTCAACTAGCCTGCCAGGCATGCCGACCGACCAACTGACCCGTGTGATCGGACTGTTCGCCAAGGAGGCCCGGGTCCGGGCCTTCGCCGCGGTGGCTCTGGGCGCGGACACTCCTGCGAAGGTCATAGAGAAGGCGGGGCTGTCTCCGAAGGACGCGACCGTGGCGCTGCGGCGGCTGCAGGACCAGGGAGTGATCACGGAGGGCGAGGGAGGACTGGGCGTCGCCTACGGTCGCTTCCGGGACCTCGCGCGTTCCGTACAGGCACCGCAGCCCGTCGAGAGCTACGGCTCCGGGGTCGAGCGGACCGAGGCGGTGCTGGGGACCTTCGTGCGCGACGGGCGCCTGGTGCGGCTGCCCGCCCAGTGGGAGCGCAAGTTGGTCGTGCTCCGGTACATCGCCGAGCGGACCTTCGAACCGGGCGTCGAGTACCCGGAGCGCACCGTCAACGAGAAGCTGCGCGCCTGGTGCGAAGACGCGCCGACCGACCATGTGACGCTACGGCGATACCTGGTGGACCTGCATCATCTGCGTCGGCAGTACGGCGTCTACTGGCGGCCCGCGGAGGCGTGAACGGGAGCGTGCGGTGCGGACGGGGTGCCAGGCCCCTCAGTTGAGGTGGCGGATGGGGCACCCACCCGCTCGGTCGAGGTGGCGGAGCGGACGCCGACCGCTCGGTCGAGGTGGCGCAGGGGACGGCCGACCGCTCGGTCGAGGTGGCGAACGGGATGCGCGGGTTGGTCTGCCGAGGTGGCGAACAGGATGCCCGGGTGCTCAGCCGAGGCGGCGTATGGGCGTGCCCGCCAGGAAGGCCTGGATGTCCTCGACCGCCGCGCTGTAGTACGTCTCGTAGTTGGCCCGCGACACATAGCCGAGGTGCGGGGTGGCCAGCAGGCGCGGGGCCGAGCGCATCGGGTGGTCGGCGGGGAGCGGCTCGATGTCGAACACGTCGACGCCCGCTCCGGCGATCCGGCCGCCGTGCAGCGCGGCGAGCAGCGCGTCCTGGTCGACGATCGCCGCCCGCGAGGTGTTGACGAGGTAGGCGGTCGGCTTGAGGAGGGCCAGCTCGGCGGCGCCGATCAGGCCCTTGGTGCGGTCTCCGAGCCCGAGGTGGACGGAGACGAAGTCGCTGCCCGCGAGCAACTCCTCCTTGGAGGCGGCCAGTTCCACCCCCATCTCCTCGGCGCGCTCCTTGGTGAGGTTCTGACTCCACGCGCAGACCCGCATGCCGAAGGCGAGGCCGACCTGTGCCACCCTGCCACCGATCTTCCCGAGGCCGAGCAGACCGAGCCGGCGGCCGTGCAGATCGGCGCCGACGGTGCTCTGCCAGGGGCCACCCGTCCGCAGCGCGTTGCTCTCCCTGACGATGCCCCGCGCGAGGCCGAGCAGCAGCGCCCAGGTCAGCTCGACCGGAGGCGTCGAGGAACTCGGGGTGCCGCACACGGTGACGTCGTGCGCCTCGGCGGCCGCGTAGTCGATCACCGTGTTGCGCATTCCGGAGGCGATCAGCAGCCTCAGCCGCGGGAGTCGGGCCAGCAGCGAGGCAGGGAAGGGCACCCGCTCGCGGAGGGTGACGACGATGTCGAAGTCCGCGAGCGCGTCGGCCAGAGTGACTTCGTCCGTGAAGTGGTCACCGAAGCTGACGACCTCCACCTCGTCCGCGATCTCCGACCAGTCCGCCATCTCGGCCGCCACGTCCTGAAAGTCGTCCAGCACGGCACAGCGAAGTTGCATGTCAGGTCCCTCCCACGCTCAGTCGGACCCTACCCGAGCCGGGAAAGCGCACTTGGGCCGACGGGGACGAGTCGGCTCCGGGAGAAGCGGCGGCGGCCGCTCGCCCCCCGTGGCAGTATCTGGGCTCCATGAGTGCGTCCCTGGCAGTACGGAGCTTGCGCGCGGCGGTGTTCGCCGTGCTGTGCGTGCTGCTGGCCGCCGGCGGCCACGGGCTGGCGACAGGGGAGGGGCCGCCGCTGAGGGCGGACGGTGCTGGGGTCCTCGCCGTCTTCGCGGGCGGCTTTCTGCTGGGCGGCCGGGAGCGGTCGCTGCTCGGCATCGGTGGCGGAATGCTGGCCGCGCAGGCCGGACTCCACCTCGGGTTCGAGGCTGCCCGCCCGCGTATGGCGATGAACATGCACGGGGCGCACATGATGCACGCCCACGCACACGCCCTGACGCCCCACGCCACGGCCGCGCATGTGACCGCCGCCCTGCTCGCGACCTGGTGGCTGCGGCGCGGCGAGGCCGCGTTGTGGTCCCTGCTGCGGTGGGCCGTGGCGCTCGTGCCGGGGCTCGCGGCGTGGTGGCGGGTGGGGACGGGACCGTGTCCCGTACGGGCACACCAGGACGTCGTACGCCGGAACGCCTTGGAGACATGGCCGCCGCGGCAGGTGCTGCTGCGGCACGCCGTCTCCCGTCGGGGACCGCCGGCCGGGCTCGCGTACACGCCCTGACCGCATCCACACCAGTACGGAGTTCCCCTGATGTCCCCGACAAGCACCACCCTGCGCCGAGCCGGCTTCGTAGCCGCCCTCACCACGGCCGGAGTCCTGACGGCCGCGGGCGCGGCCTTCGCGCATGTGACGGTCCACCCCGAGAGCTACGCCAAGGGCGCCACGGACGGCGTGCTGACCTTCCGCGTCCCCAACGAGGAGGACACCGCCAGCACCACGAAGGTGCAGGTCTTCCTGCCCACCGACCACCCGGTCCTGGGTGTCCTGGTCACTCCGCAGTCCGGCTGGACCGCGAAGGTGACGACCACCAAGCTCAAGACGCCCATCAAGACCGACGACGGCACGATCACCGATGCCGTCTCCGAGATCACCTGGACCGGCGGTCGGATCCGCCACGGCGAGTTCCAGGACTTCAACGTCGCCTTCGGCCAACTTCCCGACGACACGGATCAGCTGGAGTTCAAGACGCTGCAGACCTATTCGGACGGCAATGTCGTCCGGTGGATCGAGGAGACACCGAAGGGCGGCGAGGAGCCGGAGAACCCGGCGCCGGTGCTCACGCTGACGGCCAAGGACACGGGGGAGGATTCCTCCGGGGAAACTTCCGGTGCGGCCTCGTCGTCGAGTTCGGGATCGGATGCCAAGAGCTCGACCGCGAGCAGCAAGAGCAGTGACTCGACCGCACGCGGCCTCGGCATCGCCGGCCTGATCGTGGGCGTGCTCGGCCTGGCCGCGGCCGGATTCGCCCTCGCGCGAGGCCGCAGCGCCCGCTCCTAGCCGGGGAAACGGGGGCGGCTGCCACCCAGTCGATGGGCGGCTGCCGCCCCGCCGCTCTCAACTCCCGTCGGCGGGGCGGACCGCCCACCGCTGCTCGACCTTGGCCAGTCGCCAGTACGCCACCGCCGCGGCCCAGACGACCACGAACAGGCCGACGATGATGTACCCGACGTTGTCCATGTCGAGCCCCGCTATCCAGCCGGTCACGTCGTCGCGCAGGTCGAGTTTGTCGTGCAGCACGCCCACCAGCTCGATCGTGCCGATGAAGAAGGCCACCGCGATGGACAGGCCGGTGATGGTGAGGTTGTAGAAGACCTTGCGCACCGGGTTGGAGAAGGCCCACTGGTAGGCGAAGTTCATGAACGTGCCGTCCAGCGTGTCGAACAGGCTCATCCCCGCCGCGAACAGCAGCGGCAGGCACAGGATGGCGTACCAGGGCAGTCCGGCCGCCGCGCCGCTGCCCGCCATCACCATCAGCGTGACCTCGGTGGCGGTGTCGAAGCCGAGCCCGAAGAGAAAGCCCAGCGGGAACATCTGCCCCGGCCGCGTGATGGACTTCGTGAAGCGGCCGAGGATGCGGTTCATGAACCCCCGGGAATCCAGGTGCTGTTCGAGTTCCTCCTCGTTGTACGTCCCCGCCCGCATCGCCCGGAAGACACGCAGGATGCCGATCAGCGCGACGAGGTTGAGGGCGGCGATCAGGTAGAGGAAGGACCCGGAGACCGTGGTACCCATGACGCCGAGCACCTGGTGCGTGCTGGAGTCCTCGTTCATGATGCGCCCGGCCAGTTGGGTGCCTCCGGCGATGAGCGCGGCGAGCAGGACCACCACGCTGGAGTGCCCGAGCGCGAACCAGAAGCCCACCGAAACCGGTCGCTTCCCGTCGGCCATCAGTTTGCGAGTGGTGTTGTCGATAGCGGCGATGTGGTCCGCGTCGAAGGCATGCCGCATGCCCAGGGTGTAGGCGGTCACGCCGAGGCCGATGCCGAACGCCTTGGATCCGACCTCGTAGTGCTCCGGCACGACGAGCAGGAACAGGATGCCGAACGCGACGATGTGCAACGCCGCGATCACGGCCAGGAGTACAGCGGTTCGGACGGTGTCCTCGCGGCGCCACCGGAACCCGGTGGCGGGGGACGACTGCGCGGGCAGGGTCATACGGTCACGCTCCAGCACCTCGTGGATCAGTTCGTGAGATGCCGTGGCCGGTCTCCTGGCTTACGGGTGCACGTGCCCGCCCCTACCTTCCCGGCCTTGCTGCCAGTGGCGCCGCCAGAGGGCGGCACGGGACGGGAACTCCCCCCGATCACAGTGGCGAGGGCCGCTCCGGCCTGGGCCCCTGAGGGGCCGTCACCGGTCTTCCCGAACACCACGGCCCACCAACCCTAGGGTCGGACGGGCTCCCCTGCACAGCTGCACACCTACGCAGGTATTGAAGATCACATGGGGTCGCCTGCGAAGATGACCTCATGCACCTCGTCCCCGCCGAGCGCGCCGACCGCCGGACCATCGACGGCCACCGGGTCTGCGACGCCATCGCCGCCATCGGTGAGCCCGGGCACGTGCGCACCTGGGCCGACCGCTTCTCGCTCCTTGCCGACCCGCGTCGCCTCGCCCTTCTGCTGGCCCTGCACCGGGCCGGCCCCCTCGCCGTCTCCGACCTCGCCATCGCGACCGGCATGAACGACCCCGCCGTCTCCCAGGCCCTGCGTCTGCTCCGTACCGCCGGGGTGGTCGAGGGCGACAAGGACGGGCGGGTCGTGCGCTACCGAGTGACCGACGGCCCGACCGCCGAACTCCTCGAACACTGCGCGTCCGACAAGGGGTGAGCCGCCCCGGCCGGCGGAGCCCGGAACGGGTGCGGCCCCGGATGCCTGGGGGGCTTGCCGGGGCCGCGGGCTCACGGAGTCACCGTGGTGCGGTCACTCACTGTTGAGTTGCCAAGGTTCTGTGTTGTTCAGTCCTGGACCCGTGTCTGCTTCTTGCGGACGAAGACAACCGCCCCGCCGCCGATCACCACGAGGGCGATCGCTATGCCCGCGATGATCGGGGTCGTGCTGGAACCGCCGGTCTCGGCGAGGTCGGTGCCCCCGGTGGAGGTGCCGCCCACCGTCGCCGGGCTCGGCTCACTGACCGTCTGGGTCGAGATGTCGCTCGTACTGCCCTGGGTCTTGCAGTCGAGAACGCCCTTGAACCGCTTCGAGAAGCCGTTCGGACCGTTGATCGTGAAGTCGTAGGCCTGGTCCTCCTGCAGCGGGATGGTCACCGTCCGGGACGTGGCCGCCTCGATGGTGTGCTCGATCCCCATCAGCTCGAAGGTGAACGCCTCGTCGCCCTCATTGGCCGCCGTGATGTCCACGCCGCCCTTGGCGCAGTTCTTCTTGGCGGACAGGGCCGGTATCGCGCCCTTCTCGGCCCAGTTCGCGGTCGCCGACGCGGAGACCGTCGACTCGCTGGAGCCCGCGAGGATCTGTGTCTGGCTGCGGGTCTCCGAGGTGAAGGCGCGACCGACCGGCACGGTGGTGGACGCCTGCACGGTCAGCGAGGCCGCACCGTCCGCGGCGTCCTTCGGCACGTCGAAGTAGAGCCGGCTGCCGTCGACCGCGGAGGTGATCGCCTTGCCGTTCTTGTCGACGATTTTCACCCCGCCGGCGGTGGCGTCCGAGGGCGGCGTCACCGTCACACTGTCCGCGTTGGTGTGCACCGTGACCGGGCCGAGCTTCCCACCGGCGTGACCGGAGACCGCGGCGGGGTCGAGGGCCAAGGAGGCCTTGGGCTCCGGCAGATTCCGCGCGCTTTTGTGCAGATAGTCCGCCAGCTTCTCCGCCTGCGGGTTCACCGCGTCCACGTCGGCGCCGTCCGAGTACCGCCAGATGGCCACCTGGGTGCCGGCCGCCGCGTCCTTCTCGGTGAGGCCGGCGACGCCGGCCTTCTCGGCGAGCGCCGCGAGGTCGTTCACCTGCGGGTAGGAGTTCTGCAGGATCCAGCGGATCTTGCCCGCGTCCTTGTTGCCGTTCAGCGACGTGCCGCTCCAGGGGGTCTCCTGGTACTTGGCATCCCGCTGCGTCGGGTTATGGATGTCGATGCAGTAGGTCTGCAGCATGCCGCCGTTGTCGACGGACATCTCGAACAACCCCGCGGACACCCACTCGTCCTCGCCGTTGTCATGGATGACCGCGGACCCGTAGGTCTTCAGGTCACCAATGGTGGCGGTCGCACCGCCCAGGCTCTGCGGCGTCTCGTCGGCAACGGCCGTACCGGCGGAGGCGATCGCCCCCGCGGCGACGAGCCCCGACACCAACGTCGCGGCGGCGAGGCGGGCGGCCCCTCGCCTGCGCGCGGACAACGCAGACAGCGAAGAAAGCACAGAATTCCCCTTCGTGCAGGACCCGTTGACATGGGGGGACGGTCCCGCCAGCAGAATCAGAAGCCCCGAGAGCTATGTCCGGCATCCTAAAGAGGCGGCGCACCACGCTCCCCAGACATGTCGTCCGATAACCGATCCGACTCGGAATCGTTATCGCTCGCACGGCTGTGAGCTGCGCTTATCGACAAATCCATGAGGACTGTTCGCGGTACATTTGTCGATAAGCCGCAGTTCGGTCAGGGTGTGTGCGTTGCTGACATCACGTCACTCCGACGGGCTCGGGCTGCTGTTGAGGCGGGGCCTCGAGGTCGGCCTGTGGCTCCGTTTCCCAACTGGGCTCCGGCTGAGGTGTCGGAGCCGATCCCATGTCCCCCTTGGACGCTCGTCGGAAGGCGGACGTGCCTCGCGAGAGGTCGTGTCCGATCGCGGCCGCGTCGACGTCCGCCGAGGTCCAGCTCTGGCCGTCGCGCGTTTCCGTGCGTACCTTCAGCCGGCCGTGCACGACAACCGGATCGCCCACCGACAACGAGGCCCCCGCGTTCGTCGCGAGAGCCCTCCTGGCCCACACCGTGAAGAAGTTGGTGTGTCCGTCGGTCCACTCGTTCTTCTCGCGATCCCAGTAGCGCGACGTCACGGCCAGCCGAAACCTCGTCGAGGCTCCCGTCGGCAGCTCCCGGTACACCGGCTGCGTCGCGACGTTCCCCACCACGCACACCATCGTCTCGTTCATCCCGAACCCCTCTCCCGTACGAATGCGTCTGTCGCGTTTGTTGTGTCTCTCGCGTCTCTCGCGGCGACCGCATGCGCTGCGATCGCCGCGAGTTCAGACTGCCTTCGCCGGGCCGAGCCCGCTGAGCGCTGTGGGTTACCGGCCGGTTGTGGAAAACCGCGTCACCCGATGGGGGTGTGGGCATACAACTGCGACGCGGTCACCCGACGGGCGCGGACGCCACCCCCGTGACCCGCCCGTACTGCTCTCGCACCTCCCGGTACCGGAGCAGTTCCGCGGCCACGGGATCCAGTACGCGCGCCCTCCCGCACCCTGCGGCGGCTTCGCGAAGCCGCCGTTCCGCTTCGAGCCCGTAGCGCCGTGCGGGCCCGCGCGCCGCCATCCTGCTGCTCCACTCGACGGCCGGACCGCCGATGATGCCCGCCACCATCAGCAGCACCGGAACCCCGAGATTCGGCGAGGTGATCCCGATGATCTGCCCCAGCAGCCAGAGCCCGCCGATCACTTGGAGGATCGTCATGGAGGCCTGTGCCAGGACGGCGACCGGCCACCAGCCGGGCCGCGGTGGGCGACGCGCCGGGGTCACGGCGCGTGCCGCCATCTCGTCCAGCGCCTCGGGCAGCCCCTGCGCCCCGCGTACGGCCGCCTCGCGCACCGCCTGCGCCCAGGGTGCGGGGAGCCCGTACACCGCGCGGTCCGCGACCGTTCGGACCGCCTGCTCGACGCGCTGGCGTGCCGTGGACTCCTCGTCCGTGGGGGCCCGTACGGGCAGGCGGCCGGTCGGGGGGTCAGCCCGGTCCTGGCACCAGCGCCACAGCCGCAGCCAGGGCGTCCCGCAGGCACGGTTGGCGTTGCGGCGCCACGCGCGCTCGGCCGCCTCACCGGCCGCGACGGCGCCCACCGCGTCCGCGAGCCGGTCCGAGAACTCGTCGCGCGCCTCCTCGCTGAGCCCGACGCGGCGTCCCGTCGCGTAGACGGGACGCAGCCGCGCCGCGGCCGCGTCGAGATCGGCCGAAATTCGACGTGCGGCAGCACCTCTCTCGGCCACGAACTGACCGAGAGACTCCCGTAGTTCGCCGACGCCGTCCCCGGTGAGCGCCGACAGAGCGAGCACGGTCGCGCCCGGTTCGCCGTACTCGCCGAGCGCGATCCCGTCCTCGTCGAGCAGCCGTCGAAGATCGTCGAGGACCTGGTGTGCGGCCTCCCCGGGCAGCCGGTCCACCTGATTGAGCACGACGAACATGACCTCCGCGTGCCCGGCCAGGGGCCGCAGATAGCGCTCGTGGAGGACGGCGTCGGCGTACTTCTCCGGATCCACGACCCAGATGACCGCGTCGACGAGCGCCAGGACGCGGTCCACCTGTTCGCGGTGCTGGACGGCCGCGGAGTCGTGGTCGGGCAGGTCGATCAGGACGAGGCCGCGCAGTTGCGCCTCCGCCTCCGGGCTCTGCAACGGACGCCTGCGCAGCCGACCGGGGATGCCGAGCCGGTCGATGAGCGTCGCCGCGCCGTCGCTCCAACTGCACGCGATGGGCGCGGCGGTGGTCGGCCTGCGGACACCGGTCTCCGAAATGGCCACGCCGGCGAGCGCGTTGAAGAGCTGCGACTTGCCGCTTCCCGAGGCCCCCGCGATGGCGACGACGGTGTGCTGCCCCGAGTGCTTGCGGCGCGCCGCCGCCTCGTCGAGGACCCGGCCCGCCTCGGCGAGCGTCCTGCTGTCGAGGCGGGCGCGCGACAGGCCCACCAGCTCGCGGAGTGCGTCCAGGCGTGAGCGCAGCGGTCCGTCGTAGGCGAGAGGGGCCGGCGGGTCCTGTACGAGGGGCCTGGTCTCCCTCATCGGCGCCTCCTGCCCGGTGGCGGTCTCGGAGACGCGCCGCGCGATGAGGCCGTCGTCCCAGACGGGTCCGCCCTCCGCACGCGCGGCCGTGTCGTCGTCCTCCACGCGCGCGTGCCTGTCGCCGGAGGCGGCGCTCTCAGGGGGCACCTCTTCGGATGATTCGCTGTCCGCGGTGCCCTCCTGAGGCTGCTTCTCGGCAGTCGCCTTCCCGGAGACGCCGTTTTCGAAAGTGCTCTCTTCGGAGGTCTTCTCCTCGAAAGTGCCCTCTTCGGGGGAGGCGCCGGAGGCGTCCACGGAGAGGTCGTCCTCAGGGCGGTCGTCTCCGGGACGGTCGGCGTGATCCGTGCGGTCAGTGACGGCAGTCACCGCGGTCACCTCTCCTTCTGCAGTACGGACAGCGCGGCGATGAGTTCGGCCTGGGGTTCGGGATGGACGTCGAGCGCGTCGAGGGGTGCGAGACGGCGTTCGCGCTCGGTGTGCAGGGCCTTGTCGAGGTAGCTCGTGAGCAGCCGGCCGCCCCGGTCGCGCAGTCGCAGCGCACCGTGCGCCCCGATCCGCTCGGCCAGCCCCTCGCCCGCTGTCCGTGCCCGGCGGCCGCCCAGGAGCGCGGTGGCGACCAGCGCGGCCACCACCTCGGGATCCGGCGCGACGCTCTTGTCAAGGCCGCGCACCTCCTCCTCGGCGTACTCCTCCAGGACACGCCGCCAGCGTCGTACGGCCATCCCGATGCGGTGCTCGGCGCTCTCCAGCGTCGGATCACGGTCCGTCAGCCCAGGAGCGTCCGCGGCCGGTTCGCGCCGCCATGCCTCGTCCACGCGCTCGTCGGCCGCCGTGACCGCGCACAGCAGCAGGGCGCTCAGGCTCCCCACGAGCGCGTCGAGCAGCTCGCCGGCGCTGCAGTCCAGGGGGTAGGCGCGCCAGCGCTTGAGCGCGTCACCGGAGAGCACGGCCCCGGCCTGCAAACGCCCCTTCACGCGTGTGTGCTCGCTGTCGTACGCCCCGTCGACGGCCGCCGTGAGCCGCAGGGCGGCTGCGTACTGTGCGGCGGCCGCGCTGGCCAGCTCGGGCATCCGCGCCTTCAGCGAGTCGAGGACCCCGTAGGCCGTACGGGCCATCGCTTCCTGCCGGGCTCCCGGGTCCTGCGCCTGGTGCACGAGCCACGTACGCAGCGGTGCGACGGCGCTGGCGGGCAACAGGCCACCGCCCCACGCGGACTCGGGCAGCTCGGGCACCGTGAAGCGGGGCACATGGCCGAGTCCGGCCTTGGTGAGCAGGGCGCCGTACTGTCGCGAGACCTCGGACACCACCTGGTGGGGCACCCGGTCGAGCACGGTGACCAGGGCCGCCTTGTGCTCCTTGGCCGTACGCAGCAGATGCCACGGCACGGCGTCGGCGTACCGGGCGGCCGTGGTGACCATGACCCAGATGTCGGCCGCGCAGATCAGTTCGGCGGCGAGGACACGATTGTCGGCGACCAGGGAGTCGATGTCGGGCGCGTCGAGGAGGGCGAGGCCGCGGGGGAGGGTGTCGGCGGTCTCGATACGCAGCACCCGCTCCCCACTTTCGGTGAGTGAGGGCAGATCGTCGCCGGGCTCCTTATGGGGCACCCACACGCGCGTGAGGTCGGGCAGCACCCGCATCCCGCTGAACCAATGATGGTCTTCCGGATGGCACACCAGCACCGGTGTGCGGGTCGTCGGCCGCAGCACGCCCGCCTCGCTGACCCGGCGGCCCACAAGAGAGTTGACGAGGGTCGACTTGCCCGCGCCGGTGGACCCTCCGATGACGGCGAGGAGGGGTGCTTCGGGTTCCCTCAACCGGGGCACCAAATAGTCGTCGAGCTGTGCGAGCAGTTCGTCGCGGTTGGCACGCGCGCGTGGAGCCCCCGCCAGGGGCAGCGGGAAGCGTGCGGCGGCGACACGGTCGCGCAGGGCGGAGAGTGCGTCGAGCA
Organism: Streptomyces sp. NPDC050564; assembly: GCF_044457265.1. NCBI lineage: Bacteria > Bacillati > Actinomycetota > Actinomycetes > Kitasatosporales > Streptomycetaceae > Streptomyces > Streptomyces sp. NPDC050564. The sequence continues at coordinate 670,812 of NZ_JBITGS010000001.1, read as the reverse complement.
GCTGAGGCCGTACGTCCAAGGTCACCACATGCGAAGAATGCCCAATTTTGGAGGCTTTCTGAAGCATATGAGTATGTCTGCGCGCCGACAGGACACACGGGGCGGAAGGGATGACTGGGGCGCAGGCATAACGAGTGCACAACACCCGATGCGTGAGACGCCAAAAGCGGTGCACGATTCGTACCCGCCTGCGATTATCGGGACCGCTTCACCGAACCTCCACATCGAGCCACGGAGGCGAAGCGCGAGGGACAGGGATGCGGGAGCCCTATCCTTGTCCCCGGCAAGGTCACGGATCAGCCCACACCCGGGCACCAGGACACCGGCCGCCACACCCGGCCCCCGTAGCTCAGTGGATAGAGCAGGCGCCTTCTAAGCGCTTGGCCGCAGGTTCGAGTCCTGCCGGGGGCGCCTCTCCCCACCCTCCCCACGGGAGGGTTTTTTCTTGGTTCCCCCGGCGTGTCGCGTGTTGGTTCCCCCGGCGTGTCGCGCGCCGGCGTGGACCGCTCCCGGACGGCGGGCGTGATGGTCGTGGTCGTCGAGCAACTGGCGTGGCCGGTCGGGTGATTCGGCGGTACGCACGCCAGGGCCCTTGTGCGAAGTCGAGTGCGCAGGCGGAGGCGCCGCCCACCGTCGGGGCAGCGCCCCGGTGGTGGCCGACGCCTCCGGTCGGCCCCTGTTGGGCCTGATCGGGTCGGGTCGGATCGGGTCTTTTTCAGGTCGTGTCGAACGGGGTCGGATCAGGTCAGGTCAGCGGGTGCGACGTTCTGCCCGACGCCGCGTCGATCTCGTCGTGCGCCTTGGTGAGCAGCTTCATCGCCAACTCGTTCAGCGCCCTCGCGCCCGCGACCTCTTCGCCGACCCTCGGCTGATTCGAATCGGAGGGATGGCGGCTGGCATAGCCGTGGGCGCGTACTTCGTTCCCATCCGGCAGTCGTACGAGGGCGGCCGCACGGGTGCGGTGGTCGTCCTCCTCGAATTCCAGCTCGATGTGCCATCCGACAGCGGTCCGTGGCTGTGTCTCTGTCATTGCGATCACCTCCGGGGCGGGCCCCAGCCCCTAGTACCAGAGTGTGCTCCTTCGGCCGACTCCGCACGAGGTGGCGACGGATGTCGACAAAGGGTGGCCATGCGGCTACTTACGGTGCGCCGCTGGGGCGGGTCTTGCTGCCGCGGCTGCTCCTGGAGGTCCCTGATCTGCTGCTGTCGAACGATCAATGCCGATGTCCTAGGAGGGGCGCCGGCCCTTGCAGGGGCGGCCATGGCCCAGTGGCGGCGACAGTCGGTGGCGGGTCAACTGCGAGGGCTCTTCTTTGATGCCGACGGACGCATCCTCATGGTGGAGCCCACCTAGAAGGACTACTGGAGCTTCCCCGGAAGCTACGTCGAGCCCGGCGACTCCCGCTGCAAGCTGCCGGCCGGGAGGTTCGGGAAGAACTCGGGATCGCGCCCGCGCTCGGCCGCATGCCGGCGGTCGACCGGGCGCCGAGCACTGCCGATGGCGACAAGGTGCTCCACCTGTTCGACGGGGGTCGGCTCTCTTCGGATGCCGTGGAGGGAATCCGCCTCCAGGTCGATGAACTGGGAGCCATCCGATTCGTGTCCCAGGTCCACAGGCCGCCCGACGTGCCGCACATTTACGGAGCCGTGATCGCTCGCGCCAAATCAGCTCCGTAAGTTGTTGGGTGGCCCAGGCAAAAGTCTTTCCACCTGCCTTGCGACCGCAGCGAGGCGGCGCGAGGGCCGCTGTCGCAACGGCGTGTTGTCATAACTTGGAGAGCCTCACCCATATATTGTCAAACAACCTGAATGCATCTTGCGGAAAGAAGCGAACAGCGAGAATTTCCCTACCGGATTTATGGTGAATTGATGGAGTGGGAATGATGTATAGAGAGCTCTGCGATCCGAGTCCGAACCGTAAGCGTGGCCTACCTGAAATCCACTCTATTCTGCGGGCCACTGCGACCGCGGCGGCGGGTGGAACATTGGTTATCTGGTGGCCGGCGTTCACGTTCGGTGCATACAATGCCATCTTCTTTGACAACGTGATGGCTCTGTGGGCGGTGGCCACAGCTGTACTTCTCTCGGGCCTGGTGCTGCACAGAAGGTAGCTGTGCCCTGGAGCAGTTGGATTGCATTGCTACTGCCGTCGCTCTGGATCGTTCTGGGTATGACGGCACCAAGAAGTGGAGGTTTTCACTATCTCCATTACTTCGAGGTGGTGATTACCATGGTGAGTGCTCCGTATTTGACCTGGCTGCTGTCGAAAATTCTACTGTCCGACTACGACGAACTTCCTGTAGCTCAGCGTTTCGGAGCCGTTGGCATCACTGTAGCCATCGGCATCCTGGCCTTCCTTCTCGGTAAATTCAACTACCTGTTTCTTACGTGCGCAGACTTCGACGTGAGCGGCAATAACACGCCGCCCGGCTGCGCCCAAGGGCCACCTTTCCGCCTGCGCTGAATTTTCGGCAAATGATGTCTTGATCACTCACCTCGGCGCGAACGGCGCCGCGCTGTCGACAGGCCTGCGAGGCGAGTGAGGCCGCCCTTCTCGAAGCCATCGCGGGGAGCGACCTGGAGCAGTTGCTCGGCCGGCGCCCTGTTCGTCGGGCGCTCATGGCCGCTGCCGCACCACTGATGATGAGTGCGCGCGGAACTCCAAGTACGCCCAGACCCCACGTGAGTGTCCAGCCGCGTGACAACGCCGACGTGCACCGGCGGACAACGGCGCACACCCACGGATCGTCCCAGCAGATCAGAGCCGCACCTCCCCAAGCCGGCACAACCAGCCAAGTTGTTGCTTCGGGACGAAGAGGCCGTGAGCTAAAGGCTGTCACGCTCGGTCAGCGAGCCGTCTGGACCCAGGCTGAAGAATCGCGGTGGACCCATGGCTTCCATGGCCCTTCGCACTTCCGCTTCCTGCTCCGCGGGATCGGGGCCGTGAGGATCCCGCACCTGGAATCCGTGCAGTCGGATGCTGTCTGCGTCGACGTCGTCCGGCTCGGGGCGGCTCTCCTGGACGAAGCCGCAGAGCGCACGCAGCGCGTCTTCGCCCAGGTCCAAGGGGTGGAAGGGCAGCGCGTACGGCTCTTCGTCCTCGTCCGGCCGGGGAATGGCGTCGGCTGGGCGGTCTCCGGCCCAGTAGGGCAGCTCGAAGGGGAGCGGTTCGCCGATGTTCTCGATGATGCCGCTGTCCGGCGACAGGCTCAGAGAGCGGACAAGGCGACCGTCCTCCCACACGGCGAAGGCGAGTCAGTCGACGACGCTGTACATGGCGTGCAGGACGAGTCGTCGGCCTGCGCCTGCTGCGATGAGGTGCTCGGGAAGCTGTGACGGGAAGTCGACCATCACTCTCTGGTCGCAGACGATTTCCACGCCCGTCCAGCTTGCGGCGTAGGCCGTGCCTTTCGGGGGGTACACGCCGTCCCCCAGTATCGAGCCTGCACACTGCTCGATCTCCCAGCCCGGGTAAAGACGCCGCATCATGTCGGATGTCTGTGGCAGGTCTGCCGTCTCCACCTCTCGCAGCAGGCCCGGCGCCTCGCCTTCGGCATAGATGAGCAGTCCCGTCTTGGCTCCCACAGCCCCTCCCCGAAGAGTCGCGCTCGATGATCGTCGCACCATAACCACCGGCACTGACATCGCTACGAGGCTCAGACCCTGTGCCGTGCTGGGCCATCCCTGGGCCGGCCCAGGGCGCCCGAGGGCACTCGACGGCGACCGACAGTGACCGTCGGGCAACGGTGGGCAGCGGTGAAGTCGCAGGTCACAGGGCCCAGGTCATACGCGTTTCCGTCCAGGGCTGGCCGTCAGGCAAGATGGGGTGTATCTGCCCACTGCCGATTTCAAGCGTCCGGACGGTTTCTCTTGGCTGAGTTCATTTACACCATGCGCAAGACGCGCAAGGCACACGGCGACAAGGTGATTCTCGACGACGTCACCTTGAACTTCCTGCCGGGTGCGAAGATCGGTGTGGTCGGTCCGAACGGTGCCGGTAAGTCCACTGTTCTGAAGATCATGGCTGGTCTCGAGCAGCCCTCGAACGGTGACGCGTTCCTGTCGCCGGGCTACAGCGTCGGCATGCTGCTGCAGGAGCCGCCGCTCGACGAGTCCAAGACCGTCCTTGAGAACGTCCAGGACGGCGCCGCCGAGATCATGGGCAAGCTCAAGCGCTTCAACGAGGTCGCCGAGCTCATGGCGACCGACTACTCGGACGCGCTCATGGAGGAGATGGGCAAGCTCCAGGACGACCTGGACCACGCCAACGCGTGGGACCTGGACGCCCAGCTGGAGCAGGCCATGGACGCCCTGGGCTGCCCGCCCGGCGACTGGCCGGTCACCAACCTCTCCGGTGGTGAGAAGCGCCGCGTCGCGCTGTGCAAGCTGCTCATCGAGGCGCCCGACCTGCTGCTGCTCGACGAGCCCACCAACCACCTGGACGCCGAGTCCGTGCAGTGGCTCGAGCAGCACCTCGCGAAGTACGCGGGCACCGTTGTCGCCGTCACCCACGACCGGTACTTCCTCGACAACGTCGCCGAGTGGATCCTCGAGCTCGACCGCGGTCGGGCCATTCCTTACGAGGGCAACTACTCCACGTACCTCGACAACAAGGCCTCCCGCCTCAAGATCGAGGGCCAGAAGGACGCCAAGCGTGCGAAGCGTCTGAAGGAAGAGCTCGAGTGGGTGCGGTCGAACGCCAAGGGGCGTCAGGCCAAGTCCAAGGCCCGTCTCGCCCGGTACGAGGAGATGGCCGCCGAGGCCGACAAGATGCGGAAGCTGGACTTCGAGGAGATCCAGATCCCGCCGGGCCCGCGCCTGGGCTCCATCGTCGTCGAGGTCAACAACCTCTCCAAGGCCTTCGGCGAGAAGGTCCTCATCGACGACCTCTCCTTCACGCTGCCCCGTAACGGGATCGTCGGTGTCATCGGCCCGAACGGCGCTGGTAAGACCACGCTCTTCAAGATGATCCAGGGACTTGAGACGCCGGACGCCGGCACGATCAAGGTCGGCGACACCGTCAAGATCTCGTACGTCGACCAGAGCCGCGAGAACATCGACCCGAAGAAGACGTTGTGGGCCGTCGTGTCGGACGAGCTCGACTACATCAATGTCGGGCAGGTCGAGATGCCTTCCCGCGCGTACGTCTCCGCCTTCGGCTTCAAGGGCCCGGACCAGCAGAAGCCGGCCGGTGTCCTCTCCGGTGGTGAGCGCAACCGCCTCAACCTCGCGCTGACCCTCAAGCAGGGCGGCAACCTGCTGCTCCTCGACGAGCCGACCAACGACCTCGACGTCGAGACGCTGTCGTCGCTGGAGAACGCGCTGCTGGAGTTCCCGGGTGCGGCCGTGGTCGTCTCCCACGACCGCTGGTTCCTGGACCGGGTCGCCACGCACATCCTCGCCTACGAGGGTGACTCGAAGTGGTTCTGGTTCGAGGGCAACTTCGAGTCGTACGAGAAGAACAAGGTCGAGCGCCTCGGCGCGGACGCCGCGCGCCCGCACCGTGCCACCTACAAGAAGCTGACCCGGGGCTGATCGATCTTGCGGCACCTCTACCGCTGCCCACTGCGCTGGGCGGACATGGACGCGTACGGCCACGTCAACAACGCGGTCTTCCTCCGCTACCTGGAGGAAGCACGTATCGACTTCCTGACCCGCCCGGACAAGCAGTTCAAGCAGGGGTCCGTGGTGGCGCGCCACGAGATCGACTACAAGCGACAGCTCGTCCACCGACGCGAGCCGGTGGACATCGAGCTGTGGATCACGGAGATCCGCGCGGCGGCCTTCACGATCACCTACGAGGTCAAGGACGCCGAGCAGCTCTACGTCCGCGCCGCGACGGTGGTCGTGCCGTTCGACTTCGAGACTCAGCGACCGCGCCGCATCACCGCCGAGGAACGGGAGTTCCTGGAGGAGTACCGGGACGACAAGGCCGACGAGGCCGTCGCGGCATGACCGTCCTGCACCTCGCCGACGCGGGGGAGGCGGCGGACCTCGCCGCCTTCCTCTCCCGGCTCATCCACTACGACCGGGCGGCGGCGGTACGGCTGCAGGCCGCCGGGACCGCCCTCGCGGTCTTCGGGCGTCCGCCGTCCTTCGAGGTCCTCGCCATCCGTACGGCTCGCCTCGCCAAGCCGTACGAGAACGGGCTGGACGTCACCCTCGACGTGACCGTCTCGGCCGGTGAACTCCTTGAGTCCATCGACGAGTCGGCTGCCACGGCTGCGGTGCCGCAGGCCGTCACCGGGCCGCCGTGGGCGGGGGTGCTGCCGCCCCGTGGCGGCTGGCGGCAGGAGCCGGGGCTGCCCGCCCCGGACGCCCTGCGCGCGATGGTCGCCGCCGCGGTCGCCGAATTCCGGTCCCGTACACAGGAGTTGGCTCCCGAGCTGCGTACCCGCGCCGAACTCGACCGCATCGGGCGGGAGATCTGGTCCCGGCCGGTCGGCGACACCGGACTTCCGGTACGGGCCGCGCATGCGGCGCAGTCGCTGGGATTCCTGCGGTCCTGCGACCCTGGGCGCCAAGCCGCGCCCGACGAGGCCCAGGTGGGGCTGTACTCGTCGGGCGCGTGGCTCCGGCTGCGTACGCCGTACGGGTCGATCGCCGTACGCAGGGCCGGACTCGGGGCGTTGGACATCAGCGTTCGCTGATCACCTCAGACGAGCGGCCACAGGGCCGCGGTGAGGCCGAAGCCCATCACTCCCATCGTGGTCGTCAGGACCGTCCAGGTGCGCAGGCCCGTCGCCACGTCCAGGCCGGCCAGCTTGGTGAACATCCAATAGCCCGCGTCGTTGATGTGCGAGACGGAGAGGCCGCCCGCACCCATCGCCAGGGCGACCAGGGAGAGTTGGCCGGTGGACAGGTCGGCCCGCTGCAGGAGCGGCGTGAGGATGCCCGCCGTGGTGATCAGAGCCACCGTCGTCGAACCCTGGGCCGCGCGCAGGGCGAGCGCCATCAGGAAGGCCAGGAAGAGCGCGGGCAGACCCGTCCGGTCCAGTACGTCGGCGATCGCGTCGCCGATGCCGCTCGCCACCAGCACCTTGCCGAAGACGCCGCCCGCGCCCGCCACCAGGATCACCATGGCCACGGGCGGGAGAGCCGAGGTCATGACGTTCGCGATGCGGGTGCGGTCCCAGCCGCGGCGGCCGCCCAGGAAGTAGGCGCACAGGGCGACGTCGAGGAGCAGGGCCACCATGGGGGCGCCGAGGACCGTGAGGGCGGCGCGCAGGGTGGAGTCCTCGGCGAGGAAGTTCTGGCCGAGGGTGCCCGCCAGGATGAGGAGGATCGGGGTGACGATCAGGGTCAGCACCATGGCGAAGGAGGGCGGGGCGACCTCTTCCTCCACGAGCGCGGGTGCGGGCTTGGTGAGTACGGCGGTGCCGTGGCCGTCGGGGGCCGACGTGGCGGGAGCCCCGCCGTCGGTCGGCGGCTCGTCGACGCCGTACACCTCCGCGTACACCGTCGGGTCCATCGGGTACTCGCGGCGGGTCATCCGGCGCGACACCAGGTAGCCGAGCAGGATCACGACCGCGGTGACCGGGATGCCCATGAGCAGCACCAGGCCCTGGTCGGCGCCGATGGCCTGGGTGACGGCGACCGCGCCCGGGTGCGGAGGCAGAAACGCGTGCACGGTGAGCATCGCGGCGCCCATCGGGAGGGCGTAGACGAGGAGCGGCTTGCGGGAGGCGCGGGCGACGCCGTATGCGATCGGCATCAGGATGATCAGGCCGACCTCGAAGAAGACGGGGATGCCGAGGATGAATCCGGCGACGGTGAGCGCCAGTGGAGTGCGCTTGGAGCCGAAGCGGTCCATCAGGGAGTGCGCGAACGCCTGGGCGCCGCCGGAGAGTTCGATGATCCGGCCGATCATCGCGCCCAGGGCGATGATCGTCGCGATGTGGCCGAGTGTGGAACCCATGCCCTCCTCGATGGTCTTCACCAGGTCGGCCGCCGGGACGCCCGCGGCGAGTGCGACGGCGATGGAGACCACGACCAGGGCGACGAAGGGCTGGACCTTGGCGCGCAGGATGAGCAGTAGGAGGGTGGCGACGCCGGCGGCGGCGATCAGGAGGAGCGTGGTGTGGCTCATCGGGCCTTTCCCTCTGGGGAGTTGACGGACTTGGGGGAGAGCACGGTGACCACCGAGGAGTCGTCCTGGGCGGCGAGACCGGCGCGTTCGCCGAGGAGGTAGAGCTGTTGCGCGGCGGACGCAAGGGGGACCGGGACGTGGGCGTCCTTGGCGATGCCGGTGACGATGCCCATGTCCTTCACGAAGATGTCGAGCCGCGACTTCACCTCGGGGGCCACGCCGCTCTCGTACGTCTCGACCATGCGGGGGCCGCGGTCGCCGAACATGAAAGAACCGGCGGCGCCGTGCCGCAGGCTCTCCACGACCGTGGCCGGGTCGAGGCCCAGGCCGCGGGCCAGCGCGATCGCCTCCGCGGCGGCGGCGATGTGGATGCCGGCGAGGAGCTGGTTGATCGCCTTGAGGGCCTGGCCGTCGCCCGGGCGGGGGCCGACGATCGTAAGCGTGGAGGCGAGCAGGTCGAGGACCGGGCGGGCCAGGTCCAGCGCCTTGTCCTCCGCGCCTACGACGATCAGCAGGTCGCCGTTGCCCGCCCGGACCGGGCCGCCGCTGACGGGGGCGTCGACGGTGAGGATGCCGTTCTCGGCGAGGCGCTCGGCGGTGACGCGGGCCGCGTCCGGACCCACCGTGCTGGTCAGGATGACCGTGGTGCCGGGGCGGAGGGTTTCCACGGCGCCGTTCTCGCCGAAGAGAGCGCCGTCGACCTGGGACTGGTCGCGTACGGCGAGGAGGATGACGTCGGCGTGACGGGCGGCCTCGGCGGGTGAGGCGGCGTCCGTGCCGCCGGCCGAGGCGATCAGGGAGCGGCGGGTCTCGGCGACGTCGTAGGCGGTGACCGGGAGATGGGCAGCCAGATGGGTGGCCATGGGGAGGCCCATGGCGCCCAGGCCGATCACTGCGGCGTGGGGACGGGGTGCGGGTGAGGCTGACATGAGGGTGCCCTCCTTGGGGCGGCGAGCGGAATCCGTTGCGGAGTGGGCCGGGTGGGGAGCCGGGGTGCGGGGACGGGGTGGCGTTGCCACTACGGCGGGTGGCTGCGTGGCGCGTGCGCCCGGCTACGACGTTGGTGAGGGCGTCAGTCGGGTGATGATGCGGCTTGCCGCCTCGGTTACCGCGTCCCTGCCCGCCGACCAGAGGCCGACCGCGTCCGAACCCGGGAGGGCCGCGGGGAGTCGGGCGCTCACCGCCCGGAGGTAGGCGCGGCGGAGTTCGGCGTTGACGTTGACCTTGGCCACGCCTCGGGAGAGGGCGCCGAGCAGCTGTTCCTCGGGGAGGCCGCTGGCGCCGTGCAGGACCAGGGGGACGGGGACCGCGGAGTGGATCGCGGCGAGGCGGTTCAGATCGAGGCGGACCGGGGCCGCCGTGAAGCCGTGGACGTTGCCGACCGCGACCGCCAAGGCGTCCACGCTCGTCTCGGCGACGAACTCGGCGGCCTGGGACGGGTCGGTCATGACGTTCACGGAGGCGCTCGCGTTCGTCGAGACGTCCTCGTCGCCCGCCAGCGCGCCCAACTCCGCCTCCACCCACGCCCCGTGGTCGCGGACACGGCGTACGGCCTCGCGGGTCAGCGCGATGTTCTCGGGGAAGGGCAGGTGGGAGCCGTCGACCATGACGGAGGTGTAGCCCGCCTCCAGGCAGGCGGTGATCTCGTCGAGGTCGCGGCTGTGGTCGAGGTGGACGCCCAGGGGAGCGTCGGAATGGGCCGCGGCGTCCAGAGCGAGGCGCATCAGGGGTTCGCGGCCCGCGTGTTTGAAGGGGCTGGAGCCGGCCTGGATCAGGACCGGGCGGCCGGGGTGCGCTTCCGCGGCGGCGACGATACCCTGCACCGATTCCAGGTTGTACGCGACGAAGCCGGGGAGCGCGTGCCCGGTCTCGTATGCCGCGGTCAGGGCCTTGAGGCCCTCGGGTCCGGTCAGCAGCATCAGGCGGCGCTCCTCAGCAGGGCGAGGGCGTCGGCGAGCGCGGTGTCGCCGCCGACGTTCCCCGCGAACACGATGTACGGGATGCCGGCGGCCGGGCCGTCGACGGGCTGCCACAACGAGACGATGCCGGGCAGCAGCGTGCCGCAGGCCCAGGCACGGCGGATCTCCAGGCCGTGGGTGGCGGTGTCGCTGGAGGTGATGCCGCCCTTGGCGATGACGAAGGCGGGTCGGCGGGCCGCGGTCACCAGGCGTACCGCTTCGACCAGTGCCGCGGAGACACTCCGGGAGATGGCGAGGCTCTCGTCCGGGTCGGTGGCGGTGACCACCGTGCGGGTGGTGCGGATGACGGTGTCCGACCGTTCCAGCGCAGCAGCCGCGGCTGTGGCGGTCTCCTGGATGTGGGCCTCGCGGCGGGTGTCGTCGAGGAGCTGAACCACGTCGAGTTCGAACTCCCTGATGTCGCCGTGCTGTTCGCGCAACAGGTTCAGCTGGCGCGTGGTCAGGGAGACATGGGAACCGACGACGATCAGGCCGTACGGGGCGTCCGCACGCAGCGGCTTCAACTCGGCTTCGGTGAGCGGGGGGTGGGCCGACTGGCCGGCCCTGGCTCGTACGAAGGAGGGGCCTACGCGGTAGAGGAGTCGGGTGCCCTTCTCCTCGACCTCGGCGAGGGCCAGCGCGAGGACGCGGAGGTCGTCGTCGCAGACGGCGTCGACCACGGCGGTGGCTCCGTCGCGCAGGGCGGCGAGCCGCTCGGCGACGTGGGCGGGGCCGCCGGTACGGAGGTCGGTGAGGGTGATGCGGACGACCTTGTCGGCCGGGGTGCGGCCGCCGGTCTTCTCCTCGACCCAGTCGGGAAGAGCGGAAGAGGTGTAACCGAAGGTGGCGTCCTTGGCGAACTCGCTCTCGCCGACGGGGAGGAGGCCGTCGGGGGTGCGCATCCAGTGGGCCGAGTCGAGGGTGAGGCGGCCCGCCTCGATGTACGCGGGGACCAGGACGACTCCGTCGGGCGCGGCGCCCAGACACGTCAACTCCTCGGCCAGGACGTCCGTTTCGAGGGGGAAGTGGCCGCGGAGGGTGGAGTCGCCGCGGGAGGCGATGACGTACGGCGTGCCCTCGGCCCGGGAGGCTTCGTGCAGGGCGCGGACGATTTCTCGGTTGCGGGTGGCGGCTGCGTCGGGGGCGAGGCTGCGGGTGTTGGTGAGGACGAAGAAGGCGGGGCTCTGCTGGCGGAGAGCCCAGCGGAGGTCGTCCACCGTCCAGGTGGTGAGGACCGGGAGGCCGGCGGTCGTCTGGGTCCCGGTGGGGTCGTCGTCGAGGACGACGAGACGGGGGGCGCCCTTGATCTTCGCGGTGACCTCGGACGCTTGTACTGCCCTGACGGGCGGGAGGCCTGCGAGTACCTCCTGCTCGGGGAGGGCATGACGGGGTAGGGACATGGCGGTTCCTGGGGGTGGGGTGCGGAAGGGTGACGTCTGATGTCTGACGTCTGATGTCTTGAGTTGAGGTCTGGAGTTCTGTGACCCGAGGGTGGGGTGGGGCTGAGCTTGGGTGAGTGTGCTTACCGGTGGTTGCAGGGTGTCGCGCTCTGGGGGACGGGTGCCGCCCCACGGCGCGATTGCCCACAGTCACGACAGCGACGACAGCGACGACAGCGACCGCAGCGACGACAGCCGCGACAGCCGCGACAGCGACGACAGCTACGACGGGTCTGTCGTCTTCAGTACGTGTCTGCGGTAGTCGGTTGCTGTCTGGTTCATGTGCGCGTTCATCGCCTCGCGGGCCTTGTCCGGGTCGCCGGACTCCAGGGCGGCGAGGACCGCCTCGTGGTGGGCGATGGCGTTGACGCGGATCTGCGGAACCGCGGACGTCTCCCGGCGGCCCTCGGTGAGGAGGGGGCCGAAGGGCTCGAAGAGGAGCGGGACGAAGAGGTTGCCGGTCGCCCGCATCACCGTGTCGTGGAAGTCGATGTCCGCCTGCACGAACTGTTCCGTGTCGCCCGCGTCGGCGGCGTTCCGCATCGTGGCGAGGTGCTCGCGCAGCTCGGCGAGGTCGGTGTCGCTGCGCCGGATCGCGGCGAGCTCTGTCGCGCCGTTCTCGATGAGGCGGCGGGCCTCGATGAGCCGCTCGGAGAGCGAGGTGTGCGAGGAGCGGGACGCGGCACGGACCACGGGCTCCAGTGCGGTCCAGCGGTCCGGCGGGTTCACGTAGGTGCCGCGGCCGCGCACCACCCGTACGACGTTCTGCGCGCGCAGCTGCTTCACCGCCTCGCGGACGGTCAGGCGGCTCACCGACGACTGCTCGGCGAGCTCGGCCTCCGGAGGGAGGGCGGCGTCCGGCGGGTAGGTGCCGTCGATGATCGCGCTGAGCAGGCGCTCGGCGAGATCTTCGGAGAGCGACATCGTTGGGCCTCCGGCGGGCGGGTACGGGCAGTGGCGATTCAGAAGTCTGTCATCAGGGATGGTCGGCAGGGATCGTTCCCGGGTGAGGGTGGCCCCAGGTGGCCCCTGGGGAAGGCGATCCCTGTTGATCTAGAGGTCTGACGTCAGACATCTGATGTCTCGATGCGGGTAACCATGACACCGGGGTCGTGGTGCGTCAATACCCTTATGCGATTGCTGTTCGGTTACGGCAGTGGATCACTCGTGCTCGCTGTCGTCCGGCCATACGCCGATGTGGTCCGTCTCCAGTTCCAGCGCCACGCGGTCCCGCATGCCCAGGGCCTCGGTGTACTCGGCGGGGAGCTGGAGGCGGCCCGCGCGGTCGAGCATCGCGTACTCGCGGGCCACCACCGCTTCCTGACCGGTGGCCGCGTCGACCTCGGTGCGGCGCAGGACCTCCGTGGAGGTACGCCCGTCGCGAATGGCCACCGTGCGGCGGACCTCACCGGCCACCGCCTGGTCGTGGGTGACGATCACGATGGTGGTGCCGAGGTGTTCGTTCGCCGTGCGGAACGCGGCGAAGATCTGCTCGGCGGTGTGCGAGTCGAGTTCGCCGGTGGGTTCGTCGGCGAGGAGGACCGCGGGGGCGTTGGCGAGGGCCACGGCGATGGCGACGCGCTGTTGCTGGCCGCCGGACATCTGGTGCGGGCGACGGTTGCGGCAGTCGGCGATGTCCAGCAACTCCAGGAGCTCCAGGGCGCGTTCGGACTGCGCGCGGCGGCGAGTTTGGCGGGCTTTGCCGGAGCCGGAGCCGCCGGAGAGCTGCATCGGTAGGGCGACGTTCTGGGCCGCCGTCAGGTAGGGGAGGAGGTTGCGGGACGTCTGCTGCCAGACGAAGCCGACGACCTCCCGGCGGTAGCGCAGGCGATCCTTCGCGCCCATCGTGAGCAGGTCGCGGCCGGCGACCTTCGCCGCCCCCGCGGTGGGCGTGTCCAGTCCGGCCAGAATGTTCATCAGCGTCGACTTGCCGCTGCCCGACGCGCCCACCAGGGCCATCAACTCGCCCTCGCGGACCAGGAGGTCGAGGCCCTGGAGCGCTTGGACCTCCACCCCGTCCGTGGAGAAGATCCGGACCAGGCGGTCACAGGTGATCAGGGCGTCGTGGCCGTAGGCGGGGCGGTCCCGGTGGGCGGCGGCGCGCTCGGCGAGGTCGGCGAAGGTGGGGTCGGTGGCGGTCATGGGCGGCTCCTGGGGGTGCTTGTCGAGGGTTGCCCGGAGTCGAGGGCCGGGGTGAGGGCGAATGCCCGGCCGGTCGACGGCAGGGTGCTGCTCTCATGGGGACGGGCGCCGCCCCTGGCAGTACGCCTGCCCTCCGCTGCAGCAGCTGCAGCCACAGCCACGGGCTCGTGGAGCAGCGGGCGAGCGTCGCGGTCGCGCTGTGTCACGGGCAGGTCGAGACCGGTCGCCGCGCCCAGCCGGTCGCGCAGCACGGCTACAGCCACGGCCGCAGCTACGGCCACAGCCACAGTCACGTCTGCGGCCACGGCCACATCCGCCGAGCGTGAGCCGTCGACCCGTGCGGTGCCCGTACGCGCGCCCGCGACAGCCGTGGTGCCGGGCTTCATCGACCGTCCCCCGCTCTCAGCTCTCGTACGGAACCCCGTCTCCCCGTCCACCACGCCTGTGCCGCCGCGATGCCCGTCGCGAGGGCGAGGACGCTCAGGGACGGGAGGAGCAAGGAGGCCGGGTCCGTACGGAGTTGGGCGTCTCCTGACGGGGAGCTGTGGGTGGCGAGCGCGATGGTCGTCAGGTCGATGCCGGGGGAGAGCAGCCGGATGGTCGCCCAGCCTGTGAGCGCGCCACCCGCCGCCGCGAGGAGAGCCTGCGGCAGGGCTTCCAGGACGAGGAGGCGGCGGCCCTGGGCGCGGGTGAGACCCATGGTGCGCAGGCGGGCGAGGAGCGCGGCGCGCTCGGGAGCGGCGCGTACCAGGGACAGCAGCAGGGCCAGCACGGCGTACCCGGCGCCCGCCGCGACCGCCGCCGTGTAGATCCGCTCGGCACCGGACTGCAACGGCGAGTCGACGTATCGCGCCTCCTCCTCCGCCCGCAGCCGTACGTCGACTCCGGCGCCCGCGGCCTTGCGCAGTGCGCCCCCGTCGAGGTGGTCGCCGGTCACGAGCACCGCGGTCGGGCGCGCGGGCCGGGCGCCGAGACCCGCGCGGTCCACGATCAGGAAGTCCAGGTCGAAGACGGCCGGGGTCCGCTCCCGTACGACGGTGATCCGCACGGTGACGTGACTACCGTCCTCCAGCCGCACCTGGAACGGCCGCGTGCCGTAACGGTCGGCCACGGTGGGGGAGGCCACGGCGGGCAGCGGCGCCTCGCCGGCACTGCTGGACGAGCCGGCAGACCCCAACTCCGTCCCCGAGAACCCCCCAAGACCCACCCGTCGGGCCAAGTTCGCGTACGCCGCCGGCTCCACCCCCACCACCGCCACCGTCTCCTGCTCCGTTCCCGAGCCCTCTCCCGCCTGGGCCTGGTAGGCGATGCTCACCGGTGTGACCTCGCGTACGCCCGGGGTGCGGCGGAGCTGTTCGGGCAGGGGGGCCGGCAGGGCGTGGGTCGCCTCTACGCGGGCGTCCGCGCCGGTGGTGAGGATTGCGGCGTGGTCGCGGGCGGCGTGCACGCCGGCGAGGACCGATCCACCGAAGGCGGCAGTCGTGAGGGCGGTGAGGAGGGCCAGGAGGGGCAGGACCGTGGAGGTGGAGGTGCGGCCGGCGCGGGCCAGTGAGAGGTGGGTGACCGCGCCGCGCAGCCGCCCGGCCGGCCGGGCCAGACGGCGCAGCGGCAGGGGGTAGAGCCGCACCAGGACCAGGGCGGCGATGACACCCACCAACACCGGTGCCAGGGCAACCAGTTGGTCACCGGAGGCGCCCCGGCGCCGCAGCGCCACCACCGCCGCCGACGCCAGGACCAGCAGAGTCAGTTCCGCGACGGTACGGCGCCGTGAGGGACGTACCGACGTCAGGTCCTCGCGGGCCCCGTGGACGCGTACGGCACGGTGGGCGAGTGTGGCCCGCACCGGCAGGGTGACGCAGGCCAGGAGCGTCACCGCGACGGCGGCCGCCACCGCGGAGGAGCGGCGGCCCTCCGGGACGGCGAGCAGCGCGGCGCCGAGGCCCAGCGCGCCCGCGGGCACCGCGACCACCGCCGTCTCGGCCAGCAGCCGCCCGGACACGCCGCGCAGTGAACCGCCGCGGGCGCGCAGCAGGGCCAGTTCGGCGCGGCGGCGGTCCACGGCGAGGCCGCCCGCCATCAGCAGGACCACGGCGGCGACCGTGCCCGTGCCGAAGGCGGCCACCGCGACCAACGGGACGATGCCCGTGCGCAGTTGACTGAAGGACTTCACCACGTCGTCCAGGTCCGTGGTCGCGTCCGCGAGCGGATCGATGCGCTGGCGTATCCGTCCCAGGCCCGGGCCGGTCTCCAGCGCGGCGATCGCAGACGTCAGACGGGACATCTCGTGTGCGGCGAGGACGGAGGTGTCGGGCGCCAACTGCCAGTAACGTTCCGGTTTTCCGGGCGTGCCGAGCATGGCGGGCGCCGCGTCCGGCGGCAGCAGCAGCGCGCCGAGCCAGTACTTGTCCGACGCGCCGCCCTGGGTGGGCAGTTGGATGAGCGAGGGCTTGCGCAGCACGGGCATGGTCGTCCAGTACGCACCGTCGGGTGCGCGCGGAACGACGATGCCGGTGACCTTGACGGACAACGGGCCGCGCTCCACGCCGGGGAGATGGATCACCGAACCCACCTTGATCCGCAGGGTCTTGGAGGTCTCGGCGGTGACGGCGGCCTCCACCTCGGCCGTCGCCGCGGTCACCTTGCCCGTCACGCGCGGCAGGCGTCCCGAGCGCAGCCGGGCGTGGTCGGCGAGGCCGTTCTGCGCGGTGAGCGACATGCGGGCGGGGATGCCGGTCGGCTGGGGCAGCCAATCGTCCAGTGCGGCGGTGGGGTTGGCGGTGCGGACCCCGTACGAGGACTGGGCGGGGTCGGCGACGAGGGGGCGTTCGACGGTGTCCAGCACCTTCGCGTACGCCGCGCGGAGGGCGGCCCCGCGCAGGACCTGTTCCCTTTGCTCCTGCGGGAGCTCGACGCCGGGCTGCGGGGCGTACACCTGCACGGTGGTCTTCTGGGCCGTGGCGTCGCCGAGGACCCGGCGCAGGCCCGCGTCCTCGTACCGGTCGACGGCCCGCGGGAACGCGGCGGCCAGACAGGCGGTCAGCGCGACGAGCAGGGCCAGGGCGAGCGCCGCCCCGGGCGCGGCGCGCAGCCGCGTACGCACCCAGGGGGCCACCACGGTCGTCATGGTCCCGGCCATGTCACTCACCGCCCTGCCGGCGCAGCGAACTCGCCGGATCCGGGCGGTGCAGCGCCAGGAATGCCGTGATGGCCAGCGGTGTGACGGCCACGGCGGCCAGCAGCACGGCGACGTGTGCGAGGGGGAGTTCGACCAGAACCCCGGGAATCGGCCGGGTGGCGTCGGAGGTCAACACGATCAGCGGGACGACCGCCCGGGTCAGCACCGCGCCCAGGGCGACGCCCACCACCAGCGCCAGGGTCACCAGGACCCCCTGTTCGGCGGCGATCAGCCGGGCCAGCTGACGGCGCGGCGCGCCGAGCGCCCGCAGCACCGCGAACTCGGCGCCGCGCTCCCGCAGCGACCCGGCCGTGCTGACTCCGAAACCGACTGCCGCCAGCGCCGCCGCCACCGCGGCCGCCGCGGCGAACGCGGCCTCGGGGCCCGCGCCGAAGGGGTCGTCGCGCAGCCGGTCGGCGATCTCGTCGCGCACGACCACCTGCGAGGGCTCGACGTCGGGCCGCTCCCGCACGGCCGCCGCGACGCGGGCCGCGTCGCCGGGCGCGGCCCCCAGCCACCACTCGGTGGGCCCGACGCTCTGCCCGTAGCGGTGCTCCAACACCCGGTTCACGGAACGGAGATCGACGAGCAGCGCCCCACCGTTCGGCTCCACTGCAGTGCCCGACTCGCCCCCGGTCGTCGGCAGGGCCCGTACGCTCTCCACGATCCGCACCGGCACCGTCTCGCCGCCCAGGGGCACGTCCACTTGCTGCCCGGTCCGGGCACCCGCCGACTTCAGGAACCGGTCGGTCGCGACCGCGGTGACCTCGGGCACTTCGGGCTGGACCACTTGCAGACGCATCGTCAACGACGTGATCTGCCAGGCGAAACCGGCCGGGACGTAGCCGGTGCCGTAGCGGACGGACAGGGTGCTGTCCGAGGACTTCTCCACCCGCGGGGGCGTCGGGCGGGTGGACGCGTCGGGCGACCCCGTCGTGCTGTTGGTTCGCGACGCCGCCTTCCATGCCGTGGGCAGCGACAGCCGACGCTCCGTGCCGTCGGCGCCGACCGCGTTCAACTCCTCGACGGAGAAGAGATGCTGCTGTGCCGTGTCGGTGGGCTGGGTCATGTCCAGTTGCAGTCCGGTGAGCACCAAGGGGCCGGCGGTAGGGGGCAGATCCAGCGCCGGCGCGTGCGCCCGTCCGTCGGCGGGAAGCTCGCCCAGCCGTATCGCGTACGGCGTCCCGTACTGGTCCTCCAGGATGACCGACACGTCCGCGCTCGTCCCTTCCCCGCCACCGCTGTTGTCCAGCCGCACCGTCATACCGAGCCGTGTCGCGCCCTTGGGGAGCGGTGTGCCCGCGGTCGCTTCCTTCGGGCCGAGCCCTGCCAGCAGCGTCCGCACCGGCCGGTCGGCCAGATCGCTGCGCAGCAGCACTCCGTCCGCCGCGTGTGCGGTGTCCAGCGCCAGCACCGTCGCCGTACGGCTGCCGGACAGGGGCAGGGTCGTACGGACGGCGGGGGCGGCCGCGCGGACGTGCGGCAGTGCCGCGTACGTCCCGGCCTGGCCCAACTCGCCTTCGTCACCGGCGAGTACGCGCACGGAGGTACCGGCCTGGAAGTCGGCCTGGTCGTCCTGCGAGCGGTTCCAGGAGGCGCCCTGGCCGATCGCGAGCATCCCCATGGCGACGGCGAGTACGAGAAGCAGGACCGGGCCCGCGCCGCGCATCGGGCGGCGGCTGAGCTGCCAGCCCGCGAGGGCGGCGGGCAGCCCGCGTCCGCTCGCGGCACGGCGCTCGGCGAGCCGGGCCACCGGCGGCAGCAGCCGCAGGGTGAGCACGGTCCCGGCGAGCAGGGCGAGGGCGGGCGCCGAGACCAGGAGCGGATCGATGCCGAGCGCGCCCGAGCCGGCGTGGCTGACGGCACCGGAGGTCTGCCGGTCCAGCTGCCAGTACGCGACACCCGCGATCACCAGCAGGCCGACATCGGCGCCCGCGCGCACCGGAGCGGGCAGTGAGCGGGCCCGACCCTCGGCTCCGTCCCGGGAGGTGAGCGCCGGAACCGTCACCGCCAGCGCGCACCCGAGCGCCACTCCCGCCGCGACCAGCCACACCCCGCCGCGCCCGTCCGCGGTGTCGAGGCGCAGCCCGATCCTGGCCAACGCGCCCTGTCCGGCGAGCAGTCGGGTCAACGGCCCCGCGAGGAGCGGCGCGCAGACCGCCGCGGGCACGGCGAGCAGCAGCGCCTCCAGTGCGGCGAGCCCCGCGACCCGGGCGCGCGAGGCTCCCCGCGCCCGGAGCACCCGTGTCTCGCCCACCCGTTCGGCGCTCAGCAGCCGGGCGACCAGGAGCAGCGCGTACCCGGCGAGCAGTGCGAGCTGCAACGCGACGATCAGCAGCGTCGAGCGTGACACGAGCAGCGAGCGCTGGACACTGTCCAGCACCTCGGGCAGGGAGGTCGCCAGCGCCGTCGTCCCGCTCAGCGCCGCGTCCTTGCGCAGCCCCCGCTGCCCAGCGCGGGCCGCGTCCCGCAGGGCGCCGATCCGGTCGGGCGTCAGCGTCGAGAAGTCGGCGGACGCCAGCCACGCGGACTCCCCGGCGCTCACCCGGTCACCGGCGAGGACGGCGGGATCGGCGAGCAGCGGACCGTACGTCGTGAAGTCGACCTTGTTGATCCCGCGGCCGCCCAGCTCGTCCAACCGCCAGTAGGGCGCGGTGGGCCGGGCGGGCCGGTACAGACCGGTGAGCCGGACGTGGACCTTCGGGCCGCCGAGCCGGTCGACGAGGGTGAGGCGCGCGCCGGGCTTCAGCCGGAGGCGGTCGGCGGCACTCTCGGGCAGGGCTGCGTCGATGACCGGGCCGTCGCCGGACGCGCTCGGCAGCCGCCCCGCGGTCACCCGCACCTGCGTGCGGTCGAGGGCGGCGAAGTGGGTGAGATCGGGGTCGCCCGCACGGTCGGCGGGTGCCTGCAGGGAGCGGGGCAGGGCGTACGGGCCGGAGCGGACCAGGGTGCGGAGCGTGACCGGAAACCCGTCGAAGGTCTGCCGGGCGCCCTTGCGTACGGCGCTGTCGGCGGCCTCCCGCTGTTCCGTGGGCACGCCGGCCCGAACGATCAGCGCGGTGTCGACGGCGTGGCCGGGGTCCTGGAGCGCGTGCCGCAGGGATGCGGTGCCGATCGCGCCGGAGTACGCCGTGAGGGTCGAGAGCACCGCCGTCGTCAGCAGGACGGTGAGCAGCGCGGCGGCCAGCAGCAGGCGGTGCGCCCGCGCACGCATCAGAACGAACCCCGTCACCCGGCCCCCCGCCGTCGTCCCGGATCTCCGGACCTTCGCGCGATGCTGTCAGAGGGGGCGGGTCGCGGGTAAGCGCTTGTAGCGCGGGCTTGACCGGATTGTGACCGGAATTCGGCGTCGGGCGACCGGAATGCGCGCGTCAGCCATCACGACGGACAGTCGAAAGCGGACGAAAGTGGATTGAAGCCGCGAAAGGCGATGGAAGCCGCGGAAGCCGCGGAAGCTGATGGAAGCCCACGGGCATCGGCGGCCGTGCGCGGCCGTGCGCGGCCGCGGTGAGGGTTCAGCCCGCCGTGTTCACCATCGAAGCCGCCGCGTACGTCAGGTAGTTCCACAGCGTGTGCTCGTGCTCCTCGGAGAGGCCGAGCTCCTCGACGGCGATGCGCATGTGCTTGAGCCAGGCGTCGTGCGCGGCCTGGTCGACCGTGAAGGGGGCATGGCGCATCCGCAGCCGGGGGTGCCCGCGGTTCTCGCTGTACGTCGTCGGGCCGCCCCAGTACTGGATCAGGAACAGCGTGAGGCGCTCCTCGGCCGGGCCCAGGTCCTCCTCGGGATACATGGGCTTCAGCAGCGGGTCCTCGGCGACTCCCTCATAGAAGCGGTGCACGAGGCGCCGGAAGGTCTCCTCGCCGCCGACCTGCTCGTAGAAGGTCTGCTCCTGAAGCGTGCCGCGCCGAATCTCTTTCACATCAACCATGGTCTCAGACGGGGCGGCGGAGGACTCAAGGCTTAGGACCACTGCCCGACAGGGCCGATTCCGACGCGGGCCGACCCGAACGGCCCAGTCCGGATCGGCCGAGTCCGGCGCTCGCCTCGTGGCCCGTCCGGCAGCACAGTGGAGGTATGAGCGCGCACGCTCTCGACCACGACCTGGACGACCTCGCCACCCTGGCGCGGGCGGCCCTCGTGCGCGAGATCGACAGGAGCGGGGCCTGGGACGCCGACCCGGTCTGGCGGGAGGCGTTCGAGGCGGTCCCGCGCCACCTCTTCGTGCCGTACTACTACGTCGGCGTCGTGGGCGGCTTCGAGCGCGTATGGGGCGAGGACCCCGACCTGCGGGCCCGGGAGCGCTGGATCCGCGGCGCCTACGCGGACGCCCCGCTGGCCACCCGGGTGCGCGACGGGGAACTGGTGTCCTCCAGCAGCCAGCCGTCGCTGATGGCGAACATGCTCACCGAGCTGGAGGTACGGGACGGGGATGCCGTCCTGGAGATCGGCGCCGGCACCGGCTACAACGCGGCCCTGCTCGCCCACCGTCTGGGCGACGGCCTGGTGACCACGATCGACCTCGACGCAGAGATCACCGAATCGGCTCGGCGGCACCTGGACGCCGCCGGCTATCACCCCACCGTCGTGACCGGCGACGGTGCCCGCGGCGTCCCCGAGCGCGCCCCCTTCGACCGGATCATCGCCACCTGCACGCTGACCTCGATCCCGCACGCCTGGCTTCCCCAGTGCAACCCGGGCGCCCGTATTCTCGCGCCGTTCGCCACCGGCCTGATCGCACTGAGCGTCCGGGACGCCGGGCATGCCGAGGGGCGCTTCCTGCACACGCCCGCCTACTTCGTGCCCCTGCGCGGCGGGATTCGGCCCGAGCAGCCGGAGCCGCAGCACCTGGGCGCGCTGCCGCGCCGGGCCAGGGGTCACGAGCTGTTCCGGTTCCTGCTGACCCTCACGGCGGGCCGTCTCGACCCCTATGAGGCGTACACGTTGTGGGAGCGCGAGAACCAGCCGGTGCGCGAGCGGTACGGGATCACGGTCAGCGGCGAGCACGCCTGGGCGTGGCTGGACGACCCCGAAGGGCCGTACGCCTGGCCGCTGCCGTAACCCCTGCGAGCCGCTGCCGTGACCTTGAGATCAGCCGCGCCGGATGGTGATCGTCGTCCAGGCGCCGACGTGCACCCGGTCGCCGTCCTGGAGCGGAACCGGTACGAAGGGCTGGATGGGCTCCTCGCCGCCGTTGACCGTGGTCCCGTTCGTGGAGTTCTGGTCGACGACCGCCCAGCTGCCGTCCGGCTGCTGGACCAGGACCGCGTGCTGGTGCGAGACGCCCGGGTCCTCCGGGGGTACCGACAGATCGATGTCCGGGGTGTCGCCGGTGGAGTGCCGACGGCGGCCGATCGTGATCTGGTTGCCGATGAGCGGGCGCTGCTGCTCCGGTGAGTACGCGGGCAGGTTCAGGCCCGCGGCCTCGGGACCGGAGCGCTGCATCATCGCCATGAAGTACTCGCGGTCGGGACCGATCGTCGCGCTCCAGGACAGCGGCTGCTGCTGGTATGCGGGGCGCGGGCCTGGCGGGGCCTGCGACGAGCCGGGCTGCGGGTAGCCGTAACCGCCGCCCTGGCCCGCTCCGGGACCGTTCGGGCCGCCGGGGCCGCCGCCGGGCGTACCGGCCGACGGCGGGGAGATCACCCAGTCGTCGTCACCGCCGCCGTAGGACGGCCCGCCGGGCGCCGGTGCCTGCGGTGGGAACGCCGGCGAGGCGGGCTGCTGGGTGAAGGCCTGCGGGGCGCCGGGGCCTCCGGGCGTCGGCCCGGGCGGCGGCGGTACCGGGCGCGACGGATCGCCGCCGAAGCCAGAAGGATCGCCGCCGAAGCCCGAGGGATCGCGGCCAAAGCCTGAGGGATCGCCGCCGAAACCCGAAGGGCCGCCGGTGCCGAAGGGCGGGGCGGGCGGACCCGGCGGAATCGGCTCGGCGGGCCGGTTCATCTGCGAGGGCCGCGAGCTCTGGTACTCGAACGGGTCATGACCGGGCCCGGCTCCGGGAGCGGCGGGCTGTCCCGGCCCCTGCTGCTGGAACCGCAGCGCCGGATTCGGACCGCCAGGGCCGCCGGGACCGCCGGGCGTCCCGGATGCGGGCGCCGGCGGACGCGGTGCGGCCGGGGTGTACGAGGTCGCGGTGTTGGTGAGGAAGTTCCACCGGCACTCCTCGCAGAACGGCGCGGCGCCCTCACGGGGCGTACGGCACTGCGGGCAGAGCTCCGGCTCGGGGTCGGGCACGGCGGAAAGGTGCGGGCGCCCACCAGGGCCGCCACCGGGGCCGGGCGGCGGCGGTGGCGAGCCGGGCGGCGGATAGCCGTAACCGGGGCCGGGCGGCGGCGGGGGAGGTGGCGGGGGCACGGCTCCGGCCATGCGGTGACCGCAGACCTCGCACCAGTCGTCGGAACCCGACTGGTGTCCGTTCGGGCAGGTCGGCATGTCGGCGCTTCCCCCTCTCCTTTTCCGGTCGTTATGACCGGGTTTCTCCGGCTCCCCGCGGGAACCGGGCTCGCTACTTCTTTACACGAACAGTCTTTGTGGACCGTGTTTCGAGGGTCATCTCGTCGGCCTCTTCGACCTTTGCCTTCAATCGCACAGTACCTGCCGCGGCGTCGACCACGTCCACCACCTTCGCAAGCAGTTTCGCAGTATCGGCGTTGCCGGAGGCGCTGGCGAGCTGAACGGCACGTCCCAGCTTGGCCGTTGCGCCGTCGGCATCGCCCGCTTTGCGCAGATCCAGGCCCTGTTGGATGACTTGCGCCAGTTCCGCCTGACCCGTGTAGTGCGCGACCTGTGGATTGATCGAGGTCGAGGCCACCATGTCGTCGGTCCACACCGCCCGTACGAGACCCTGCGCGCCGAGGTTCTGCACGCTCCCGTCACCCTGCGGGATCACCAGCGAGACCCGGGCGGCCAGCATCTCCCGGCCGACTTCGGCCGAGGGGACCTCGACGCACACGTGGTAGTCGCGGGACTCGTCGCCCCAGGAACCGGTGGGGTAGTCGCCGGCGCGGGGGCCCGCCTCGGTGCGACGGTCGGTCAACTCCTCGACCGTGGGGGCCACTTGCTTGACGAACTTGATCGCGGTGCCGACCGGCGTCCACAGCCGCAGGGAGACGTCCGCGACCTCCTTGCCCATGGCCGTCTCCATCATCTGCGTGAAGTCGGCGGACAGGGCGGCCGGGTCGGCGACGATGTCGGCGGTGCCGAGCAGCGCCGAGGCGATTCCGGTGACCTCCTTGACCTCCCAGTCGGTGCCCACTCCACGCGCGTCACACGTGAACCGCCCGGCACAGGAGTCGAGGGCGGCCTTGAGGTCCTGCGGTGACTCGTGTTCATTGCGGCCGTCGGTCAGCACGATGCCGTGCCGGATGGAGACGTCCGCCGAGGAGAGCAGCCGGTCGGCGAGGCGCAGCCAGGTGCCGATCGCCGTACCGCCGCCGGCGCTCAGTTTGCGCAGGGCCTGCTTGGCCTGGTCGCGGGTGGTGGCGTCGGCGACTGCAAGCCGTCCACCGCCCGGGTAGACCTCCTTGGCGATGTGCGTGCCGCCGATCACCGCGAAGTGCACACCGTCGCGCAGGGTGTCGATGGCGGCGGCCGTCGCGTCGCGCGCGTTGCGCATCTTGGTCGGCGGATAGTCCATCGAGCCCGAACAGTCGACCATGATCGCCACGGCCGCGTCGGGGCCCTGGCCCGCCGTGTACAGGTGCGGCGCACCGACGGCGCTTCCGATGGTGCCGCCGCCGGTCGCGCTCACCGTGACGATCGCGTTGACCTCGCGGCCACCCTCGGGCAGGTACTCGTTCTGGTACACGTCGACCGAGAACTGCGGCACGTTCGACTTCGAGAAATTGGCCATGCCTACTCTGTCCCCCTCAAGGCCTCCGGTAGTTGACGGAGGTGATGACTGTGTGCGGACCGGTCCCCTCCGGTCCTGGGCCGTCCCCGTTCGTTCGCGGCCTCAGGCCGATCCTGCCCCCTGCGACGGGGCCGGGAACGGCAGGACGGCCACTGTTACGTTGTCGTGGCCCCCGCCGTCCAGAGCGTGACCGACAAGGACCTGGGCGCTGTGGAGAGGCCTTTCGGCGGCGTCGAGGGGTACGACCTCGGCCATGTCCTCGGCCGCCTCCGCGTAGTTCCACAGCCCGTCGGTGCACACCACCACTACACCCGGCCGGTCCGGCTTGAAGGAAGCGGTGTGCGGCTCCAGTTCGTACGCGTCCGCGCCGAGCCAGCCCGTGATGGCGTGGGCGCGCTCGTCCGCGTACGCCTCCGCCTCGTTCATCAGGCCCGCGGCGACCATCTGCGCGGCCCACGAGTCGTCCTCGGTGAGCCGGGCGGGAAGCGAACTCCGGTCGACGGGCACCCAGTAGGCGCGGCTGTCGCCGACCCAGCCGACGATCAGCAGAGTGGGAGTGACGATGGCACCGACGAGGGTGCAGGCGGGCGCGTTCACATGGGGGGCGTGCTCGCCCTGCGAGGTGGACGCGTCGGCCAGCGAGTTGACGGCCTCGGCGGCCGCGATGATCGCGTCGTGCATCGCCTGCTGCGGATGCGTACCGACCGGCAGGGCCTCCAGCAGCGCCTCGTTCGCGGCGCGGGAGGCGGCGAGCGAGGCCTCGTCCGGGCGGGTCGCCGAGGAGACGCCGTCGCAGACGATGGCGACGACCGCGGGCTGCCCGTCGGGCAGCGCGGTCGACGAGATCGCGAAGGCGTCCTCGTTGCGGTGGTGGCGCAGGCCACGATCGCTGACCGCGGCCACCGCGCCCAACTCCTGCTCCATGTGGTCGCGTTCGCGCGGCTGCGCGTGCCCGCAGTTCTCGCAGTAGCCGTCGCTGTCGACGCTGCCCGCGCGGCAGGCGATACACATCTTGGTGTCGGCGGCCGGTGTCCCGAGGTCGGCGGTGCGGGGGTCGGCGGGAGCCTCGGGGGCCGGGGCTCCGGCGGCCGGGGGAGCCAACGGGTAATCGTCGGGCTCCGAGGGCCGGTCGAACCGTACGCCCGGGGGAGGCTCGGGCGGACCGGCGGTGTGCGCGGCGGCGACAGGCGGGAATTCACCGGCGGAATGCGGGAGTCCACCCGCCGGGTGCGGGAGCTCACTCATGGCGTGCGGGACTCCACTCGTGGCGGGCGGGAGTCCACCCGTGGCGGGTGGCAGCTCACTCGCAGCATTCGGGAGTTCTCCCGTGGCATGTGGGAGCTCACTCGCAGGGGGTGCGAGTTCACCCGTGGCGTGCCGGAGCTCGGAACCTCCCGAGTCCGTGCCCCGGATATCCGTGGCCCGGTGCACCGGCGCCGGCGTGTCGGAGCTGTCCACCTCGGGCGCGAGGGGCCAGTCCACGGACGCGGCGGCCGAAGGGGGGCGCGGTGAGGTGCCGTTCATGGTGATCGTGGGGTTGTCCGCCGACGGTGCGGGCACCGCCGACAGGTCGTACCCGCACGCGCCGCAGAAACGGTCACCCGCCTCCAGTGGCTCCTCGCAATTGGGGCACCGCGAAAGGGCCGTCGGCTGGGGCATCTGGGACATCAATCACACCCACGTCCGGGGGCGGTAACGGTTTGCACGTTCCACCAGGTCGATCCTCTCCTCGCCGCCCTGCGCGAGCCGGGCCAGCGTCCGGTACGAACGCTCGAGTCCGAAGCGGAGGCCACGCTCGTCCAGCTCGCTGCCGAGCAGCACACGTCCGCCTCCGGAAGCCGGAGCGGAACCCTGGCTACCGGAGAGTACCCAGTCCAGCGCGCAGCCAAGGACTTCTGTGGACAACTGCTCGCGTCGCACCGCGTCGAGACCGTATCCGTCAAGGGCCTCGACCTGTCCCGCCGCCGCTGTCAGATCGTCCAGGAACGGCGCGGTCGCCGCCTCCTCGGCCATCCGCTGCCGCAGCCGCGCCCGTACGGCAGCGACCCGCGCCGCCGTGTAGTGGATCGACGACTCCGGTACGGATTCCAGCGTGCGTACGGCGCCGCCGCGGTCGCCAGAGGCGAGCTGCACACGGGCCAGGCCGAACGCCGAGCTCACATAGCTGGGGTCGGTCGTCCACACCAGGCGGTAGTACTCGGCGGCGTTGTCCAGCTGCCCGAGCACCTCCGCGCACAGGCCGAGGGCCAGCTTGGGCGCGGGCTCGCCGGGGAAGGCGTCGTAGATCGCGTCGAAGGACAGCGCAGCGATCTCGTACTCACCGGTGGCCAGGGCCGCGACGCCCCGGTACCAGACCACCCGCCAGTCGTCGGGGTGGTCCGCCTCCAGGGCCTCGATCGCCCTGGCCGCGCTGTTCAGTTCGCCCATCTCCAGCCGGGCCCGCAGCTCACGCAGGCGCAGCTCCAGCGAGCCGGTGGGCGCCGCGTGCAGCGCCGTGATCAGCTCGCCGGGCGCGGATGCCATGAGGCCCGCGAGGAAGCCCGCGTTGGGGTCGCCCGGGTCCACTCGGGGGATGGGCAGCGCGAGCGCGGTGGCGGCGGCCGGCACGGGCTTGATCAGCGCGCTCGCGGTGGTCGCCGGGGGGAGGACCGGAGTGCCGTTCGAGCCGGCCGGCAGCTGGGGCGCGCCCTTCTTCCCACGGAGGGGGATCACCCGAGACCCCAGCCGCGACACATCGCCGTCCAGCTTCCCGAACAACTCCGTGTCCGTGACCTTGAGCTCGGGCCCGAACAGGGTGGACAGCGCCGGGCGTGCCCGCCCCGTCTGGAGGGACACGACCTCCCTCAGCACACCGGTCAGCTGCTCGGACATCTCCTGCGCGGAGGCGAAGCGGCGGGCCGGGTCGGGGTCGGTGGCGCGGACCAGGAGCCGGTAGAAGGACTCGTACTGGCGGAAGACCTCGATGTTGTCCGGGTCGGGCAGGGAGTCCACGAAGACGTTCGTGTAGCCCTGGAAGTCGAAGGTGAGGACGGCGAGCGTGCGGGCGACCGTGTACAGGTCGGAGGCGACCGACGGGCCGACCTCCGCCACCTCCGGGGCCTGGTAGCCCACCGTGCCGTAGATGGCCGACTCGTCGTCGTCCATCCGGCGCACCGCGCCCATGTCGATCAGCTTGAGCTGGTCCTCGGTCTGGATCGCGTTGTCGACCTTGAAGTCGCAGTACAGCAGGTTGCGGCTGTGCAGATGGCCGAGGGCCTCCAGGGCCTCGATGCCGTACGCGCAGGCCTGCTCCACGGGCAGCGGGTCCCGCTTGCCGTCCGCCGTGCGGCGGCCGTTGGCGATCTCCTTCAGCGACTTTCCGCCGACGTACTCCATGACGATGTACCCGTCGAGCGAACCCGTCCGCTGGTCGAGGTGCTCGACGAAGTTGTAGATCCGCACGATGTTGGCGTGCTCGATCTCGGCGAGGAAGCGCCGCTCGGAGATCGCCGCCGCCATCGCGTCCTGGTCGCCGGTGTCGAGGAGACCCTTGAGGACCACCCAGCGGTCGGAGACCGCGCGGTCGACGGCGAGGTAGACCCAGCCGAGCCCGCCGTGCGCGAGACAGCCCACGACCTCGTACTGGCCGTGCACGATGTCGCCCGCGTGCAGCTTGGGCACGAACGAGTACGGGTGGCCGCACTTGGTGCAGAACCCTTCGGTGCGCCCGGCCCGCTCGCCGCGCGAACGACCCACCGGAGCCCCGCAGTCCGAGCGCGAGCAGAATCGCTTCCGCTCGGGGACCTCAGGGTTCTCCTGGACCATCTCGCGCGGGTCGGGCCGCGGCACGTCCGGGACCTCGACCAGACCGACACCGAGTCGGCCGCGCCCGGAGGATCCCGCGGTCGAACCGGAACTGCGGACCGACACGGAGCGGCCCGTCGAGCTGCCCGACAGCGAGCGCGACAGCCGCCCCGAGACCGAGCGCCGCGACTGCGAGGAGCGCGAGGACGTACGGGAGCTGGCGCGCGAGCTGCTGCGCGCACTGCTGCTGTTGGATCCCCTGTTCGATCCACGCGAACTCTTGCCGCCCGCCGTGATCCCGGTCGGGGGCGAGCCCACCATGCCGTTCGACGAGACCACCGGGGCCAGGCCGCACGTGTCGCAGTACAGCTCGCCGCCGCCCACGTCCTCGTACGATCCCGAGCAACCGGGCCGCTGACACTTCTGCTGCCCACCCACAGCCTGCTGACTCACGATTCCCCCCTCCGGTCCACCCGGTCATGGGGCCCGCCCTGCTCGGGCACCCGCGGGCTCAACAGGTCGGCGGCCGCCCGCTGGTAGCGCAGCACGGCCTCCTCCGCGACGCGCAGGTCACAGGGCGCGCTCCACAGCATGCGTCGTGCCGCGTCGTAGCGCTCGACGAGGAACGGGTCCTCCGCGAAGCCGTGCCGGGCGACCTTCGCCTTGTAGGCGTCGAGGCGGCCGCGCAGCTCCGCGCGGACCGCCAGCGGCGCGGTGACCGCCGTCAACGATTC
This sequence comes from Streptomyces sp. NPDC050564, assembly GCF_044457265.1. Classification (NCBI taxonomy): domain Bacteria; kingdom Bacillati; phylum Actinomycetota; class Actinomycetes; order Kitasatosporales; family Streptomycetaceae; genus Streptomyces; species Streptomyces sp. NPDC050564. The sequence continues at coordinate 641,642 of NZ_JBITGS010000001.1, read as the reverse complement.
GCGGGCGCGCAGGAGTTCGTCCTCCGCCTTCTCCTCCAGCGACTCCAGAAGCGGGGACAGGCGGTGCCACTGAGCGTGTCTGCGGTACTCGGCGGCCGTCGCCAGCTGCTCCTGCAGCGCGGTCGGCGGACCGCTCACGGCCGGGACCTCGGACGCGGCGATCTTCGCCAGCACCTCACCGCGGGCGCTGCGCGCCTCGGCGAGCGTGCGGTCCGCGCGGCTGAGGACATCCCGCAGCTTCACGAGCCGCGCCTCGGCGTCCTGCCGGACGGTGAGCACCGCGTCGATCTCCCGGCGCACCTCCTCCAGGGCGCGCGCCTCGCGGTCGTAGGTCGTCGTGTCCGGGCGTCCGCCGCCGGGCGCCGAACTCCCTTGCGCGGGCGCCCAGAAGGCCAGCGGATCGGAGACGACACGCTCGCGCAGCGTAGTGAGCGTGCGGGTGATCCGTTCCAGGTCGTCGCCCGCCGGGTGCTCGCCGGGCCGTACGCCCACGGAGTGCGCGAGCTGGCGGGTGCGTTGGAGCTCCGCGGCCAGTAAATCGATCCGGGCGGGCAGCGCGGACCACACGGCGTCCGAGGCGACGACCATGTCCAGCGACGACGCGTACAGCTCGTTCATCCGCTCCACCAGCGCGGCCAGCGAGAACTGCTCGCTGAGCTTGCTGCTGCCGGCCAGGGTCGGCGCGTTCGCCGTGGCGGTGGCGCTGCCCGCGACCGTGACGCTCTCGCCGCGCAGCAGCTCGGTCAGTTCGACCAGGTCGTCACGGCTGGACCAGCGTCTGCGGGAGCGGATGTCGCGGGCGGAGCGCAGCGCGTCCGTGTACGCGTCGAAGTAGGCCCACAGCAGGGTGATCGACGCCTCCGCGGACGTCCAGCGCTCCTTGGTCGTGCCCGTGAGCTCGGCGCCTTCCAGGAGTCTGCGGCCCGCGTGGTCCTGCAGGGCGAGGAGCGAGGTCTCGATGGCCTCGTGCTCCGCGCCGAGCCGCGCCAGCGCACGGTCCACCTCGTCCCGGTCCATCACCGGCCCGGGGGGTCCCGTGACGCCCATCGATCACCTCTCGCTCTCCGTCGTTCCCTGTGCGCCTGTCCGGTGCGCCCGGGTAACTCTCCAGTCGTACCAGGTCGGTTACTTGTACTTCGCCGCGGGCGGGTTCGCCGACTCGGAGTCCGCGCCCAGGGTCGGGGACAGCCACTTGTCGTACGACGCACGCCAGCCGCTCTTGCGGTAGTCCACGAGGACCTGGTTGACCCGGCGTACCAGATCGTCCGCGTCCTTCTTCATCGCCACGCCGTAGTACTCGGTCGTGAAGCGGTCGCCCTTGAGCTCCACCGTCGGGTCCTGCGCGGCCTGGCTCGCGGCGAGCGCGCCGTCGGTCACGACGGCGTCGGCCTCACCGAGCTGCAGCCGCACCAGGCAGTCGAGCTGGTTGGGGACGGTGGTGGATATGTCGGCGGAGGAGACGAGCTTGCCGGCGTCCTTGTCCGCCTTCAGCTTGTCGTAGGCGGTGGAGCCCGCCGCCGAACAGATCTTCTTCTTCGCCAGCGACTTGTCGTACCCCTTGATGTCCGAGGCCTTCGGGGCCAGGACCTGCTGGCCGGTCAGGAAGTAGGGGGCGGAGAAGGCGACGTCCTTGAGGCGCTCGCAGTTGATCGTCATGGTGCGGACCACCATGTCGACCTGGCCGCTCTTGATCGCCGGGATGCGCTGGATGGTGGGGATGGCGTGGAACCGGACGGCGTTCGGGTCGCCGAGGATCTCCTTCGCGATCTCGTGCGCGAGATCGATGTCGAAGCCCTCCAGGTCGCTGCTCTTCTTAGTGCTGTTCGGATCACGGTAGCCCCAGCGGTAGCTGTTCTGGTCGACGCCGACCGACAGATAGCCGCGCTTCTTGATGGCCGTGATCGCCGTGCCGCTCTCGTCGCTGGACGGGGAGAGGCTCTGGTCCTGTGGATCGGTGCAGGAGTCGTCCTTCACCTGGGTGCCCTCGGCCACTCCCTGGCCGCCGATGCCCGTGCTGCCGTCCCCGCGCGCGTTGCTCAGCGGCAGCAGCAGCGCGAAGACCACGGCGAGGGCGCAGGCGACGGCCATCGCGCCCACGCCGCCCCAGCCCTTCAGGCTCGCCCTCAGGCGTCGTGCCGTCATCGCCGCTCCCCCTCTCACCGGTACTCCGAAAGCCTGCGCCCGATGCCGAGCAGCGCGCCCGCCGCGGCGAGCACCGCAAGGACCGCCGCGCCGACCGGGAGACCGGTCATCGCGTCCCGGCCGCCGCCCGCCGCCTGCTTGAACTCGCTCTCCTCGTGCGTCAGGGCGAGCGCCAGATTCGTGTCGACGCCGTCGAAGCACTCGCCCGTCGGCTTGTCGCTCTTGGATCCGATCACCTTGTTCAGAGCGCCCTGGTAGTCGCCCGCGTCGTCGGCCGCGCGGGCCTCCTTGTGGCGGGACTTCCAGACCTTCATGTTGCCGGTGGCGGCCTGTACGGGCTCCTCGCCCGCCTTGTCGTCGGCGAGGTCCGCCGCAAGGGCCAGGCCCTTGGTGAGCGTCTTCATGTCCTGCTGGAAGTCGTAGTCGAAGGCGTCCACCGTCGTCGTGCCGTCGGCCAGCGTCTTGGTCTCGGCGCCGCGGCTGACCAGGGTCAGGTTCTCGTTGCCCCGCGCGTTCAGGGAAGCGATGCGGGCGTCGTGCAGCACGTTCATGGAGCGGACGCCGTGGTCGTAGGACTCGTCGAGTCCGGCGCGCGCGACGCTGTGCCCGACGACGAGCCACAGCAGCACCACCGTGGAGGCGGCGGTGGCGGCGGCCATGCCCTGGTTCAACACCCGGTTGGTCCGCCGGTAGTTGCGGCGCTGGGCCCAGACGAGGCCGCCGAGCGCCAGCACGCCGAGGCCGATGGCCGCCCACGGGTAGGGCTTCGCGTCGGCGTAGTCGGCGCTCAGCCGCTGGTTCTCCCGCTGGTAGAGCTCCTCGGCCTTCGGGAGCATCTGCTTCTGCATCTTCTCGTTCGCGTACCGCAGATAGGCGCCGCCGAGCGGGTAGCCCTGGCGGTTGTTGGCGCGGGCGCGCTCGATGAGGCCCTTGTACTCCGGCAGCAGCTTGTTCAGCTCGGAGATGGTGTCCGCCGAGGGGGAGCCCGGCTCCGAGCTGTTGGCGGCGGTGATCAGCTTCGCGGCGGCGGTCTTGATGTCCAGCTCGTACCGGTCGCGGGAGGCCTTGGTCTCCTGGCCGCCGGCGAGGAAGCCGCTGGAGGCCGCCGTGTTGGCGTCGGCGAGCGAGCGGTAGATGTCGGCGGCGCTCGCGCTCAGCGGCTGGCTGCTGTGCAGCACGTCGTCCGCGGCGGCCGAACGCTCCGTCATCTGCCAGGCGGTGACAGCGCCGAACGCGACGACCAGGAGGGCGAGGACGGCGCCGATGATGCGCAGCCGACCCGGCTCCGTCGTCGCCGCGGCGCGCAGGCGATCGACGCCCTCCGCCCATGCCGTACGGCGCGCGGGCGCCGTGCCCGGCGTCGCCGGCCCGCCCCGCGGTGCCGCGGGACCGGCTTGCGGCGGCACGGCGGGCATCGTCGGCGCGCCGGCCGGTGCCGGTGGCGCCGCACTGCCCTTCGGCGGGTATGTCACTTGACCTCCCCCATGGTCATCCGTGGTTCGCCTCCGTCCCGTGTGCGGGAAGCACGGACTGCGGACAGAGGCGTACGGCCGCAAGTATCGCCGCCGGGACTGACATCCGCACAGGCCTTGACTCGATCTTGTTCGGATCGCAGCGCAACTGTCGAATTCCGGCGCAGCGCAAGGCTCCCGCACCACCCCCCTTCCCATGAATACGCCGTTCGGATCTGTTCGGTTCCCGCGCGTCACCGCCGCGTTCAGAGCAGGCCGGTCAGCCGCCGCAGACTGCGCTCCCCTTCGTGCCGTACACCCAGCGGCACCAGCGCGGCGCGCCCCGGCACTCGCACGCCTCCGGTGAACGCCACCCGTGTTCCGTCGCCGTCCGGCGTCGCGGCGACGCCGACCAACAGGAACCGGCTCTGCAGCCAGCACCAGCCCGGCCGCTGCTCCCCGCGCAGCAGGGCCCGCATCCCGTACTTGCTGCGGGCCAGCGCCTCGAGGCGGGCACCGTCCCGCTTCAGGATCCGCAGCCCCCGCATGTCGGGCGTGACGCGTCCGAACTCGCCCTCCAAGTCGGCCATCAGGGCCCACACGCGCTCGTACGGGGCGGCCACGACGCCCTCGGTGACATGGGCGCCGCGGATGCCGGCGGCGAGCACGTGCAGCCGCCGCACCGGGTCGAGGTCGGCGACGGGCCAGTGACGGGTCGTGTCGCGTCCGGTCATGAGGTCCACGCCTTCCGGAAGGTGTCCCGTGCCCGGTGCAGCCGGGACTTGACGGTGCCGACGCGAAGGCCGAGCAACTCGGCCGCGGCCCGCTCGTCCATGCCCTCCACGTCGCGCAGGACGAGCACGGCCCGGTGCTCGGGGGAGAGCCGGTCCAGTACGTCCCTGATGTCGGCGGCGAGTTCGGGGTCGCCGCGCGAGGGCAGGGTGCTCAGATCGGCGGGCACCGCGCGGGCGGCGCGCCGGGCCGACCGGACCGCCTCGCGCACCGCGATGGCCCGGACCCAGCCGCGCAGCGCGGCCGGGTCCTTGAGGGAGCGCAGCGAGCGGAACACCGCGACCAGCGCCTCCTGCGCGGCGTCCGGCCCCTGGTCCAGGGCGATGGGACCGCAGATACGGCCTACGTAGGGGGCCAGTTCGTCCAGCAGTTCGGCCATGGCGAGCGTGTCGCCGCGCTGGGCGGCGCGCACCCGGCGGACCGTTTCCTCATCGGACACGTACGGCATCTTCCCAACGCGCGGTGCCTTCCCGGGCAGCGGTGCCCCCTTGGCGGGCGACCTTGAGCGCCGCTGCGCACAGCACCGCGCACAACGGGGTGTAGAGGCCGAGGTTGAGCCGGTAGAAGGCGGTCCCGGTGTCCTGCGCGAAGAGCCAGTAGACGCCCGCCAGTGTGCGCAGGGACAGACCGGCCGCCACCGTGAGGGTGCCGAGGCGGAGCAGCCGGTGCGGGCGCCGGGACTGGGCGACGACGATGCCGCTCGCGGTCAGCAGGAGCGCGGCGAGCGGCAGGACGACCGGCGGGGTGAACGGGGCCTCGGTACCGAGGACCGCGTACGACAGGCTCTTCTCGTCGGCGGCGGGCCAGGTGGAACCGGTCGCCCAATAGAGATGGAACAGGGCGTCCGTGGTGAGCACCGAGGCGAGGAGTGCGGCGGCTCGTGTGGCCGTGCGGTCGGACATGGGGCCTCCTGAGATGGGAATCGACACCCACCAGAGGAGGCGTCCGGGCCATTCGTTCCCGCGGATGTGCGGGAATTTCCGGCGCGGACACCCGAACCCCCGTTCGTCAGGCCTGCTCGTAGAACGACCGCACGCGCGTGTGCACCTCCTCCTGAGCCCCCACGTGGTCCAGGCCCAGGAGGGCGGCGCCGAGGACGGGACGTGCCGTGACCACCCGGGGGACCGCCTTCGGAGCGCGGACCGCGAGGACTTCGTGGACGCGGTCGTCGAGTTGTGGGTGGCGGGCGGCGAGGATGCTGCCGCCGAGGAGGACCGGAGTCTCCTCGGTGAGGAGGTCGAGCCGGGTCAGGGCGACCATGGCCATGGCAACCACCTCGTCCGCGAGCCGGTCGACGATCGCGCGGGCCACCGGGTCGCCGTCCACCGCCGTGGCGAACAGGACGGGCGTCAGCTCGTGTCGGCGGGCGTTGCCGATGTGTTCGAGGTGCAGCGCCTCGATCAGGGCGTACATCGAGGTCAGACCGAAGTGCGCGGGAAGCGTGCGGGCCAGGGCCGTGGGGCCGCCTCGGCCGTCCTCCGCCCGCGCCGCGTGCCACAGGGCCTCCTCCGCCAGGCCCCAACCCCCGCCCCAGTCCCCGGAGATACGTCCGATCGCCGGGAAGCGGGCGGTGCGGCCGTCGGGCCGCATGCCGACGCAGTTGATGCCGGCCCCGCACACGACGGCGACTCCGCGCGGCTCGGCCACACCGGCCCGCAGGATCGCGAAGGTGTCGTTGCGCACCTCCACGCTCGCGCCCCACGCGCGCGCGTGCAGCGCGGCCGCCAGCTGTTCCTCCTCGACCGGGAGATCCGCGTTGGCCAGGCACGCGGAGACATGGGCGACGGAGGCGACACCGGCCTCGGCGAAGGCCCGGCCGACCGCGTCGGCGACCGCGTCCACGGCCGCCTCGACCCCCACGGCCGGCGGGCGGAAGCCCCCGCCCCGCGCGGTGCCGACGATCGCGCCGTCGGCAGCGATCACCGCGACGTCGGTCTTGCTGTTCCCCGCGTCGATGGCCAGGACCAGGCCCCCGGGGCCGGCCCCGGCGGTCGTCCCCGCGCCGGGGCTCGATGACGTCATGCCCACGCGAGGTGCTCCCGGTTGTGCGCGATCAGCTGGTCGGTGAGGGCGTCGGCGTACGCGTACTGGCCGACCAGGGGGTGGGAGAGGAGGGCCCGGAAGACCCGGTCGCGGCCGCCGCGCAGGGCGGCCTCCAGGGCCAGGTCCTCGTACGCCGTCACGTTGGCCATCAGGCCCGCGTACAACGGGTCCACGGACGGCACCGACAGCGGCGCGGGCCCCTTGGGGCCGATCGCAGCCTGCACCTCGATCACGGCGTCGTCCGGGAGGAAGGGGAGCGTGCCCTTGTTGTACGTGTTCACGACCTGGTAGGGGTTGCCGCCTCCGCCCAGCAGCGACGCCGCGAGGTCCACCGCCGCCTCCGAGTAGTAGGCGCCGCCCCGCTTGGCGAGCAGCTCCGGCTTCTCGTCGAGCGCCGGGTCGGCGTACATCGACAGCAACTGCCGTTCCATTTCCGCCACTTCGGCGGCGCGGGAGGGCTTCGTGCGCAGCTCTCGGACGACCTCGTCGTGTGCGTAGTAGTAGCGCAGGTAGTAGGAGGGAACGACCCCGAGGCGGTCGACGATGCTGCGCGGCAGGCGCAGATCGTCGGCGATGGTGTCGCCGTGCTCGGCGAGGAGTTTCGGCAGGACGTTCTCGCCCTCGGGACCGCCCAGACGCACACCTGTTTCCCAAGTGAGGTGGTTGAGGCCCACATGGTCGAGGTGCACATTGGCGGGGGTGACGCCCAGTAGTCCCGCGAATTTGCGCTGGAAACCGATCGCCACATTGCACAGTCCGACCGTCTTGTGGCCCGCCTGGAGCAGGGCGCGTGTCACGATCCCGACCGGGTTGGTGAAGTCGATGATCCAGGCGTCCGGGTTCGTACGGCGCACGCGCTCCGCGATGTCCAGTACCACCGGCACCGTGCGCAGCGCCTTCGCCAGTCCGCCCGCGCCCGTCGTCTCCTGCCCGATGCAGCCGCACTCCAGCGGCCAGGTCTCGTCCTGCTCGCGGGCCGCCTGGCCGCCGACGCGGAGTTGCAGCAGTACGGCGTCGGCGCCCTCCACTCCCGCGTCCAGGTCGGAGGTCGTCACGATGCGTCCGGGGTGGCCCTGCCGAGCGAAGATCCGTCGGGCGAGGCCGCCCACCAGCTCCAGACGCTCGGCCGCCGGATCGACGAGCACCAGCTCCTCGATCGGCAGGGCGTCCCTCAGCCGCGCGAATCCGTCGATGAGTTCGGGGGTGTAGGTCGACCCTCCGCCGACCACGGTGAGTTTCATATGGGTCAACCCTTCACTCCGGTGAGCGTGACACCCTCGACGAACGCCTTCTGCGCAAAGAAGAACACGAGGATCACGGGGGCCATGACCAGCACGGTCGCGGCCATGGTGAGATTCCAGTCGGTGTGGTGCGCGCCCTTGAACGACTCCAGCCCGTAGGAGAGGGTCCAGGCGCCCGGGTTCTCCGACGCGTAGATCTGGGGCCCGAAGTAGTCGTTCCAGGCGTAGAAGAACTGGAAGAGCGCGACGGCGGCGATGCCGGGCTTGGCCATCGGGAGCACGACCTTCAGGAGGGTCCTGAGGTCGCCGCAGCCGTCAACCTTCGCCGCATCCACGTACTCGTTCGGGATCGTCATCAGGAACTGGCGCAGCAGGAAGATGGAGAAGGCGTCGCCGAACGCCATCGGGATGATCAGCGGCCAGAGCGTTCCCGAAAGGTCCAGCTGCTTCGCCCAGAAGAGGTACATCGGGATGATGACCACCTGCGGCGGCAGCATCATCATCGAGATGACCAGCATCAGCGACAGATTGCGCCCGCGGAAGCGGAACTTGGCGAGCGCGTAGGCGACGGGTATCGACGAGACGACCGTCAGGACCGTGCCGGCACCCGCGTACAGCAGGGTGTTCTTCCACCAGGTCAGGAAGCCCGGTGTGTCGAAGACCTTCTTGTAGTTGCCCCACTCCCACGTGTGCGGGATCAGATCGCGGCTGAGCGCCTGGGTGTCGCTCATCATCGAGGTCAGGAACACGAACACGAAGGGCAGGACGAAGAAGAGGGCCGCCGCGACGCCCAGTGCGTGGATCGCGACCCACTCCAGGAGCGCCTTGCGGCGGGCGGTGCGCTCGGCGGGCGTGACCGGAGCCCGCAACTCCACCGGCTTGTCGAGTACTTGAGTCATGGGTGTCAGTCACCTGCCTGGATGAGACCGCCCCGGCGCCGCATCAGAAACGCGGTGAACACCATGGACAGGGCGAACAGCACGAGCGCGACCACACAGGCGGAGCCGTAGTCGAAGCGCTGGAAGCCGAGGTTGTAGACGAGCTGCGGCAGGGTGAGCGTCGACTTGTCGGGATAGCCGGGCTCGAACTGCGTACCGGCGCCCTGGATGACGCCCGAGGCGACCTTCCCGGCGATCAGCGGCTGGGTGTAGTACTGCATGGTCTGGATCACGCCGGTGACCACGGCGAACATCACGATCGGCGAGATGTTCGGCAGGGTCACGTACCGGAAGCGCTGCCACGCCGAGGCGCCGTCCAGCTCGGCGGCCTCGTACTGCTCGGTCGGTACGTCGAGCAGCGCGGCCATGAAGATGACCATCAGGTCGCCGATGCCCCACAGGGCCAGCAGGGTGAGGGCCGGCTTGGACCAGGTGGGGTCGTTGAACCAGCCGGGTGCCGGGATGCCGACCTTCTCCAGGATCGAATTGACCGGGCCCGTACCGGGGTTGAGCAGGAAGGCGAAGGCCATCGTGGCCGCGACCGGCGGGGCAAGGTAGGGAAGATAGAAGAGGGTACGGAAGACGCCCGTACCCGTCTTGATCTTCGTGATCAGCAGTCCGACGCCGAGCCCGAAGAGGACCCGCAGCGTGACCATGACGACGACCAGCCACAGGGTGTTCCGCAAGGCGGGCCAGAACAGCGGGTAGTTCTCGAAGACGTACGTCCAGTTCTTCGTTCCGCTCCACGTCGGCGGTTTGAAGCCGTCGTAGTGCATGAAGGAGAAATAGACGGTCGAGACCAGCGGGTACGCGAAGAAGACCGCGAAGCCGATCAACCAGGGCGACATGAAGGCGAGCGTTCGAAGCGCCGAACGACGGCGCTTCGACGCGAGCGTTACCGTGCTCATCTCCGTACTACTTCGCCTGCGCGATGTCCGTGTCGATCTGCTTGGCGGTGCTTTCCAGAGCCGCCTTCAGATCCTTGGCCTTGCCGCTCTCGTAGTCGTATCCGAGCTGCTGGATCGTCACCAGATAGGTGCCGCCGTTGATGGACGCGGGAGTCGTCGTCGAGTTCGGGTTCGACGCGATGTCCAGGAACGTCTTGAAGCGCGGGTCGTACGTGAGCTTCGGCGACTTCAGCGCCGCGAGCGTCGACGGCACATTGTGGATGTCGTTGGCGAAGCCGACCACCGCGTCCGTGTTCGTGGTCATGTATTTGACCAGTTCCCAGGCCGCGTTCTGCTTCTTGCTGGTGGAGGCGATGCCCGCGATGGTGCCGGTGATGTAGCCCTTGCCGTACTGGTCGGCCTGGTCGTCGGGTACGGGCAGCGGGGCGACACCGATCTCGAAGTCCGGCTTGGCCTCCTCGGCCATGCCGAGCCGCCACTCACCGTCCAGCTGCATGGCGACCTGACCGGTGTGGAAGGGGTGCTTGGGGCCCCATTCGTCACCCAGCTTGGAGCGGTACGTCTCCAGCTTCTTGTAACCGCCGAGTTCGTCGACGAGCTTCTTCTGGAGGGTGAAACCGGCCGTGAAAGCGGGGTCCTTGGCGATGTTCGACTTGCCGCTGCTGTCGAAGTACGTCGGCGAGAACTGACCGAAGTAGTGCTCGGTCGTCGACTCCCAGCCGTGGTAGTTCGGCATGAAGCCGAGCTGAGAGTAGGAGTCGCCCTTGGTGATGGTGAGCTTCTTGGCGTCCTTCTCGAATGCGGACCAGGTCTTCGGGGGGCTGGTGATTCCGGCCTTCTTGAACGCGGTCTTGTTGTAGTAGAGCCCGTACGCGTCACCGAGCAGCGGCACCGTGCAGCGGTTGCCGTCGAACTGGGTGTACTCGTTCATCGCCTTCGGGAAGGTCGTCTCCGGGTCGATGCCCGCCTTCTTGAAGAAGGGGTTCAGATCGACGAAGGCGCCGGAGGAGCAGAACTTGCCCACGTTGTTGGTGGTGAAGGAGGAGACCACATCGGGGGCCTTGTCACCGCCCGCGCGCAGCGCCTGGTTGATCTTGTCGTCCGTCATGTTGCCGACGATGTTCACGTGGATGTTGGGGTGTGCCTTCTCGAAGCCCGCGACCAGGGACTTCACGGCCTTGACCTCGTTGGGCGCGCTCCACGCGTGCCAGAAGTTGATCGTCTGGTCCTTGGACGCGTCGTCGCTCGCGCCGGAGTCGGACTGGCCGGTACAGGCGGTGGCGAGGAGGGCTATCGAGGCGGAAGCGGCGAGCGCGGTGACCGCTTTCCGGGATATTCCGGGCATGACGGGGTCTCCCTAGGGCAGGGCGGGGGCGGTGAAGGTGGTGAGCGTGCGGAGAACGGACTAGCGGGAGGTGTCGAAGACCTCGTCGCGGGTGGCTGCCAGGGCGCTTTCCAACGCGCCGCGCAGCACGGGGTGTTCGTGTACGTCGCCGACGACGAGGCGCGGCCGGGATGCGGCCAGCTCCTCCAACTCGGCCTGGACCAGGGCGCGCAGTGGTTCGCCGCCCGCGGTGAGCGATGCGCCGCTGAGCACGACGAGCTCGGGGTCGAGCACGGAGACCAGCGAGGCGAGACCCGTGGCGAGGCCGGTCGCGTAGGTCTCCAGGAGCCGTCGGTGCGGCCCCTCGTCGATGGCGACGGCCCGCTCGACAAGGGCCGCGGCGACCTCGGCGTACGGACCCGTCGGTACGTCCTCGATGCCGAGCTCGCGGGCCAGCTTGGGCAGGGCCTGCGAACCGGCCAGCTCCTGGTAGCCGCCGCTGTTGGCCTTGGTGACCTGCCGCACCAGGGGCGCGCCCGGTACCGGCAGGAAGCCGACCTCGCCTGCGCCGCCGGTCCAGCCGCGGTGCAGCCGTCCGCCGAGGACGAGCGCGGCGCCGAGCCCGCCCTCGTTCCACAGGAGTACGAAGTCCTCGTGGCCCTGGGCGGCACCGAGCCGCTGCTCGGCGATGGCGACGAGGTTGACGTCGTTCTCGTACTCGACGGGCATCGGCAGCGCGGCCGCGAGCTCGTCGAGCAGGCTGGGGGCGTGCCAGCCGGGCAGGTGTGAGGCGTAGCGCAGCCGACCGGTGTTCGGGTCGAAGGCGCCAGGGGTGCCGATGACGAGGCGTCGGACGTCGTCCCTGGCAAGCCCGGCCGCCTTCACCGCGCCGTCGAGGGCGTCGGTGACCTGGCGTACGACGGGCTGCGCGGGGCGCCGGCCGGGGGTGAGCAGCTCGTACTCGCCGACGGTCCGGCCGGTGACGTCCGCGACGGCGGCGAGGATGCGTTCGGGGGTGACGTCCAGGCCGGCCGCGTAGGCGGCGCCCGGATTGACCACGTACAACTGGGCGCTGGGGCCCGGGCGGCCCTCACTGGTGCCGGTGGCGACGACGAGGCCCGCCGCCTCCAGACGGGCGAGGAGCTGCGAGGCGGTGGGCTTGGACAGCCCGGTGAGCTTCCCGATCCTGGTCCGCGACAGCGGTCCGTGCGCGAGAAGCAGATCGAGGGCGGCGCGGTCGTTCATGGCGCGCAGGACGCGCGGAGTGCCCGGCGTACCGGCGGATCCTGCCATGTGGTCGACACCTGCCTTTCAACTGCCCACCTTCCCAGTGACCTGGGAGGAAAGTCCATCCGGTGATCACTGTTAGGAAAGTTTCCTATTGGGTGGAAGGAACGTAAGCCCGGGGCGAAGGAGGCGTCAAGAGAAACCGCCCCCGCGGCAACAGACTCGTTACCTGCGGGGGCGGTGCGGGGGCGGTGCGGGGGCGTGAGTCTCGCGGGGGCGGCCCTCGCGGTCCTGTCGCTGCGTGGGCGGGCCCGCGGGGCCGGCGTGCCACTCTCCGCCGAGGCGCTGGACGAGCACCAGAGGCATGTGCTGCGCGCGATGCCCCTCTCCGAGGGGTGGCAGGAGCGGGTCCGTGACCAACTGACGGCGTGCGAGCGGGCGTTCCTCGTCGCCGAGAAGGGCCGCGAGGAGATCCACTTCCGGTGGCGGCCCGGACGTGGCGACCGGTCCGTCTGGGGATCGATGGCCTTCGACGCGACCTCGGGCGACGTCCGCCTCGATGTCCGCGACAGGGAAGGTCTCCTGGGAGTGGCGGGCCTGGGGAAGGGGTCCGCCTTCGCCCGCGGTGTGCCGGATAGCCCGGACCGCGGGGCTGTCCCGGCGGACGGGCTGGCGCCGTGCGTTCAGCGGACGGGCTGACATCGTGCGTTCAGCGGACGGGGTGACGCCGTGCGTTCACTCGAACGGGCGTGCTGAAGCGTTACGGCCGCCGGAGTCCCGTACGGACGAGGGAGGCGGCGCCCGGAACCCCGGGCGCCGCCTCCCTCGTATCAACCGTGTGCGCTACTTGGGAACGCCCGACGGCGTCGGTGCCGGTGTGATCGGGGTGGCCGCCGCGGCCTGCGGGGACGCCGGGTTCGCGTGGGCCGACGGGGCCGCTACGGTCTCCGTCGGGTCCGGGGCCGGGTCCTCCTCCGGTTCCGTCACGGGGCCGCCCACGATGCGGATGTTCGCGGCGTCGAAGGCGCGCTTGATGCGCCAGCGCAGCTCGCGTTCCACGGACAGGGCCTTGCCGGGCATCGTCTTGGCCGAGACGCGGACGACCATGGAGTCGAGTAGGACGCTGTCGAGGCCGAGGACCTCGACCGGGCCCCAGAGGCGCTCGTTCCAGGGCTCGTCCTTGCTCATGTTCTCGGCGACCTCGTTCAGGACGGACTGGACGCGGTCCAGGTCCTCACCGGCTCGGACGGTGACGTCGACGCCGGCCGTGGCCCAGCCCTGGGAGAGGTTGCCGATGCGCTTGACCTCGCCGTTTCGGACGTACCAGATCTCGCCGTTGTCGCCGCGCAGCTTGGTCACGCGCAGACCCACCTCGATGACCTCGCCGGCGGCGACGCCCGCGTCGATCGTGTCGCCGACGCCGTACTGGTCCTCCAGGATCATGAAGACGCCGGAGAGGAAGTCGGTGACCAGGTTGCGCGCGCCGAAACCGATCGCGACACCGGCCACACCCGCGGAGGCCAGCAACGGGGCCAGGTTGATCTCGAACGTGCCGAGGATCATCAGCGCGGCCGTGCCCATGATCAGGAAGGACGCCACCGAGCGGAGCACGGAGCCGATCGCCTGGGAGCGCTGACGGCGCCGCTCGACGTTCACCAAGAGGCCGCCGAGGGCCGTGCCGTCGACCGCCTGGACCGTACGGTTCATGCGTTCTATCAGCTTGGTGATCGCCCGCCGGACGGCCACTCTGAGTACCGCCGCGATCACCAGGATCAGCAGGACACGCAAGCCGATCGCCAGCCACGTGGACCAGTTCTGCTGGACCCAGCTCGCGGCGTTGGTCGCACTTTCCTGGGCGTCCTGAAGCGTGGCGACCGTCGGGTCCGTCGACGTCGAGGGGGACGGCGACGGCGTCGAACCGACGGCCAATAGGACGGGCAGGGACACGGCAGCAACCTCCAGGCGTAGCGGTCTGCCCGCGGCAGGGGACACACGAGGGGCACCGGTCGGGCAGACCCACCACACTAACGGGGCATCGTGTGTGGATCGTTGCGATGTTCGAGGGAGAGACTGTGCTCACTTGGGGATGAAGAAGATGTGGTCGAAAACACTCCCGGCCCGTTACCGGGACATGGTGGCGCTTCCACCAGGCATTCGGGGACACTGGCCACAGATCGTCCCGGCGCGAGCCACGCGCCGCCGGCGTACAAGGAGGCATCCGTGCCGCATGTCCTGGTCCTCAACGCGTCGTACGAGCCGCTCGGCGTCGTACCGCTCCGCCGCGCGCTCGTCCTCGTCCTCGAGAACAAGGCCATCTGCCTCGAGGAATCCGGCGCCTTTATGCATAGTGCAACCGTTACTGTCCCCGCACCCAGCGTGGTCCGGCTGAAGAGGTTCGTGCGGGTCCCTTACCGGGGGCCCGTTCCGCTGACCAGGCGAGCTCTGTTCGCCCGCGACGGCGGCCGGTGCATGTACTGCGGTGGCGTCGCAACCAGCGTCGACCACGTCATCCCGCGCTCCCGCGGAGGTCAGCACGCCTGGGAAAACGTGGTGGCGTCCTGCCGCCGCTGCAACCACACCAAGGCCGACCGCCACCTGGTCGAGATCGGCTGGCGCCTGCGCCACAAACCCGCCCCGCCGACGGGGCTCGCATGGCGCATCATCGGAACCGGGCATAGGGACCCGCGCTGGCTGCCATATCTGCAGCCGTACGGCGCGGATGACGCGATGGCCCGGATCGACGGCATTTCCGCCTGACGATCCGGGCTTTTGCGTACCCGCCGCGGCTTTGACCCGTGCGACCCCGCGTCAGGCGCGGGGTCCTTCGGGGCGGGCGCCGCGCGCTGCGCAGAGTGCCGTGCCGAGTACGAACAGTGTGAGGCCGACTGCCCAGGCGCCACGCTGTGGACCCGGTTGCATGGGCCAGGCCAGGATTGTCGCCTTACTCACACGGGGCGAGGCGGCCGACAGGTACACGGCGCTGAGGTACAGCGTCGTCGGCATCCAGCTCACCCTGGCGCCGAGCAGCACCGCCGCGGCCGCCGTGATGCCCACGGCCCCCAGCGTGTTGCGGACCATCGCCGCCCCGCCGAACTCCTGGGAGTGCCCCGGCACGGCGAGGGCCAGCAGTGCCGCAGCGAGCGCGGTCAGGACCAGCAGGTGGGCCAGGCGCCGCGGCCACCAGCGGCGTACGGCGGTGTCGTCCAGGTCACGCGCGTATGTGTGGAGGCTCACGCCGATCGCCGACGAGGCCAGCAGCGGGGCGAGCGAGACCAAGGGCACCCTGCGGTACGGGTCGAGGTACACGTCCGGACGGCTCGCCACCCACAGGGTGAGGAGCGCGGCGCAGACCAGGGCCGCCACGGTCGCCGGGATGCCGCGGGAGCGGGCGTAGAGGGCGAGGGGGGTGAGCCCGGGTCCGGGTGCCGCGTTCACAGTGACTCTCCGTATGACATTCACAGGGACGGGACCTCGCTCGGGTTCGGGTCGCACTCCCCGGCTGTCGCGAAGTAGCGGCCGAGCCAGGAGCGGCGTTCGCCGTCGGCCATGGCGGTGAGGTGCGCGTATGCCGTGTCCTGCGCACGGAACCTCGCGAGTTCCTCCGCGTCGCCCCGCTGCCGGGCCTGCGCCACGGATTGCTCGCGCATCCCCTCGGACACCGAGTCCGGGGCCAGCCAGCGCAGTACGGCCTCGTCGGTGACCTGGACCCGCTGGGACGGCAGCTTCCCGCAGTCGGAGCGGACCAGAGTGTGGGCGGCCTCCCACGCGTACCGCTCCGGATCGGTCACCTTGCCGCGGACGGCGCTCCAGCCGAACGGCCTGAGTATCGGCAGCTGTACCTCGTCCTGGTGTGGGGATCTCCCGAGGTCCTCGTAGCGGACCGGTAGGTTCTGCACGCCCTTCAGACGGCCGGTGAGACCGGACAGCGCGTGGGTGACCTCCGGCAGCAGACCCGGATAGGTGGCGTTGACGCAGACGCGCGGGGTGGTCGAGTCGTCGCACACCTGCCGGTGGGCGAGCGGGTTGTCGCGCAGCAGGCCGTCACCCGTCTGGACCAGCAGGACGGCAGCGCCGAGCGCGGCCACGAGCGGCAGCAGCGCGGTGGCACGACGGTACGCGGTATGGGCCAGGACCGCGGCGGCGGCGAGCCCGGCTGTCCACAGGGCCGACACGAGCGGATACCACCAGACGACGAGGTTTTCGTCACCGAAGGGGTGGACCGAGGCGAGGGTGAGGTAGTGGAGGTCGGACCGCCCGCTGCCGACGATGCCGAGGACGACGTATCCGCAGATCGCGAGCACGGGAGCGGTCAGCCGGAAGGGCGCCCCCCGCCCGGCCGCATGGCCGAGGACCGTGCAGGCGGCGAGCGAGAGGGCGGTCCCGGCGTGGACGATCGGCACCGGGCCGCCCGCCGAGGCGTACGGCGCGCAGGCGAGCAGCGCTCCTGCGACCGCCACCAGGTAGGCCGTCGCCAGCCAGCAGGCGAGTGGCAGGGAGGCCGTCAGGAATTGGACGAGAGGCGTACGAGCGGTCGAGGCGCGCAGCTCCGTCATCCGCAGCCTGCGCTCCCGGCCGCCCTGCCAGGCGCCCGCAGCGAGCGCGAAGGGAGCGCCGATCATGCCGGCCGCGGTGCTCAGCGTTCCGGTCGTCGCGCCCCAGCTGCCCTGCCACTGAGCTGATTTGGCGGCGATGGGCCACGCGAGAGCGAGGAGCAGTCCCGCGCCTGCCCAGGGGGCGAAGCCACGCAGCGATTCGACGCGGAGGGGGTGAGGAGCTGAGCGGGGGCGCGGCTTTGGGGCAGGCGGAGCCGAGGGGCGTGTGGTCTGCTCACGGCTTGCGCCGGTCTGGGCCCGCACGTCTGCCGGGTGGCCTCCATGGGGCTGCTGGTCTGTCGGGCGGCTGCCGTTCGACTCGGTCCGCCGGCTCGTACGACTGCCTCCGTCCGCCCGCGCGTGCGTGCCGGCCGGACTGTCGCCGTCCGGCTGGATGCGTATGTTCATCGGCCGGCTCCCGCCGCTGTCGCCGTGCGGTGGCCGCGCAAGGCCGCCGTGTAACCGCGCTCGATGGCGTTGCCGTCGGAGTCGTGACCGTCCGCGCCGAGGGCGGCAAGCGAGTGGGGCGTGCCGCGGTAGGCGACCTGACCGGCCTCGATCAGGGTCACCTCCGTGCAGGCCGCGGCCACGTCCTCCACCAGGTGGGTGGAGACGAGCACGGTGGCGGTCCTGCCCAACTCCCGCAGCAGCGCGCGGAACTCGACGCGCTGTTCCGGGTCGAGGCCCGCGGTGGGCTCGTCGAGGAGCAGGACGCGAGGGTCGTTCACGATGGCCTGGGCGATGCCGACGCGGCGGATCATGCCGCCGGACAGGGTCTTGACCTTCGCGTCGATACGCTCGGCGAGCCCGACCCGGGCAACGGCCCGCTCGACCGCGGCAGAGGCGGTCGCGGCCGGCAGCTCCTTCAGCCACGCCACATAGGCGACGAACTCCCGCACCGTGAAGCCCGGGTAGTACCCGAAGTCCTGCGGCAGATAGCCGAGTTCGCGGCGGACCGCGCTGCGCTCCCGGTGGCTCCGGAGGCCGCTGCCGAGCATCTCCACCCGGCCCGCGGTGGGCTCAGCGACCGTCGCGAGGACGCGGATGAGCGAGGTCTTGCCGGCGCCGTTGGGGCCGAGCAGACCGTGGACGCCGGGGCCGAAGTCCAGGTCGACGGCGTCCAGGGCGGTGGTCCTGCGGTGCCGGACGGTCAGCCCGGAGACCCGTATGGCGGTGGTCCACAGTCCGTCACCGCCGTCCTTGGCCGTGGCTGTCCCGGGACCGTCAACGTCGCCCATGGCGGACATGCCGGTCGTACCAGGGATGTTCACATCGTCTCCAGACGGTCGTATGCGCTGCGGCGCGCGGCGAGGAGGAGGGCGCAGAGCGCGGCCGCTGCCGCCCAGCCCCCCTGAGGTGAGGCGCCGGTGAAGTAGAGGGAGAGCTGCTGCGTGAGACGGGCCGTCAGGCCGGGGCCGGTGGCGGTGAGGACGGGGGCCGCGAGCGCGAGCAGCCAGCCTCCGCCGACCACCGCCGTCGCGGTACGGCAGCCCACGTACCCGTACAGCACGAGCGAGGCCAGCGTGAGGGCCAGCCCGGGCAGCAGCCAGGTGGCCGCCGCCGGTGCCGCGGGCAGGCGCGAGCCGGAGGGCGGGAGCAGCAGCCCCGCCACCGTCAGCAACGGCAGACTCACCGCCAGCACGGCGGCCGTCCGCATCAGCAGGAGGCGCAGCCCACCGGAGGGAGTGGCCGTGACGATCTCGTGCAGTGGATCGGCGTGCCGCCCGTACGAGAGAGCGACCCCCGCCACGGGCACGACCGGCGCGACGGCCAGCAGCAACGGCCTCGCGCCCGCCCACCCGCCCCCGTACGCGAGTGCGACCGCCCCCACGGCCACCAGCACCACGGCCCCGGCCCAGGCCCCGCGCAAGGCGGGCCCGGCGGCCCAGACGATCCGCCCGAGCCGCCCCCGGACGGCTCGAGCGCCCCTCGGCACCGCCGGCGCGGAGGCGGAAGCCGAGATCTGGGCCGTCGCGGGGGCCGGGGCGCGCGCGGTGGTCGGGGCGCGCGCGGTGGTCGGTGCCGGTTCGCGTACCGCGTTCAGGACCGCGTCCCGCACTTCCGCCAGCATCACCCCAGCCGCTCCCGCACGGGCCGCGTGTGAGACCCGTGCGGCGCATGGCCCGCAGCTCTCCAGGTGCTTCTCCAGGGACCAGGCGTCCGTCTCCGGAAGAGAGCCGTCCGCATAGCGGGTGACGAGGTCGTCGGGGGCGTGCCAGCCGGTCATGCCGGGCCTCCCAGCGGGGACGGGTCCAGGGATGGATTCAGGTAGGGACCCGGGGACGGGTTCAGATGGGCGAGGGCCGCGCGGAGTTCGGCGCGGGCGCGCATGGCGCGGCTCTTGACGGTGCCTTCGGGGATACCGAGGAGCCGGGCGGTCTCGCGCGTGGTCAGACCGTCGACGACCGTGGCTCGCAGTACCTCGCGCAGTTCGGGGGAGATGCGGTCCAGGGCCGTGCCCACGTCGCCGTACTCGAGCCCCGCCAGCACGCGCTCCTCGGCGGAGGGCGCGGGCACCGGGGCCGCGTACTCCACGCGCGTCGCCCGCTCCTGCACCCGCCGCGCGTCCACCAGACGCCGTGCGGCGATGGTCCACAGCCAGCCGCCGGCCTCGGCGCCCCGATGCGCGCCGGCCGACCGCCACACGGTCACGAAGGTGTCCTGCAACACCTCGCGCACCACCTCGGGATCGGCACACCGCCGAGTCAGCCGCGTGTGCAGCCACCCGGCGTGCCGGTCGTACAGCGCGGCCATCGCCGCCGAGTCCCCGTCCGCCACGGCCCGCAGCAGCGCCGCGTCCGTGTCGTCCTCCCGGTGGCCCCCCATGGGGCGGAACAGTCTCACACCCCGTCTATCGACCCCGTGGTGGCCGTCGGTTCACTCCGCCACCGCGTACGCCTCCACCGACCACAGCGAGTACCCGTAGTCCGTCGCCCTCTTGACCCCCTGGACACGCACGTACCGGACGTCGCGCTCGTCGAAGCGGACGGACTCGCGACCGCCCCGGCCGTCCCGCACGGTCGCCGCCGTGCGCCAGACGCGGCCGTCTGCGGAGACCTGGACGCGGTACGAAGAGGGGTACGCGTCCTGCCAGCGCAGGACGACCTGGCCGAGCCGGGCCGGCTCGGCCAGCCGCACCTGCCACCAGGCGCCGTCCTCGACGGGCGAGGACCAGCGCGTCCCCGGATCACCGTCGTTCGCCGCGGACGCCGGAAAGTCGGGGGTCTCGTCGCCGGACGAGGACGCGACACCGGTGCGGGCCAGATCGGGGCCCGTCGTGCGCGGGAAGGCGCGGACCGTCAGCGTGCGGGTCTGAGGGCCGAGGGCGACGGTGACCTCGTACGTTCCCGACGGCGTCCCCGGTGGGACGGTGACCTCGACGGGGAGGTCGACGGAGGTTCCGCGGGGGAGGGTCGAGGCACTCCCGGGGACCTTGACCTCGATGCCCTTCGGCGCCCGCGCCGTCAGTGCGCCGCGGACATCGGCGGGGCGCAGCGAGGTCAGCCGGGCCGTCAGCCGTTGCGTGCCGCCGATCTCCACGTCGGTCGTGGAGCGGTTCAACTCCAGCGCGGCGGCGGGGGAGTCGGCGAACCACGGCACGAGATGGCGTACGCGGGAGGGCGCGGGACCGGTGACGCGGAGCGCGTCCGCGTACACGCCCGCCGCCGTGACCTGCGTCGCGCCCCCGCTCGAGAGGGGGCCGAGGGTCCGCCAGCCCTCGCCCGGGACATGGGCGTCGACGGAGCCCTTCGTGCCGGGGTCGGTGAGGACGCTGACCGCAGTCACGGCACGGGTGCGCGGGAAGCGGACGGTGCGGCCGTCCGCCGTCGCGCCGCGGTCCGCGGCCGGCTCGTGGTCGAGGCCCGCCCAGGTCTCGTACGCCGTCCGGGCCTTGGCCAGGAACGGGTCCAGTACCCCCTTGCCGACCGTCACCCCGCTCGCCGCGAGCTCGGTGCGCAGCCGGTCGAGAGTGCGGTACGCCGTCCAGGCTGTGGTGGCGTCCCCGCTCGCCTGGGCGCGCAGCATGGCGACCGCGGTTTCGCCGGCCTCGCCGTAGCGCGCCAACTGCTCGGTCCAGGGGGCCACTTCGGTCGCCAGCGAGCCGTCGGCCAGCCGCTTCGGGGTCTCGCGCATCACCGTGAACGCGGCGCGCAGCCGCTCGGCCGCCGTCTCGTTCGCGGCCCGGTCGGTGGTCGTACGGGCCTGCCAGAACGCCTCCATGAGCGGGCGCAGATAGGCCGACTCCGTGCCGCCGAGGACGGACGAGGCGTCGTTGCCGGCCAAAGCGCGCAGCGCGTCCCCGCGGCGTGCGTCGCCGTCCGCGAGGTCGTCTATCGCGGCCTTCCAGGACTCCTGGGGGCGGTAGTCCCGCGGGTTCCAGGCGTAGTCGGCGGCGGTGAACAGCGGGATGCGGGAGGCTTCGGCCTGGGGCATCGCATTCGCCAGCAGGGCCGCCGAACCCGTCGCGACCGCCGGCTCGCGCCCCTGGTACGGGCCGAGGAACATCCGGTCCTGCGCATAGTCGTTGACCGGATAGTTGTCCATGGTGACGAGCGGGTGCCACCCGAACGCGTCCCGGGTGCGGGCCAGTTCGCGTCCCGTGATCGTCCTCGGCACGACGCCGACGCCCGTCCACGCGACCTCGACGCCCTCGTCCAGGGCGTTCGACAGCTCCTGACGGTAGGTCGTCGAGCCGTCCTCGTAGTACTCGGTAGGCATCAGGGACAGTGCGACGGCGTCCGGGTGGCGTTCGGCGAGATGCCGGGCCACCGCGTTCGCCACCCGGGCCTGCGCCTTCGCGGCCGCCTCGGAGCCGGAGCCGAACGTGTCGGCGTCCGCGCCGCAGTGCCACTCGCTGTAGCTGACGTCCTGGAACTGGAGCTGGAAGGCCCGGAAGCCGAGCGCCCACATGGCGTCGAGCTTGCGCGTCAGCGCCCTCACGTCCGCGTCCGAGGAGAAACACATCGCCTGACCCGGGGCCACCGCCCAGGTCAGGGTGACGTGGTTGCGGCGCGCCCGGTCCGCCAGCTCCCGGAAGTCCGCGCGCTGGTCGGCGGGGTAGGGCTCACGCCAGCGTGCCTGGCGGTAGAGGTCGTCACCAGGGGCGTACACATAGCGGTTCTGCTTGGTGCGGCCCATGAAGTCCAGTTGGGTGAGGCGCTGTTCGCGGGTCCACGGGGTGCCGTAGAAGCCCTCCGTGGTGCCGCGCACCGCGGTGCCGGGCCAGTCGCGGACGACGACGCCCGCGACCCTGCCGTCGGTGCCGACGAGCTGCCGCAGCGTCTGCACCGCGTGGAACAGGCCGTCCTCGCCGACTCCCGCGAGGGCGACGGTGTCACGGCCGCCGGCGCGGCCGACGGCCAAGCGGTAGCCACCGGTGGGGAGGTCGGTGCGGGGCGTGGCGCCGAGCGCCGTGAGCGCCCGCTCCAAGTCGCTGGAGGCGGCGCGCGGACCGACGGCGTGCGCCCCATCAGTGGTCGCGCTCCCGGCGTGCCCCCCGAAGGAGTACGCCCCTTGGGTGCCCTGTTGACTCGAGTACCCCGTCTCCGTGCCCGCGCGCACCACCAGCGCACGCGCGGGGAGCTCGTCCACCTCGCGCGCGGTCGTGATCTCGCGCGCACCTGCTTGGCGAAGCAGCGTGCGCAGCACGTCGACGGCGTACGGATCGGTCCTCGCGTCGGTCACCAGGACGACCTCGTCCGTGACCGCGACCGGAGTGCCGCCCGCGCGCAGGGACTGCGGGCGCGGCCAGACCGCGGGCAGTCCGCCCTCGGCGGGCTCGCGGTCGTCCGCGGAGGCCGTGGGTGCGGGCGGTGCGGCGACGGCGGCGGAAGCCGCACCCAGAGCGCCGGCAACGACGGCGAACGCGACCGCGGCCGCTCCTCTCCCACGCCGGAGCTGCACGCTCCCCCTCCTCGTAGCCAGGCTCCCCGACGGCCGCGTCGGGGAGGCATCGAGCCCACCATCCGCGTGGTGAGGGTGTCAACGAGAGTGGCCGAAGTGCCCTGTTTACCCCAATCCGGAGGTGTGACATGGGGGCAGAATGTGACCAGAAGCACGTTGTTCGTTCACCTACGTCTGCGATCGCGCCCGCTGGGTAGGGCTGCGGTATCCCGTCAGACAGGTCCAAGACCGCCAGACTCGACAAGGAGGCCTCCGTGGCCGCATCGGCACACCTTCTGCTCTCGGCCCTCTCCAAACGCGAGGCGGATGCGTCCGTCGAACCCGAAGGCGCCCATCTGTGCCTGCTCAGCGCGGAAGGCGCCTGCACGGAGGTTCCGCTGACCAGTGAACCCCCGCTGCCCGACGCCGAACCGCTCACCAGCGAGCCGCCGCTGGCCGACGCGGCGCACCTGACGAGCGAGCCGACCTCCACCGGCGCCGCCTCGGGGGTCTAGATGGCACCACGTCGGCCCGCCGACCCCCCGCAGACGACGCCTGCGACGCCCCTGTCCCGGCTCGCCGAACTGCACGGCGTCGCCACCTCGTACAACCCGTCCCCGGACCGTACGGTCGCGGCCTCGGACGCCGCGCTCGTCGCGGCTCTGACGGCACTCGGCGTCGACGCGAGCACCCCGGACGCCGTGAGCACCGCCCTCGCGGCGCAGGCGGCCGAGGCGAGGGAGCGGCTGCTGCCGCCGACGGTGGTGTGCTGGGGCGGCCGCGCCCCCGCCGAACTGGCCGAACTGCCCGACGGCACCCGGCTGCGCATCACGACCGAACAGGGCGAGACCCGCGCCTCGGCCGAACAACTCCCGCCCGGCGTCCACACGTTGCGCGCCACCGCTTCCGACGGCCGCACCGCCGACGCCCACCTCGTCGTCGCGCCCGCCCGACTGCCCACCCCGCCCGGCCGCACGTACGGTCTGCTCGTCCAGCTCTACTCCCTGCTGTCCCGCCGCTCCTGGGGCATGGGTGACCTCGGCGATCTCGCTGAGCTGACCGCCTGGGCCGGCCGCGCGCTCGGCGCCGGATTCGTGCAGGTCAACCCGCTGCACGCGGCCGTACCCGGCGCCCCCACCGACCCCTCCCCCTACCGGCCCTCCTCCCGCCGCTTCCCCGACCCGGTGCACCTGCGGGTCGAGGACATCCCCGAGTTCGCGTACGTCGACGAGCCCGACCGGGTGCGCACGCTGCTGGAGCGCGCCGAGCGGCTGCGCGCATCCGTGCTGCACAAGGGCGCGTTGATCGACCGCGACGCCGTGTGGGAGCTCAAGCGCGAGGCGCTGGAACTGGTCCGCACCGTGCCGCTCGGCCCCGGCAGACGGGCGGCGTACGTCGACTTCCTCGCCGAGGAGGGCGAGGCACTGGAGGACCACGCCACCTGGTGTGCGCTCGCAGAGGTGTACGGCTCCGACTGGCGGCGGTGGCCCGAGAGCCTGCGCGACCCCCGCTCGCCGGAAACCGCCCGGGCCCGCGGCGAGTTGATGGACCGTGTCGACTTCCACACCCGTCTCGCCTGGCTCACCGACGCCCAACTCGCCACCGCCCAGCGCTCGGCGCGCGACGCGGGGATGGCGCTGGGGGTGGTGCACGATCTCGCCGTCGGGGTGCACCCGGACGGTGCCGACGCCTGGGCCCAGCAGGAGTACTTCGCGGCCGGCATGTCCGTCGGCGCGCCCCCGGACGCCTTCAACGCGCGCGGCCAGGACTGGGGCCTGCCGCCCTGGCGACCGGACCGGCTGGCCGCGTCCGGCTACGCCCCGTACCGCCGCCTCCTGCGCGCTCTTCTCCGGCACGCGGGCGCCCTGCGCATCGACCACGTCATGGGCCTGTTCCGGCTCTGGTGGATCCCGCAGGGCCGGCCGCCCACGGAAGGCACCTACGTCCGTTACGACGCCGAGGCGATGCTCGCGATCCTGGTTCTGGAGGCGTCGCGCGCCGGGGCGCTGGTCATCGGCGAGGACCTCGGCACCGTGGAGCCGGGCGTGCGCGAGACGCTGCGGACGCGCGGGGTGCTCGGCACGTCGGTGCTGTGGTTCGAACGCGACTGGGACGGCGACGGGCTCCCCCTGCCCCCCGAACGCTGGCGCGCCGACTGCCTGGCCACCGCCACCACCCACGACCTGCCACCCACTGCCGCTCGGCTCACCGGCGACCACGTCGAACTCCGCGACCGGCTCGGCCTGTTGACCGGCTCCCTGGAGGATGAGCGGGCGGCGGCCGCCGCGGACACGGGGGAGTGGCTGACGCTGCTCACCCGGCTCGGGCTGCTGTGGGGCGCGAGCGGCGGGTGCACGGTTTCGGAGGAGGCCGAGATCCAGGCCGTGCACCGCTTCCTGCTGCTCACCCCGGCCCGCATGATCGGCGTCTGGCTCCCGGACGCGATCGGCGACCGGCGCCCGCAGAACCTGCCCGGAACCTGGGACCAGTACCCCAACTGGCGCCTGCCCATCGCCGACGCCGAGGGCCGCCCGGTGACGCTGGAGGAACTCGCCGCCTCGCCCCGGCTGCACGCGCTGCTCGATGTGGTGCGGGCCGGAGCGCAGACCGGGGGCGGCAGGCGTGCCCGTGGCGGCGGAGGCGGTCACGCGGCGCGGTGAGCACCCCCTACGGCACCCCCGGGCGCGCGGCTCATTCAGGTGTTCGCTACGTTTGCACCGTGGACAAGAAGAACGCCCTGCGCGCCGGCGCCCTGGCCGCCGGTACGACGCTGATGATGCTGCTCATGTCGTCCCCCGCGCTCGCGCTGACCCGCGACGACGGTGACGACCCCGGCACGGGCCTGAGCGTGGTGGACACGCTGGGCCTCTACGTCGTGGCGCCGATCCTGCTGTTCCTGATCATCGCCGGCCTCGTGATGGCCCTGGACAAGTCCGACAAGCGGCCGAAGCAGAGCTGAGCCCGGCTCGGCTCACACGGCTCTCGCCGGCTTTCACCGGTTCTTTCCGTCGAGGGAGTCCGCGCACCACAGGGTGCGCGGACTCCCTCGACGTTTTTTGTGTGCGTACGCAGGCTCGACGTTTTTGCGCGTCATGCTGAGGCTTTGTCGCGCGTACTACGGATTCGGCGCCGTCAGATACCGCTGCACCGTCGGCCCCAGCCACGCCACGATCTCCGCGCGGTTCAGCGCGACGGCCGGCTCGATGCGCAGGACGTAGCGGGCGAGCGCGAGTCCGAGCAGTTGTGAGGCGCAGAGCGCGGCCCGTGTCGGCGCCTGCTCGGGGTCGGGGCAGGTGCGCTGGACGACCGGGGAGAGCTGGTCCCTGAAGATGCTCTGCATGCGTGCGGCGCCGGCCTGATTGGTGACGCCGACCCGGAGTATCGCGGTGAGCACCTCGTTCTCCTCCCAGAGGTCCAGGAAGTGGTTCACCAGGACGCGGCCCACGTCGTGCGGGTCGAGGCCCGCCGGATCGGGCAGCCGCAGATCGACGTCGAGCACGGCCGCGAACAGCCCCTCCTTCGAGCCGTAGTAGCGCATCACCATCGACGGATCGATCCGCGCGTCCTTGGCGATGGCGCGGATGGTGGCGCGCTCGTAGCCGTCGGCCGCGAAGCGCTCGCGGGCGGCGGCGAGGATCGCGGTGCGGGTGGCATCGGAGCGGCGGGGCGCGGGCGCGTCGACGGGCTCCGATGGCGAGGCCGACACGGATGCCGCCGCCGACGCGGACGCCGCCTCCGGCGCCGGCGCGGGTGTCGACGGGGGCGCGGGGTGGTTCTTGAGTGGCATGCCAACAACCGTAGGCCAACACGTGTTGACAGTCCAGTGATCGCGCTTTATGTTGGCAAACAAGCGTTGGCCAACAAGCGTTGGCAAGCGCACGTCGGGACGGCCGGGCGCCGACTGGCGGGCGCGGGTCGGCAGGGGCGGCCAACGGGTGTTGGTCGACAGGCGTTGACCAACAAGTGTTGGCATCAGGGAGGCCGCCATGAACGACAACATGGGCACCAGGCACGACACGCGTAGCACGGAGAACACGCGCCGCACGCGCAACACGCACCCGGCCGCCCCCCGCGACGTGATCGTCGTCGGCTCCGGCCCGACGGGGCTGCTGCTGGCCGGCGACCTCGCCACCGCCGGCATCCCCGTCACCCTCGTCGAGAAGCGCCCGCGCAAGATCAGCAACCTCTCCCGCGCCTTCGTCCTGCACGCTCGCGCCCTGGAGCAGCTCGACGCACGCGGTCTCGCCGACGATCTGGAGCTCAAGGGCCGGCCCCTCGACCGCATCCGGCTCTTCGGCGGGCTCGGCATCGCGCTCGACACCCTTCCCTCCCGCTTCCATCACGTCCTCGTGATCCCCCAATACGAGGTGGAGAAGGCGTTGCTGCGGTGGGCGGAAGAGGCCGGGGTGCGGTTCGTGCACGAGGCCGAGGTGACCGGGCTGAGCCAGGACGCGGACGGGGTGACCCTCGACGTCCGGCGCCACGACGGTGGGCCGGAGAAGCTGGCGGCCGCGTACGTCGTCGGGGCGGACGGGATGCGCAGCGTGGTGCGGGAGGCGATCGGGCTGCCGTTCCCCGGCAAGTCGGTCATCCGGTCCGTCGTCCTCGCGGACGTCCTGCTCGACGAGGAGCCGGAATCGGTGCTGACCGCCAACGCCATCGGCGACGCCTTCGCCTTCATCGCGCCCTTCGGCGACGGTTACTACCGGGTGATCGGCTGGCACCGCGGCCGCAATGTCCCCGACAGCGAGCCGCTCGCACTCGACGAGGTCAAGGAGATCGCCCGGCTCGCCCTCGGCCGCGACTACGGCATGCGGGACGCCCGCTGGATGTCCCGCTTCCACAGTGACGAGCGCCAGGCGCCCTCCTACCGCGTGGGCCGCGTCTTTCTCGCCGGAGACGCCGCGCATGTGCACACCCCGGCCGGCGGTCAGGGCATGAACACCGGTCTCCAGGACGCGGCCAACCTCGGCTGGAAGCTGGCGGCCGTACTCAACGGGCAGGTGGACGCCGCCCTGTTGGACACCTACCAGGCCGAGCGTCACCCGGTCGGCAAGTCCGTGCTGCGCAGTAGCGGCGGCATCGTACGGCTCGCGATGGCCAAGTATCCGTGGACGCTGGCGCTGCGCGCCGGGCTCACCGCACTGGTCAATCATGTCGGCCCCGTTCGTCGCAAGGCGGCGGGCCAGATCACGGGCATCGGGTACGCGTACGCGGCGCCGCGCGGTGCCCACCCCCTGGTCGGTACGCGCGCTCCGGACGTCGCCCTGAAGAGCGGCCGTCTCTACGAGGCCCTGCGCGGCGGCAGGTTCGTCCTCGTCACGCCGCAGTCGGCCTCGGAGTCGTACCGGGCCGGGGACCGCAACGGCCGTCTCGCCGTCGAGAGCTGGGCGAGCGACCGGCGTACGACGGTGCTGGTGCGGCCCGACGGATACGTCGCCTGGGCCGCGGAGTCCCCGGACGCGGCGGCGGTCGATGCGGCACTGGACACCGCGGTGGGGACGCCGGGGGAGCGTCGCCTAGACGGTGGCGCCCGCCAGCAACTGGCGCAGCAGGTCGGCGAGTTGTCCGGCCTGCTCCTGGTCGAGGGCTGAGAGCGCCTCCGTCTGGACCGCGAGACCCGCCCCGACGGCCTCGTCGATCAGGCGGAGTCCCTCGTCGGTGAGCGTGACCTGGAGCCCGCGCCGGTCGTGCGGATCGGGTGAGCGGCGCAGCAGCCCGGCGCGCTCCAGCTTGTCCAGGCGCCCGGTCATGCCGCCCGTGGTGAGCATGAGGGTGGCTGAGAGCTGTCGAGGGGAAAGCGTGTGCGGGGTGTCCGAGCGGCGCAGCGTCGCCAGCACGTCGAACTCCCCGCGCGAGATGCCGTAGCGCGCGTAGGCCTTCTCCATGCGGTCGCCCATCGCCCGCGAGAGCCGGAAGATCCGTCCGAAGACCTCCATCGCGGCGGTGTCGAGGTCCGGCCGGACGGCGGCCCACTGCTCGATGATCGCGTCGACGGGGTCCTTGGGGGTGCTCATGGGGCGAGTATCCGTCGAAGGTCGGTTGCCCGCAAGAAAGTAGCTCGACAGGAAGTAGATCAGCGAAAAGCGACTTGACGGAAAGTAGCTTATGGCTAAGCTACTTTCCGTTGACCTACTTCTGCTGGTCCCTTGAAACCGGGTGCCCTCATGGCCGCGAACAGCAACCGCCCCGCCCTCATAGCCCTCACCGCGCTCGCTCCCATCTCCTGGGGCAGCACTTACGCCGTCACCACCGAGTTCCTGCCGGCCGACCGGCCCCTGTTCACGGCGGTGATGCGCGCCCTGCCCGCCGGCTTGCTGCTTCTGGCGCTGGCGCGGGTGCTGCCGCGCGGCATCTGGTGGGGGAAGGCGGCGGTGCTGGGCGCGCTGAACATCGGCGCCTTCTTTCCGTTGCTGTTCCTCTCCGCGTACCGACTGCCCGGCGGTATGGCGGCGGTCGTCGGCTCGATCGGGCCGCTGTTCGTCGCGGGCCTGTCGGTGCTGCTGCTCGGCGACCGGCCGACCCTTCGCACGCTCCTGACCGGCATCGCCGCCGCCCTCGGCGTCAGCCTCGTCGTGCTGAGGGCGGCCGGCGCACTCGACCTGGTGGGCGTGCTCGCGGCGCTCGCCTCGACCGCCTCGATGTCCACCGGAACCGTGCTCACCAAGCGGTGGAGGCGGCCGGACGGGGTCGGTCCGCTGGCGCTCACCGCCTGGCAGTTGACGGCCGGCGGGCTGCTGATCGCGCCGGTCGCCCTGCTCGTCGAGGGCGCGCCGCCCGCGCTGGACAGCCGGGCGGTAGGCGGCTACCTGTACCTCGCGCTGGCGAACACGGCGGTCGCGTACTGGCTCTGGTTCCGCGGTATCGGCAGGCTCACCGCCACGCAGGTCACCTTCCTCGGCCCGCTCTCACCGCTGACCGCGACCGTCATCGGCTGGGCGGCGCTGGGTCAGGCGCTGACGCCGGTGCAGTTGGCGGGCATGGCGCTGGCGTTCGGGGCGACGGTGTTCGGTCAGCTCAAGCCACGGAAGGCCGTCGGGGCGGGTGTGACCGTCCGCGGATCTTTCAGTTCAACTGAAGGGAATGCTCAAAAAGATTCGATGGACGTGACAGTTCCCGCCTTGCGACGGTAGTCGGGCAGCTGCTCCGGCCGACGGGCAGCCTCCGATCACACGAGAGGCAGGGGACATTCGTGGCAGTCCTGGACCGGACGCGTACGCACAGCGTCACCCGCACCGCGGCGCGGAAGGGGGTCGCCGGTCTCGGAATCACCCTCGCGATCGCCGCCACGGTCCTCTGGTCCGGGAGCTTCGTGGCCGTGCGCGCGCTGCACGACAGTGTGCCGCCCGTCCAGCACGCGTTCTGGCGCTGGGTCGTCGCGCTCGTGGCGGTCGCCCCGTTCGCGGCACGCGAGGCCTGGCGGCAACGGGCCCTGGTGCGCCGTCACCTGGGCCATGTCCTCCTCGCCGCCCTGCTCGGCGTCACCGTGTACAACACGCTGGTCAACCAGGCGGGTGTCTCCACCTCCGCCGGCAACATGAGCATGATCATGGCCGCCTCGCCGGTCCTGATGGCGGTGTACGAGCGGATCGGCGGCGTACGTCTTGGAGCGCGCCGTGTGGCCGGGATGCTGATCGCCTGCACGGGAGTCGTGCTCCTGGTCGGCAAGGGGTCGCTGTCGGTCGTGGACTTCACGGCGGGCGACCTCTGGATGATCGCGGCGGCGACGTGCTTCGCGTCGTACAGCGCGCTCCTGCGCCGGCGGCCCGCCGAACTCACCGGCCTCACCTTCCTGTTCACCACCTTCGCCCTGGGCGCGGTGATGCTGCTCCCGGCGTACGCGCTCAGCGTGAGCGCGCAGGGGACCTTCACTCCCACCCCCGGCACGGTCGGCCCCCTCCTCTATGTGGGAGTCGCCTCCTCCGCGGTCGCCTTCTTCGCCTGGAACAAGGCGATCTCCCTCATCGGCGCGGCCCAAGCCGGCACGGTCTACTACCTCCAGCCGGTCTGCGTCGCCGCCCTGTCGTATGTGCTTCTCGGCGAGCGGACGACCTGGACGCAGCTGCTCTGCATGAACCTGATCCTGGGTGGAGTCGTCCTGGGTACCGCCGCCAGGTCCCGCTGAACCGCCGCCGGGCCGGGGCCTTTGGGGCCGCGGGATAGGTTGCCGACATGGCCGAGTACGACAAGTGGGACATCAGGAAGCTGGAGATTCTGCGGACGCTGCGCGAGCGCGGGACCGTCACCGCGACCGCCCAGGCGCTGCTGATGACCCCGTCGGCCGTGTCGCAGCAGCTGACGAACCTCGCGAAGCAGCTCGACGTGACCCTGCTGGAGGCGCAGGGGCGACGGGTGCGGCTCACTGACGCGGCGGAGCTCGTGCTGCGGCACGCCGAGGCGGTGTTCGAACAACTGGAGCGGGCCGACGCCGAGTTGGCCGCGTACGCGCACGGGGAGGTCGGGGAGGTGCGGGTCGGCGCCTTCTCCACCGCCGTGCCGGCACTCGTCGTACCCGCCGTGCGGGCGTTGCGGGCGGCGCGGCCCGGGATCTCCGTGCAGGTGCGGGAGGCCGAGGCGGCGGAGGCGTACGAGTTGCTCGGCGCCGGGGTGGTGGACCTCGCCCTGTCGCTGGCCGCGCAGGCGCCGTCCGCGGCGGATCCCCGCTTCACGCGCGTGCCGCTGCTCGCCGACCCGCTCGACCTCGCGCTCCCGCACGGGCACGCGCTGGCCGGTGCGCCGGTCGTGCGGCTGGCCGACTTCGCCGCCGAGTCGTGGATCTTCGGGGGGAGCGGGCCGTGGTCGGACATCACACGGGGGGCGTGTGAGGCGGCCGGGTTCAGTCCGTATCAGGGTCACTCCGCGGCCGGATGGACCGCGATCCTCGCGATGGTCGAGGCCGGGATGGGTGTCGCGCTGGTGCCGCGGATGGCCGCCGTGCGGCGGGAGGGTGTGGTGATGCGGGAGCTCGCGGGGGAGCGGCCGCATCGGCATGTGGTGGCCGCGGTGCGGCGCGGCGCGGAGGAGGGAGCCGCGGTGGGACAGGTCCTGACGGCCTTGCGGGATGTGGCCGCCGGGCTCCGCCAGTAGGTGCGGGCGCGCCGGTGCGGGCGTGTCGGTGGGGGCACCGGCTCCGTCCGTCTCACTGGCGGGATGTTTCGCGGCTGACCCGTCGTTCGCGTCGGTTGCCCCACCAGGTGCGGGCCCACAGCAGGTGGATTCCGCCGAGCGCGACGACGACGGCTGTCGCGTCGAGGCGCTGCCCGGCCGGGTGGCCGGGGCCCAGGCGGGTCACCGCGCGGGCGAAGAGGGTGATGTCCGCGGGCAGGGTGACGGTGGCGAGGAACGCCAGACACAGCGTGGTGCCCACGACGAGCACCACGCTGTACGCGCGCACGGCCCGCCGTTCGTGGGGCGGCAGTTGGAGGCTCGGGTCCGCGTGGGCGGCGGCCGAGTGACTGGGGTCCGAGTTCCCGGGGCCCGGGAGCCCGGGGTCCAGGTGGCGCGGGTCCACGGCTCTTGTACGACGGAACGGGCGCCGGGCCGCGTACTTTGTGAATGCCACCCCGTCTCCGTACAGATCGCGGCAGCGCGTCACGTCCTGGAGCACGAAGTACAGGTCCGTGCGCATGAAGACCATGAGCTGGAAGGGGAGCGGGAGCAGGGCGAGGAGGGTGACGGCGGCGAGGATCCGGCGGACCGCGCCGTCCGTGGCACCCGCGGCCAGGGCGGCCAGGGCGGCGACCGTCAGATTGGTCGCGATGCCGGCGAGGTAGGCGGTCAACCGGTGGCGGCGCGGGGCGAGTTCGATGCCGCTGATGTCCGTCTGCATGACCAGGAACTGGAGTCTGGTGCCCAGCCGCATCCGCCCCGGTACGCCGGTCGCGCGGGCGGTGATCAGGTGCGCGCACTCGTGGAGCAGCAGCAGCGTCCAGCCCACGCCGGCGCCGAGCGCGATCACCGCGCTGCCGTGCGGGCTCCAGAGGAGGGTGTGGTAACTGAGCGGTACGGGAGGGCGGGTGAGCAGGGTCGCCGCGATCAGCAGCCCGATGGCCACGGGGACGAGGGGGCTCAGCACCCATCGCACATGGCGGGGTCGGATCCTGGCGAACGTCGGCTTCGGCGGGGCGGGCTGCGGGACCTCCCGCCCGTCCACCTCGGCGACGAACCCGAGCCCCAGCAGGGCCTCGACGAAGTCCGGTACGTCGATGTCGTCGCCGGTCGTCTCCCGCAACCGCTCCCCTGCCTCCGCGGCGCTCAGCCCCTGCCCGAGCAGATCCAACGCCTGCTTCCCGACCTCGGGCAGCGCGACGAACCGGCCCGTGGCCATCCGCCCGACGATCCATTCGTCGCCGTCGGGGCGGGAGTTGAGCTCGTGCAGGCGTACGTGGCCGGGGGCGCCCAGGGGTGGTGGGGGCTGCGCGGTGTCGGCGGGCGGGGGGTGCCCTGTCGTGTCGGCGGCGGGAGCGGGGAGTCCTGTCGTGCCGGCGCCGGCGCCGGTGCCGGTGCCGGTGTCGGTGGGAGCGGCGGGAGTGGTGGGAGCGGTAGGTCCTGTCGTGGCAGTGGGCCCTGTCGTGTCGGCGGCGGCTGGAGCCGGGAGTCCCCTCGTGTCGGCGGGCGCGCCGCGCTCCCGCGCTGCCCAGGCCCCGGGCTCTTCCCTGCTCCCGGACTCCGCCCAGCCCCCGACCCCGCCCCCGGCCCGGGCTTCGGCTCCCGTCCCGCTCACTCGGGCACCCCGCCGGCCCGCTCCCCGCACACCGGGCAGTCCAGGTGGCGTGGGGTTCTCTGGAGCACCGGATCGCCCGGCAGCATCAGGTTCACTCCGAAACGGAAGCCCGGGTCCAGCGCGGGGACTCCGGTCAGGAGGGCGAGGGCCGCGTGGGCGAGCAGGCCGCCGGAGAGGCCCGCGGTGACCGCGGTCGCCGGGTTCCACGGCATTCGCGGCGAGGCGACCTCCGGGTCCTGGTCCGACCCGAGGCGCAGATCGCGGCGGGCGGCCTCGCCGGCCCGCAGGCACTCCCAACAGGCGCCCCGGCCGGGCACGTACACGCCCGCGGTCACCAAGGGGCCACGGTAGCCCGCGTCGACCCACGGGAGGCCTGCGGCCAGGCAGGCCCGGTTCGCCCACCGGCGGATGTCATCGGGCCGGTCGGCGGCGAGGACGAGAAGGTCGTAGCCGCGGCCGAGGGCCTCCCCGGGACGGTCCCCACCCACACTGCCGGGCCCGGGGTTGCTCGTGCCGTTCGGCCCCGCACTGCCGGGCCCGGGGTTGCCCGGCTCGTCCCCAGTCGGACCGCCCTGGCCCGGCTCGTCCCGGTCCCGACCGCCGTCGCTCGGCCCGTCCTCGTCCCGCTCGCTGGTTCCTTCTCCGGTGGTGCTTGGCCCACCCGTACCTGGCCCACCCGTACCTGGCCCACCCGTACCTGGTCCGCCCGTACCTGGTCCGTCCGTACCTGGTCCGCCCGTACCCGGCTCGCCGCGGCCCGGCGCGTCGGCGTCCGGCCCGCCGGTGGCTGGTCCGCACGCGTCCGGCACGCGGGTGGCTCGCCCGCTGGTGTTCAGCCCGCCACGGCCCGGCCCGCTGGTGTCCGGCCCGGCGTCAACCCCACCCGCTCGGCCCCCCGCCCGCACAAGCTCCGCCAAGTCCTCCGGCCCTGTCACCTCCCGCTGCTCCCCGGTGATCGTCACGTCCGAGTTCAGGGCTCGTAGAGTGGACAGCGCCGCCTCCACCTTGGGGCGTCCGATGTCGGACTCGCGGAACAGGGGCTGGCGGTTGAGGTTGGAGAGGTCCACCACGTCCGGGTCCACGCAGTGCAGGTGGCCCACTCCGGAGGCGACGAGGCTCTGGGCGGCGTAGCCGCCGGTACCGCCGATACCGATCAGCAGGACGTGCGCCCGGCGCAGCCGGAGCTGGGCGTCCCAGGGGCTGGTGCGGGGACCGAGATCCATCCAGCGCAGCAGCGGCACCCCGCGGCTGTAGCGGACGCGCTCCCGTTCGGGCACCGGCACGGCGGCCCCCGCGTCGTCCACGAACCCGGCGGCGAGCAGGTCCGCCATCGCCTGGCGGGCGTCCTCGCCGGGGAGTCCGGGGTGCGTCCGTACCACCTCGGCGACCACCGCGGACGGCCCCCGCGTCCCGTCCATCGCCTCGACCAGCGTCCAGACCCAGCCCTGTGGATCCGCGATCTCCGCACCGATGCCGTGGATGACACTGCCGATGCGGACGTTGCCGTCGACCGTGCGGTACGCGCGGTGTTCGGGCTTGATCCGGGGCCGGCTGAGCGCTTCGACCGTCACCGTCATCGTCACCAGGGCCCCTCCCCATTACAGGAACATGCCTTGACACTCTCGTCCCACGAGTCGAGCCTTGACAAGAGCGGTCGACGATCGCTTCGGAACGGTCAACATCCCTATGCAGATGAGGAGTTGGCGTGCCCACCAAGATTGTGATCCGCCCGTTGGACAAGAAGGAGACCACGGGCGACAGCAGTGGCGGCAACGGCGGCTGACCCGTCCAGGCCCGCGCCCGGCGGCAGTTGCCGGGGCTTTCCGCGCGAAGTGAGCAACGAGAACCGAGAGGAGTCCGTATGCCCACCAAGATCGTGATTCGCCCGCTGGACAAGAAGGAGACCACTGGGGACAGTAACTCCCAGGGTGCTTGATCGGAGGGCCGGCGTGCGGACACCGCTCTACCCAGCTGTGGACGAACTGGAGCGGCAGGCCCGCGCGCTGGCCACCGCCGCGCCCGAGGTGCTGCGGCTGCGCACCGTCGGCGAGAGCCGGGCCGGGCGGCCGCTGTGGCTGCTGTCCGCGGGGCGCGGCGACCGGCAGATCCTCACCGTCGCCGGTGCGCACGCCAACGAACCGGTGGGCGGGGCCTCCGCCCTCCGCCTCGCGAGGCTGCTGGCGCGCAGACCACGGGACCTCGAACGCCTCCGCTGCACCTGGCACTTCCTGCTCTGCCTCGACCCGGACGGGGCACGCCTGGCCCATGGCTGGCAGCCGGAGGAACCGGAACCTTCCCTGGAGGAGTGCCACCGGAACTTCTACCGGCCCGCGTTCGCCTGCCAGCCGGAGTCGCTGCCCGCGCCGGGCGGGGACCGGGGTCCGCTCCCCGAGTCGGCGACGCTCGTCCGGCTGCTCGACGAGTTGCGGCCGGTGGCGCAGTTCACGCTGCACGGGATCGAAGTCGGTGGCGCCTTCATGATGTCGACGCGGGAGGTGCCCGGCGTCGCCCCCGCCTTCCGGGAGACGGCCGCCCGGCTGCGCATCCCCCTCGACCGCCACCCCTGCGACGGCCCCGACTGGCACCTGGACCCGCCCGGTGTCCTGCTGCTCCCCGGCGACCGCAGCGAGGACGAACGCGACCCGAGCGGCTTCGTCGCCGAGAGCACCTGGCTGTATCCCCGTCGGCACGGCACCCTGACCGTACTCGTCGAGGCGCCCGCCTGGTGCGCGCCCGCGGTGAGCGACGCACGGCCCGCCGTCGCCCCGGAGCGGGAGATCGCGCGGGTGAACAAGGTGCTGCTGGGCCGGACCCGGGAGCTCGCGGCCGTACTCGACGAGCGGGCGTCGACCGCCGCCGTCCCCGCGGATCTGCTGCCCCTGCGCGAGGCAGCCCGGGAACTCGTCGATGTGGTGCCGTCACTCGTCGACACCTGGGCCGCGGAGGAACACAGCGCGCATCAGGGCCACTTCGCGACCCTCGGCATCGCCGCACGCCGCATACCGCTGCGCGCGGCGGCCATGATGCGCCGGGCCCTCGCCCGCACCGCTCCCGAGGCCTCCGACACCCTCGCGAACCTGGTGCGCGAGTGGTGCCAGGAGCTGCAGAAGTCGTACGACCTGCGATGGGTGCCCGTGTCCGCGCAGACCGGACTGCACGTGCGGACGATGATCGACACCGCCCGCCTGGTGTGCGCGACGGGCGGGTGACCACCTCGGTCACCCGCCCGCCGTCACCTTCGGTTACGCGGTCGCTGCCGCCGCGTCCGCCGCCTGCGCCCGCAGCGCCCGCTCCACGCCCGAGCGGGACTCCGAGATCAGGCGCCGCAGAGCCGCGTTGGGCTCGGCGGAGGCCAGCCACGCGTCCGTCTTGGCGAGGGTCTCTTCGGAGACCTGGATCGACGGGTAGAGGCCGATCGCGATCTGCTGGGCGATCTCGTGCGAACGGGAGTCCCAGATGTCCTTGACCACGGCGAAGAATGTGTCCGTGTACAGGGCGAGCAGCTCGCGCTGGTCGGTCTGGACGAAGCCGGTGATCACCGCTTCCTGCACGGCGTTCGGAAGCTTGTCGGACTCGATGACCGAGGCCCAGGCCTCCGCCTTCGCCTCCTCGGTGGGACGGGCGGCCCGGGCCGTGGCCGCGTGCCGCTCACCGGCCGCTGTCTTGTCGCGCTCGTACTCGGCGGCGATCTCCGCCTCGTCGAAGCGTCCGACCGCCGCGAGCCGCTCCACGAACGCCCAGCGCAGCTCGGTGTCCACAGCCAGGCCCTCGATGGTCTCCCGGCCCTCCAGCAGCGCCTCCAGCAGGTCCAGCTGCTCCGGCGTACGGGCGGTCGCCGCGAAGGCGCGCGCCCAGGCCAGCTGGTGGTCGCTGCCGGGCTCGGCCGCGCGCAGGTGGGCGAGCGTCGCGTCCGTCCAGCGGGTCAGCAGGGCCTCGCGCGCCGTCGGGTCGGCGTACAGCTCGATCGCCAGCTTCACCTGGCGCTGGAGCGACTGCACGACGCCGATGTCGGACTCCTTGCCGATGCCGGACAGGACGAGGGACAGGTAGTCGCGGGTCGCGAGCTCCGCGTCCCGGGTCATGTCCCAGGCCGAGGCCCAGCACAGGGCGCGGGGCAGGGAGGCCTCGAAGTCGCCCAGGTGCTCCGTGACGAAGGCCAGCGAGGCCTCGTCGAGGCGGACCTTGGCGTACGACAGGTCGTCGTCGTTGAGCAGGACGACCGCCGGACGGCGCTTGCCGACCAGCTCCGGTACGGCCGTCAGCTCGCCGTCGACGTCCAGCTCGATGCGCTCGGCGCGCACCAGCTTGCCGCTCGCGTCGTCCAGGTCGTACAGGCCGATGGCGATGCGGTGCGGGCGCAGCGTCGGCTCGCCCTTGGCGCCGGCGGGCAGGGCCGGGGCCTCCTGGCGGATGGCGAAGGAGGTGATGACGCCGTCCGCGTCCGTCTCGACCTCCGGGCGCAGGATGTTGATACCGGCCGTCTGCAGCCACTTCTGCGACCAGTTCTTCAGGTCACGGCCGGAGGTCTGCTCCAGTGCGCCCAGCAGATCGCTGAGCCGCGTGTTGCCGTACGCGTGCGCCTTGAAGTACGCCTGCACGCCCTGGAAGAACTCGTCCATGCCGACATACGCGACGAGCTGCTTGAGGACCGAGGCGCCCTTGGCGTAGGTGATCCCGTCGAAGTTGACGAGGACGTCGTCGAGGTCGCGGATCTCCGCCATGATCGGGTGCGTGGAGGGCAGCTGGTCCTGCCGGTACGCCCACGTCTTCATGGAGTTGGCGAACGTGGTCCAGGAGTGCGGCCAGCGCGAGTCGGGCGCGTACGCCTGACAGGCGATGGACGTGTAGGTGGCGAACGACTCGTTCAGCCACAGGTCGTTCCACCACTCCATGGTCACGAGGTCGCCGAACCACATGTGGGCGAGCTCGTGCAGGATCGTCTCGGCACGCACCTCGTACGCGGCGTCGGTGACCTTGGAGCGGAACACGTACTGGTCCCGGATCGTCACCGCACCGGCGTTCTCCATCGCGCCCGCGTTGAACTCCGGCACGAAGAGCTGGTCGTACTTCTTGAACGGGTACGCGTAGTCGAACTTCTCCTGGAACCAGTCGAAGCCCTGCCGCGTCACCTCGAAGATCGCGTCCGAGTCGAGGAACTCGGCGAGCGAGGGCCGGCAGTAGATACCGAGCGGGACGGACTGCCCGTCCTTCTCGTAGACGCTGTGGACGGAGTGGTACGGACCGACGATGAGCGCGGTGATGTACGTCGAGATCCGCGGCGTCGGCTCGAAGACCCAGACGTCGTCCTTGGGCTCGGGCGTCGGAGAGTTGGAGATGACGGTCCAACCGGTCGGCGCCGTCACGGTGAACTGGAAGGTGGCCTTCAGGTCGGGCTGCTCGAAGGACGCGAAGACGCGGCGGGCGTCCGGGACCTCGAACTGGGTGTAGAGGTAGGCCTGTTCGTCGACCGGGTCGACGAACCGGTGCAGCCCCTCGCCGGTGTTGGTGTAGGCGCAGTCCGCGACGACTCGGAGCACATTGCGCCCCGTCAGCAGACCCGGGAGCGCGATCCGCGAGTCCTTGAAGACCTCGGCGGGGTCGAGCGCGTCCCCGTTCAGGGTGACCTCGTGGACGGTCGGGGCCACCAGGTCGATGAAGGACTCCGCGCCGGTCTCGGCGGAGTCGAAGCGCACCGTGGTCACGGACCTGTAGGTGCCGCCCTCCTGCGCGCCGGAGAGGTCGAGATCGATCTCGTACGAGTCAACGGTGAGCAGCTTCGCCCGCTGCTGTGCCTCTTCGCGGGTCAGGTTTGTGCCAGGCACGCGGTCATCTCCTCGTTATGTGTGGGTTGCGCCATCCTTCCACGGGACCTGCACGGAATGCGATGTCCGTTTGCCGCCGGTGAGGAGCTCCGGCGGGCGCGAACCTGGACGTCATGACGAAGTACACCGCGTACACCGCACGCCCCATCGAGCCGGCCGTCCTGAAACACCTCCGGGACCTTGATGACGCGGGTCGCCCGGCGGCGTCCATCACCGACGAAGAGGGGGGTGCTCCGTTGCGCTGCTGTCTGCGCCGCAGTGAGCCCGGGGAGCGGATCGCGCTCGTCTCGTACGCGCCGTTGCGGAGGTGGGCCGCGGAGACGGGGGCCGATCCGGGTGCGTACGACGAGCGGGGGCCCGTCTTCATCCACGCGGACGACTGCGCGGGTCCCGACCTGGACGGCCACCCGTTCACGGGGGCCCATCGCGTCGTCCGTCGCTACTCCGCCGACGGCCGCATCCTCGGCGGCCGGCTCGTGCA
Source organism: Streptomyces sp. NPDC050564 (assembly GCF_044457265.1). NCBI lineage: Bacteria > Bacillati > Actinomycetota > Actinomycetes > Kitasatosporales > Streptomycetaceae > Streptomyces > Streptomyces sp. NPDC050564. The sequence continues at coordinate 602,075 of NZ_JBITGS010000001.1, read as the reverse complement.
GCCCCCGGACTCCTTCGACGAGGCGTTCGCCTCGGCCTTCACCGACCCCGAGGCGGCCGTCGTCCACGTACGGGCCGTGGAGTACGGCTGCTTCCTGTACGAGGTGCGCAGGGGGCGGGCGTAGGGGGTTTCGACCCCGTCCGTCAGCCGCCCACCGCGATACGCCAGGGGCCGTCGGCGCCCACGCGGAGGAGGCCCGGCCCCCGGACGGGGGCCAGTACGTCGAGGCGGCCGACCTCGTTGACGAGGAGGTCCTCGTCGTCGCCGGGCCGGTCGGGGTTGGCGGACTCGACGTGGTGCCAGACGGTGAAGTTGCTCTCGCCCTGGTGAGTGTAGGAGAGAACGCCCGCGGGATCGTCGTACACCAGCAGGTCGGGACCCTGGCCGTGGAGTGTGAGGTCGAAGCGCCGGGCCTGGCCGAGGGGAAGCACCCGCAGGGCCCAGGGGGTGTCGGCCTCCACGCTCAGGGACAGCGGCCGGTTCTCGGGAACGGACGCCACCGCCCGTCCGTGCACCTCGTCCTCGTACGAATCCAGCAGCGACCTGTCCGTACGTCCGTACTCGTCGCACGAGTACACGCTGACGGAAATGCTGTCGCGGCACTCGATCTCGACGACCACGCGCCCACCGGGCGGAAGGGACTGAGGACAGGTGACGCGCTGCTTGCCCGAGCCCTGTGGACGAAGGGCGGGAACGTGAACGCGAGGCCGTCCAGGATTCCCCGCGTCGGCGCGCTCGGCTGGAGGACGGTTCGAAGAGGTCGCCGGAAAGACGTGGAAAGGGTGCGCGAAGGGCGCCCGACAGGAGGGCGGGGCACCGTGTCCGTGCCCCGCCCTCCTGTCGTGTTCGCGGCTGTCAGCCCTTGAGTTCGTTGAGTTCGGCCGCCACCAGCTCCGCGATCTGGACCGCGTTCAGCGCGGCACCCTTGCGGAGGTTGTCGTTGGAGATGAAGAGGGCGAGGCCGTGGTCGGCGGTCTCGTCGGTGCGGATACGGCCGACGTACGAGGCGTCCTTGCCGGCGGCCTCCAGGGGGGTCGGGATGTCGGAGAGGACGACACCCGGCGCACCGGCCAGCAGCTCCGTGGCACGCTCCACGCTCAGCGGACGCGCGAAGCGTGCGTTCACCTGGAGGGAGTGGCCCGAGAAGACCGGGACGCGCACGCAGGTGCCGGAGACCTTGAGGGCCGGGATCTCCAGGATCTTGCGGGACTCGTTGCGGAGCTTCTGCTCCTCGTCCGTCTCGTGCAGACCATCGTCGACGATGGAGCCGGCGAGCGGGAGCACGTTGAAGGCGATGGGGCGCTTGTAGACCTGCGGCTCGGGGAAGTCGACCGCCTCGCCGTCGTGGGTGAGCTTGTCGGCGTCGGCGACGACCTTCAGCGCCTGGCCGTGCAGCTCGGCCACGCCCGCGAGGCCCGAGCCGGAGACCGCCTGGTAGGTGGCGACGACGACGGCCTCGAGCCTCGCCTCCTCGTGCAGCGGCTTCAGGACCGGCATCGCGGCCATCGTCGTGCAGTTCGGGTTCGCGATGATGCCCTTGGGACGGTCCGCGATCGCGTGCGGGTTCACCTCGGAGACGACGAGGGGGACCTCGGGGTCCTTGCGCCAGGCCGAGGAGTTGTCGATCACGACCGCGCCCTGCGAGGCGACCTTCTCGGCCAGCGCCTTGGAGGTCGCGCCGCCCGCGGAGAAGAGCACGATGTCCAGGCCCGTGTAGTCGGCCGTGGAGGCGTCCTCCACCGTCACACCGTCGAGGACCGACCCGGCCGAGCGGGTCGAGGCGAACAGGCGCAGCTCGTCGACCGGGAAGTCCCGCTCGACCAGGATCCTGCGCATGACCGTGCCGACCTGACCGGTGGCTCCGACGATTCCGACCTTCACGGCGACTCCCTTTGCGTGCGTTTTACGTGGTCCAGCGCTTCCATGATGCGTCTGTCCCGTGCCCGTGTGTCCAATCCTTTCCCCCTGGCGCCCGAGGAGTGGGACGCGGGGACCGGCCGGACCCGCCCCGATCCTCCGGCGACGGCTCCCCCGGATCCGAAGAAATCCGCCCGCCGCCCGTCCCGGACCGCAAGCCGTACTGCGGGACGCCGTCCCGCGGCCCGGAGCGGTGTGACGTACGACTCCGGGCCGGGGGTCGGGGTCCGCGCGGGGCCTCAGCCGCGTGTCTCGATGCTCCACTTGCCGCCGCCCGTTCTGACCTGGACGAGGCCCTGCGGTATGTGCTGGAGACCGGTGGCCATGCTGATCCGGCGTATCGGTTCGAGGCGCTCGTCGAGCTCCCAGAGCGCGATGATGTCGATCAGACCGCGCGCTTCGTACCGGACCATCATCTCGGCCGCCTGGCGGGTGTGACGTACGACTCCATAGCCCTGTCCCGACACCTTGTCGGTGAAGGCGGGCACGGTGTCGAGGGCGGCCGGCTCGATCTGCCAGCCGGTCGAATGGCCCGCGGTGACCAGGACGTAGCAGTATCCGGCCGCCGACACCGGCAGGTTACCGACGACGGGCCGGCGCCGCCCCGCGGTGCCCGCGCTGATCCACTTCTTGCCGTCGGCCTGGACGGTGAAGGCGTCCAGCGGATGATCGTCCCGGGTGAGACGGCGCAGGGAGTGCACCGCGGGCGGACCGGTGTAGCGGAACACCGTGCTGCCCTTGCCCTCCGCCTTCCCGGTCAGCGGTGTCGCCGCCTCGATGGGCAGCAACCGCAGGCTCCACGAGCCCACCCGCTCCAGTCGCAGCCGGACCTCGCTCTGGCCCGAGCCGAACAGGAGGGTGCGGCCGTGCGTTCCGTGCGTGTGCACTTCCATGAACTTGTCGGCGTCGTCGTACTCGTCCAGCTGGTCGATCTTGTAGCCGCTGTACTCGTTGTCGTCCTTGATCGTGTACTCGAGGATCGCGGGCCGCCCCGGCTCCGGATTGACCAGCGTGATCGTCTTCGCGCCGCGGCCCGCGTGCTCGACCTAGGCGCGACCCAAGCGGCCGAGAAGGCCCTTCGAGCGGCTCTCGCCCTTGCCCACGCCGTCGCCGTCACCCACGTACGGCTGGACGGGTGGCGTCTCGGGTACGGCGACGGCGAGCGGTTCGGGCGCCTGGGCCGGGACGGGGGCGGGGGCGGGCAGGGGTTCGACGGGGGGCAGGGGGCGGGCGGTGAGCTGCCAGGGGCCGTCGGCCTCGATGAGCAGCAGGAGCGGGCCCCCGGGGAGGGGCGCGGTCTGCCGCAGCCGCCCGACGTCGTTGAAGACCAGGTCCTGTGACCCCCGGAGGTTGTGCGCGTCCACGCTCCAGACGACGAACGAGCTGTCGCCGTCGTCGCCGGAGAACTCCGCGTCCACGTCGGCCTCCGTACCCGTGTAGGCGAGCACTTCGAAGCCGAGCCCGTGCACGGTGCCGTTGAGGTGGCGTACCACCGACAGCGGTTGGACGGACACCGTCCAGCCGTTGTCGCCGGTGACCCGCAGCCGAAGCCGCCGGTCGTCCCCCTGGAAGGCGAGCGCGCGGCCGCGGAAGTCGGTCACGGTGTTGTTGAAGACGAGCTTGTCGTCCTTGTTGCGCTTGGTGAGCGTGTACGCGTAGACGTAGCCCTCGCCCTCGTGCCAGGCCTCGACCAAGTCGAGGGGTGGGAAATATGGAGGCCGACGGTCCGGAAAACCCCGCCGAAGTGGGCCGAACGTTTTGGCCGGCACCGGCGTCGTAGAGGAAACGCGGGAGGGGAGGGGTGGCTGTGCTGCGCAGAAAGGCCCGCCGCGCGCAGGGGGTTGACGACCCCCTGGACGCGGCCCAGGAACGCCGGGTGCGGGCGGTGCTCGCGCTCGGCGGCGTACCGCAGGCGGACCTGCCGGACGGGGTGCAGCAGGTCCGCCTGCGGTTGCTGGAGCGGGCGGCGAAGGGGGACGAGGCGCCGCGTGACGTGTCCGCGTGGGCGGCGGTCGTCGCGTCGAACCTGGCGATGGACTGGCACCGGGCCAAGCGCCGCCAGGAGCGGCTGGGCGAACGTCTGGCCTCGCTGCGGCAGCTGGAGCACCCCTCCGACGAAGACTCCAGCGTGCTCTCGCTCGCCGTCGCGCAGGGCCTGGACGAACTGCCCGACGCCCAGCGCCAGGTCCTCGTCCTGCGTTTCTACGCCGATCTCTCCGTGCGCGGGATAGCCGAGGAGCTCGGCATCCCGGAGGGCACGGTCAAGAGCAGGCTGCACACAGCGGTCCGCGCCCTGCGCGCCCGCCTGCACGAGGACGAGGTGGTGTGACGTGGCCGAGTACGAAGGCATGGACGCGCTCATGGCCGCGATCACGGACGAGCCAGTGCCCGAGGAGGCCCACGACGACGCCGATTTCATGGCGGAACACCGTGCCGCGGTGGCGGACGTGGCGCTGCTGCGCGCGCAGTTGACGGCCCTCGGGGATGCCTGGGCGGACCAGGGGGAAGAAAGGAAGCCGGCCCCACGACGGACGCCCAGGAAGCGCACCCGCCGCTCGGAACGGGCCCCGAGGAACCGTGGCCGCCGTCCCCTAGCCCTCGCGGTGGGAACCCTCGCCACGGCCGCGGTGGGTGCGATGGTCGTCGGCATGGGATGGCTCATCGCGCAGGGCGGGGCCGGGGGGGCGAACGACAGCGCCTCGTCGTCCAAGGCGGACAGCGGCGACGCGAAGGGGGCGGAGTCCTCGCTCAGCGCTCCCGGCTACCTCGCCTGTTCCCGGTTCATCGCCGAGGGCACGGTCACCGAGGTCGAGCCGGTGACCGGCACCGGACAGGACCGGATCACCCTCGACGTGGACCGCTACTACAAGCCGGACAAGGGGAAGGACCAGGTCACCTTTGTGATGGACGAGGACGTCGACCCGCGGCTGCACAAGGGTGACCACGTCCTGGTCGGCATCCCGCGCAACTCGGCGTCGCCCGACATCTGGAGCACGCGGGAGAAGGACATCGCCCACGACCGGGCCTGGATCCTCAAGGCGTTGCCCCAGTCCCGAGGCCTGGCATGTGAGTGAGAAAAGGGCGGGCGCCCGTTTCCGGACGCCCGCCCCGCACCAGCCGCAGAAGCTACGGCGTGACCTTCTCGATCTTCACGCTGCCGATGCCCGCGGCGGTGCCGCGCGCGTTCACCAGCTGGACCTGTCCGAAGAACTCGCGTCCGGCGGGCGCCGCGGCCGCGGCGGTGACCGAGCCGGACACCGTGGCCGAGTCGCCCGTGCCGAGCTTCACCGGCGCGGACGCGTCGACCGTGACCGTGCCGAGCGCGGACGAGAAGAACACGTCCTGGTAGTCGTACGCGGTCGAGCCCGAGGGGACCGAGTAGCCCGCGACCTCGATGGTGTACGTCCCGGCGGCCGGGTTCGCGACGGAGACGGCCTCCTCGGAGTCGCCGTCCGCGGACGAGCCGACGACGGTCCCGGCGGCGTTCTTCACCGTCAGGTCGAGGTCGGCGGCCGTGTCGGAGACATTGCCGATGGAGACGTCGAGGGACGTGGCGCCCGCGGGCACCTGGACCGTGGTGGTCTGCTTCGCGCCCTCCGTGATGGTCGGCCGCGCGGTCAGTGAGGAGCCGAGCGGGCCGCCCTTCAGGGTGCCGTCCAGCGCGGCGTAGTTGTTCGTCACCTTCCAGGAGGCGGTGGCCGGGGTGCCGACCTTGGCCTCGGGGACGGTCACGACCGCCGGGTCGAATGCCGCGCCGAGCACGGCGACGTCCAGCTTGTAGGGGTTGTCGAGCAGCGGCGACGTACGGCGCGCCTCGACCTCGATCTCCCAGACGCCGGCCTGCGGGTCCGCGTACGAACGCACGTCGGGCTTGCAGCCGTTGCCGTCGAGGTAGTTGTTGTAGCAGTACGGGGTGCCGGTGTTGTCGACCGGAACGCCGTACGGGTGGATCGAGATGAACCGGGTCTGGCTCTTGTCCTTCAGCCCGCTCATCGCGACCTCGAGGGACTTGGCGCCCTCGGGGACGGTCAGGAAGTACGACTGCGTGCTGTTGCGCTGCACCGAACTCGACGCGGAGTACGTGTACTTGACCGGGGACGAGACCACGACCGTCGACAGGATCTGCTTGTCGACGCCTTCGGTCCCCGGGTCGTCGACCTCCAGGATCGCGCTCTTCAGGCCGGCCGACTTCGGGGCGGCCTGGACCTTGACGGTCACCGGCTGGTTCAGCGGGAGCTTGACCTCGTCCGAGCCGACGATCCGGAAGGTGCCGGCGGCGTTGTTCTCGAAGTGCAGCTCGTGGCGGATCGCCCGGTCGGCACCCGACGTACGCGTGATCGTGATGTCGTACGTCTTCCTGTCACCGGCCTTCAGCCCGCCCTCGCGGTCGTACAGGCCCGTGCCGAAGCCCGGCGTCTTCAGCGCGAAGTCGATCGCGGTGTCGACCGGCGCCTTCACGGTGTAGTCGTGGGCGCTGACGTCGTCCTTGATGGCGTCCCAGGCGTCCCCGATGTTGATGAGGCCCGCACCCTCCTCGTACGCCTGCACGCCCTTGATGTGGTCGGCGGTCGAGGTCAGCGCCGTGCGCAGGGTGGCGGGCTTCAGCTCGATGCCCTTCTGCTTCGCGGCGCTCAGCAGCAGCGCGGACGCGCCGGCGGCCTGCGGCGACGCCATCGACGTACCCTGCAGCATCGAGTAGCCGGCCGGCAGTGAGTAGCCCGCCTCGGCGACCGGGGAGCCCGGCAGCCAGGTCTGCGTGGAGTTGATGGAGGCGCCGGGGGCGCTCAGCGTCGGCGTGAAGCCGCCGTCCTCGCGCGGGCCGCGCGAGGAGAAGGGCAGCATCGCGTACTTCTTCTCCACCTGTGAGCCGTAGTTGGCGGCCCAGGTCTCCTTGGAGATGGTCGCGCCGACCGAGATGACCTTGTCGGCGAGACCGGGGTCACCGATGGTGTTGGCGCCGGGGCCCGAGTTGCCCGCGGAGATCACCAACTGGACGCCGTAGGTGTCGATGAGACGCGTGTAGAGCTCGGCGCGCGCGTTGTTGCCGTCGTTCAGCGCGGGCAGACCGCCGATGGACATGTTGACGATGTCGACGCCACGGTTGGCGACGAGGTCGATCATGCCCTCGGTGAGCGCGACGTTGGTGCAGCCGCCGGTCCAGGTGCAGGCGCGCGAGGAGACGATCTTCGCGCCCGGGGCCGCACCGTTCATCCTGCCGCCGAACAGGCCGTTCGCGGAGGTGATGCCCGCGACGTGGGTGCCGTGCTCGGACTCGATGACGCCGATGTTGACGAAGTCGGCCTTCTTGCCGACCCAGTCGCCGCCGTAGGGGTCCATCGGGACGTCCTTGCGGATCTCCACGACGAACGGCTGCCGCTCGACGACGTCGGTCGACGGGTTGTCGGTGCCGAAGTAGCCGATCTGGTAGCCGTCCTTGTACGGCTTCATCGGCTTGTCGTCGGTGAAGTCGTTGTTGTTGTTCAGGTCGACGGTGACCGTGCCGGCCGCCGCGTCGTACAGAACACCCCACGCGTCGGTCGTGTCGCCGTCGCGGTTCGCGTCGCCCTTGGCGTCGCCGCCCGTGGTCGCGGACTCGCGGAAGGTGCTGATCTCGTACGAGCCCGCGGGCGCCGTCCAGGTCTTGCCGCTGTAGGTGAAGGTGGGCCCGCTCACCGGGGTGATCATCGGGCGCCAGGTCGCGTCGCTGTCGAGGATCGGGTCGGTCGAGGTGACCCAGTCGACGATCTTGCGCTCGCCGGTGGTCGTCTTCTGCAGCGCGGGGTGGCCCAGGTCGACGCCGGAGTCGAGGATGCCGATGGTGATGCCCCGGCCGTCCGCCTTCGGGTGGTCCTTCACGAAGTCGACGGCACCCGTCTCGAAGGACGGGTTGTACGGGTTCTCGGCGGGGGTTTTCTTGTTGGGGCCGGAGTACGTGGCCGTCGAAGTGGCCTGCTCCTCGGCGCCCTTGGCCGTGTCGGCGCTCGGCGTCGGGTCGTCCAGCGCGATCTCCTGGCGCAGGTCGATCCCGTGCACGGAGGAGAGCTTCGCGGCGGCGGCGATGGCCGAGTCGGCCCGGCCGGTGGGGACGGTGGCCCGGACGTAACCGAGCTTGTCGTAGGTGCGGCCCACGGAGCCGCCCTTGACCGCGTCCAGCTCCTTGGCGACCTGCTCGGTCTGGCCGGGAGCCGTGGCGATCATCATCGTGACGTTCTTGTCGCCGTCGGCCTTGGCCTCGGCGAGGAGATCGGCATCGGCGGAACCGAGCTTGGCGGCGGCGGACTTGGTGCCGGGGTCGGCCGCCGGGGCGTCCGCGCCCGCGTTCGCGGAGAAGGCCATGGGTATCGGCCCGGCCGCGGAGAGCGCGGCCACCAGGCCCGCGGCCACGGCTATGCGGGCCACGCGTCTCGCGCCCGATATCGGAGCGCGCTGAGGATCGGAGGTCATCTGCATCCCTTGTAGGTAAAGGAACGAGCGCGGAGCGACCGGTTCCGACGTTCCTTCGGAACGCGATCGCGTCAGTCCGGTATGTGGACCCGGATGACCGCTCAGCTTTACCTAAGGGGCAGTTGTTTGGGGAGAGTTGACCGAGGCGGGATGGAGTCATGGCGTAATTCCGCCATGCGTCACGCCAGTTATGTCGCCGTATCGCGCGACATGCGCGAGGGTTCAGCCCTCTTTCGTGCGCGCGTAGTGGCGGGACGCCTTCGCCCGGTTACCGCACGAGGCCATCGAGCACCAGCGGCGGGTGCCGTTCCGTGAGGTGTCGAAGAAGTGCAGGATGCACGAGTCGTGGGCGCAGTGGCGGATGCGGTCGGGGGCGGTGGCGAGCAGCTCCAGATAGTTGCGCGCGGCGAGCCAGGCGGGAGCCCAGGCCGGGTCCTTGAACTCGACTCTCTCCCCCGGACCCTGGGGGCTGAGCGTGGGGCGCATCCGCCCGTGCGCGAGGACGGCGTCGACGCGGTCCGCCCCGTCCTCCAGGGACCCGTCGACCACGGTGCGCAGCGCGTCGCGGGCCTGGAGTACGTGCCGCAGGGTCGCCTCGTCGGCGACATGGTCCAGCTCGTTCGCGGCCAGCCATACCGCGAGCCCCTCGGTGTCCGTGAGCAGGTCCTGCACGGCCCCCTCGTGCATCCAGCGGGTGTTGAGCAGGTCGAGTGCGAGCGGCTCGCCGGTGAGTGGACGCGGATCGGTGGTGGTGGGCATGGCGGGGCTCCCTTCACGGCTAACCGGTCAAGAGTACGTGACTGGTTGCGCTTATCCAGTCTAACCTCTAACCTCGGTGACAGAGGTTAGCCCTGCTGGGGGCGCCATCGACAGAGGGGACCCGCATGACACCGCGCACCGGCCACATCGGCCTGAACGTCACGGACCTCGACCGCTCACTCGCCTTCTACCGGGACGTCCTCGGCTTCGGCGTGATCGGCGAGGGCAAGGAGGAGGAGCGGCGGTACGCATTCCTGGGGGAGGGCGGCAGCCCGGTGCTCACCCTCTGGCAGCAGGCGCGGGGGGCGTACGACAACGGGCGCGCCGGCCTGCACCACCTCGCGCTCGAGGTCGACTCGATCGACCAGGTCAGGGAGTACGAGAGCGCCCTGCGCACCTACGGTGTCGACTTCGCGTACGAGGGTGTGGTCGCCCACCGTGAGGGCGCGGCCTCGGGCGGAATCTTCTTCCACGACCCCGACGGCACCCGCCTGGAGATCTACACGCCGAACGGCGCACAGGAGGCACCCGTGCCGTCCGCGTCGGCGCCGACCTGCGGTTTCTTCTAGAGCACGGGTATGACTCCCCAGGGGCTGACATGACGTATCACTCCGGCTCGCGTGCCGTGCAGGACCGGGTCGGCGTCCGCGACCTCGCCGATCATGTGGGGCAGGCCATCGGGCAGGGCATCCGCCCGGTGGCCGCCGCCTTCCTCGAACTGCAGCCGATGCTGGTCGTCGGCGCCGCGGACCCGGTGAGCGGCGCCGTGTGGGCTTCGCCGCTCACCGGGGCACCCGGTTTCGTACGGGCCACGGGATCCCACCAGATCTCGGTCGCGGGCGGGGTCGGGCCCGGCGACCCGCTCGCCCCGGCACTCTCCACGGCCGGCACCCCCGTCGGCACGATCGCGCTCGACCCGCGCACCCGCCGCCGGATGCGCCTCAATGGACGGGCCCGCCCGACACCCCGCGGGTTCGCGGTCGAGGCCGACCAGGTCTTCTCGAACTGTCCGAGGTACCTGCAGAGGAGGGAGTCGTACGAGACGGTGGACCGCATGCCCGGTGCGGCTCGAAGCGGTGGCGAACTCTCCCCTGACCAGCGGGAGTTCATCGAGGCCGCCGACACCTTCTTCCTCGCCACGGTCCACGCGCGAGGGGCCGACGTGAGCCATCGGGGCGGCAACCCCGGATTCGTACGCGTCGATTCGCCCGGCGAGCTCAGGTGGCGCGACTACCCCGGGAACTCCATGTTCCTGACCCTCGGCAACCTGGCGGTCGACCCACGGGCCGGGCTGCTCTTCCTGGGCTGGGAGTCGGGGGCGGCGCTCCAGCTCACGGGCACGGCCCGCACGGAATTCACCGAGGACGGGGAGCGGACCGTCCGTTTCACGCTCAAGGAGGTGGTGGAGACATCCGCGGCCAGTGCGCTGCGCTGGTCGGCGCCCGAGTACTCACCGGCCAACCCGTAGGCGAGCGCCGGCGAACAGGTTCAGTACCCGGGAACATGAACACGGAGTGACCGTCTCCCGGCCGTTCGGAGAGGGGTCACGGACGCGCAGGGTGTTCCAAGATCCACGTACGGTGATCGGCGCTGCCCGTTGCTTCCCAGTTAACGTGCAGGTCATTCCCGGTGCCAACGATCCAGTGTGAGCGGGGAGTTCGCAAGTCGAGCGCCCCGCGACCACTGCCGACGCGTTCGCACTCGGGGAGACCGCGCCATGTCGCGCATACGCTCTGTCGCCACTGCCGCTGCCATGAACCGCCGTACGCTACTCGCCGCCACCGGGGCGGTGTCCCTCTCCGCGGGGATCGGCCTGGCCCTGCGTTCCGGCTCGGACGCGCACGCCGCGACCGGCCACGCAGGCCAGGCGCCCGTCGCCGACTCGCTCGCGCACTCCAAGGCCCGGTCGGGGGTGGCCCCCGCCGGACTGGCTCCGTACACGCGCGGCACCACTGTGAGCAGCGTCGCCACCCCGCGCTCCGGCTCCACCGGGTACCGGCGGCTCGGCGACGGCGCCGGCTGGAAGCGGGTCGTACGCAGCGAGCTGGCCTCGGCCAAGTCCGGCCGGGCCGAGCGGCGCACCGCCCTCGCCGCGTTCGTACAGCTCACCGACCTGCACCTGACCGACGCCCAGCACCCGCTGCGCCTGGAGTACCTGCGTGCCCAGAACAAGAGCGCCTGGCGTCCGCAGGAGACCCTCACCGTCGCGGGCGCCGTCTCGCTCGTCGAGCGGGTCAACTCACTGCGGGGGGCGCCCGTCACCGGCTCCCCGCTGCACTTCGTCATGACCACCGGGGACAACACGGACAACAACTCCAAGACCGAGCTGGAGTGGTTCCTGAAGGTCATGAGCGGCGGCCGCATCAGCCCCAACAGCGGGGACCCGCGCCACTACGAAGGCGTGCAGGCCAGCGGCCTCAAGACGTACTGGCAGCCCGACGCGGCCCTGCGCGACGCCGACAAGCAGCTCGGCTTCCCGCGCATCGAGGGCTTCCTGGAGGCGGCGATCCGCGAACTGCGGAGCCCCGGTCTCAAGCTGCCCTGGTACTCCACCGTCGGCAACCACGACGCGCTCCCGCTCGGCTGCTACGGCTCGCGCGGCGACTCGTACCTCACCGACTTCGCGGTCGGCGGCAAGAAGCTGATGTCGCTGCCGGCGGCGGAGTGCACCGCCCTGGCGAAGAGCATCAAGGACGGCAGCAGCCCGAAGGGCACGGAGCTTCGGGACCTGCTCAAGGCGCACGCCCGGCAGATGCGCTCGGTCACGCCCGACGAGAACCGGGCCCCGTTCACCCCCGCCGAGTACATCCGGGCGCACCTCGACCCCGCGTACACCGGCCCGGGTCCGATCGGCCACGGATACTCCTCCGCGAACCTCGCCGCGAACACCCAGTACTACACGTTCCGCATCGCCGAGGACGTCATCGGCGTCAGCCTCGACACCACCGACCCCGGTGGCCACTACGAGGGCTCCATCGGCACGGCCCAGCTCCGCTGGCTGGAGAGGACGCTGCGCGAGAACAAGGACTCGTACGTGATCGTCTTCAGCCACCACACCAGCAAGACGATGCGCAACCGCCACGCCGACCCCGCCCACCCGGCGGAGAAGCGCCACGGCGGCGACGAGGTCATCGCGCTCCTCGCCAGCTTCAGCAACGTGCTGGCCTGGGTGAACGGGCACACCCACAAGAACGAGATCATCCCGCACGCGGCCCCCGACAACCGCTCCTTCTGGGAGATCTGCACCGCCTCGCACGTCGACTTCCCCCAACTCGCCCGCGTGATCGAGCTGGTGGACAACAAGGACGGCACGCTCTCCCTGTTCACCACCCTCATCGAGTCCTCGGCCCCGCACGAGACGGACTTCTCCGACCTCACCCAGACCGGCCTGGCGGCCCTCTACCGCGAGCTCTCCTTCAACACCCCCGGCGCCCGCACTGACCTGTCGGGGACATCACGGGACCGCAACACCGAGCTGGTCCTCACAAAGGGCTGAAACCGGCTCAACCGGCTCACGGGGAGGCAACCTTCACACGGGCCCGTCGAGTCCCCTCACCCGACCAAGCAGTTCGTCGGTGAAGGGGGAGGACATGTCAGTGCGTACGGGACTGGTGGGCGTGACCGCGGTGGCTTTGGCCGCGGTTCTGGCGGGGCCCGCGGTGGCGGCGCCCGCCGGAGGGAAGCACGGTGCGACACGGCAGGCGATGGACGCGGCCGTGAAGGACGGTGTGCCGGGGGTGACGGCCACGGCGAAGGACCGCCACGGCACGTGGTCCGACACGTCGGGCGTGGGCGACCTGCGGACGGGGGCGCCGCGCTCGACGGCGGACCACTACCGCGTCGGCAGCATCACCAAGACCTTCGTCTCCACGGTGCTGCTCCAACTGGAGGCGGAGGGCCGCCTGTCGCTGGACGACACGGTGGACAAGTGGCTCCCGGGCGTGGTGCGGGGCCACGGCCACGACGGCCGCGCGATCACACTCCGCCGGCTCCTCAACCACACCAGCGGAATCTTCGACTACACGAACGACGCCGGATTCGTCCGCACGTACTTCCTGAAGGGCGGCTTCTTCGAGCACCGCTACGACACGCTGACTCCACAGCAGCTGGTACAGCTCGCCATGACCCACGAGCCGGTCTTCGCGCCGGGCGCCTCCTGGAGCTACTCCAACACGAACTACGTCCTGGCCGGCATGGTGATCGGCGAGGTCACCGGCCACTCGTACGCGTCGGAGATCCGCCACCGCATCATCGAACCGCTCGGCCTGCACGCGACGTCCGTCCCCGGCACCAGGGTCACGGTCCCGGGGCCGAGCAGCCGCGCGTACTCGAAGCTGGCCGAGACGACGACGGGCCCGACCTACGACGCCACGGAACTCAACCCGTCCCTGGCGTCCTCGGCAGGCGAGATGATCTCCAACTCCTCGGACCTGAACCGCTTCTACGCGGCCCTGCTGCGAGGCAAGCTCCTTCCGCGGAAGCAGCTGACAGAAATGAAGACCACGGTCGAGGTGGCCGGCGTCCCGAACGCGCGCTACGGCCTCGGCCTCATCGACCGCAAACTGACCTGCGGCGTCCACGTGTGGGGCCATGACGGCGGCATCCACGGCTCGACGTCCTCCGCCGTGACCACCGCCGACGGCCGCCACTCCCTCTCCTTCAACTTCAACGGGGACTGGTCGGGGGACAGCGATGCGGTGATCGAGGCGGAGTTCTGCGGCAAGTAGCCTCCCCGAGGCCGCAGGCCCTAGTCGCCGGCGGCGAAGGTGACGGCCCCCGTGTCGATCGTTCCTCCGCGGCGCCCGGGGGCGCTCTGCCACCGCCAGTAGAGGTTGGTGTGGGCGACCACCTGCTCCGGGGACGGTGCGCCGTAGGCAGTGAGGTCCTCCGTGGTGTGGGCGTCGCCGACGAGTGTCACGTCGTAGCCGCGGGTGAAGGCTCCGTGGAGGGTGGAGCGGATGCACGCGTCGGTCTGGGCGCCGGTGACGACGAGGCGGCCCACGCCGCGGTCGGCGAGCAGCGTCTCCAGTTCGGTGTCCTCGAAGGAGTCGCCGTAGAGCTTGTGGACGAGGGGTTCCGAGTCCGCGCGGACCAGCTCCGGGACGTACTGCCAGCTGTGGCTGCCGCGCTTGAGGTCGTCGTCGGAGTGCTGTACCCAGATCACGGGCACGTCCTCCGCGCGGGCCTTGTCGACCAGGGTGTTGATGTTCGCGATCACGCTGTCGCGGTTGTGGGAGCCGTCCACCACTCCGTTCTGGACGTCGATGACGAGCAGCGCGGTGTTCGGCCGGTCGGGGAGGGTCGTCATGGAGCTCTCCGGTTTCTCGTCGAGGATCCTCGGAAATCCTGTGCCGGCCCCACAGTAGAGCGGGGCACTGACAACGCCACTCCGAAGCGGCGAGCACATGGGAAGGGGCCCGCGAGGTGTGCTCGCGAGCCCCTTCCCTCCCCTCCTGATATGTGCCCCGGTCCGTTCCTACCGGGGCAGCACCACGACATATGCCGCAGGATCCCGGTCGTTCGAGGCCATCAGCGCGGTGCGTAGGACCGTGGCCTGCTGCTCCATCCCTTCGCGGAGCTTCTTCGGGGTGATGTAGACGACGGTGATGCCCAGGCGTTCCAGGTGTTCGCGCTTGCGGGCGTACTCCGACCAGAGGGCGTCCTCGTCCTGGCGGGGAGCCCGGGTGTCCAGCTCCACCGCGACCGCCTGTTCCGGCCAGTACGCGTCCAGGCCGCCCAGGTGGGGGCCGCCGGGCAGACGCAGGTCCACGTTCCACACCGGGTCGGGCAGGTTGTACTCACGGACCATGCGGTACAGACGGTCCTCGGCGATGGCGCGGCCCTCGGCCAGCAGTGAATCCACCGCGTCCACCACGTGGGGGCGGCCGAGGAGCCGGGCCGCCGTCAACTCACGGACCACCGACGCCGGTTCGCAGTGGCCGCCCCGTACCGCCTCCGTGAGCAGTCGGCGTACGGCCCCCGCGTCGGCCAGTTCCGAGACCGCGTCGGCGAGGGCGCGCGGCACGGGGGCGACCGGAACGCCCGTGACCTGCACGGGGGTCGGGAGGGACGGTGTACGGACGATGCGGGCGCAGCCGTTGGAGCGGAGGCGACGCAGGCGGGGGACCAGGACGTCGATCTTGTCGAGGGAGAGGAGGGGCGGGGCCGAGGAGAAGCCGTGCAGGGTCAGCGCCGCCAGGCCCGTGATCAGGGCGTCCGTGTACGGCTGAGGAGCGTGCGGTTCCTCGGCGGCCGGCTGGGCGGGGATGGTGGTCGCCGGGCCGGGCATGGGTGGGCGGGCGGCGTACAGCAGCACCGCGTGCAGGCGCTCCTCGGATGTGGGCGGGCCGGGGTGCAGGAGGTAGACGCTCGGGAGGATCTGCTGCCAGGGGCCGCCGGGCCGGCACTGCTCGTTCGCATCTGCGGTGGTCACACCGTGGGCGCGCAGCTGGGCGGTGGTCAGGACGCGCCGCTGTACGTCGGAGAGATGGTGGAGGGGGCGGGGGGAGAGCGGGGTGTTGTGGTTCATGACCCGGGGTTTCCCGCCCCGGGGCAGCCCTCTAACCGCTGTTACACGCCCGTCGACAAATCTGGACAAGACCGTCCTAAAGTACGGGCGTTCGACTGCCGAAAGGCCCTGGTCCGGACGGGGAGTAATAGGGGTTACGGCTCTGAATACCTGTATTTCGTAACCACCGCGTGCATCGGATTACGTCACCGGCAGGCCGGCCACCCGCGCCGGACACCCGCGCCGACCATGAGCGCCGGCCATCCGCGCCAGCCACGCGCGTCAGCTATCCGCGCCAGCCACGCGCGTCAGCTATCCGCGCCAGCTATCCGCGCCAGCCACGCCAACCACGAGCGCCGTCGCCGCGTCCGTACCGCGTCAGCCGCGTCCGCGTCCGTACCGCGTCAGCACTGAGGGCACCGGCCGGAACCGGTGCCCTCAGTCGTCAAGCAGGGAGCAGTGCTAGCCCGCCGCCGCCACATCGCAGGCCTGTCCCCGCAGGGTGCGCGCCAGATCGTCCCGCGCCTCCAGCACCAGTCGGCGCAGCGCCGGCGCCGCCCCTTCGTGCGCCGCCAGCCAGGCGTCCGTCGCGTCCAGCGTCGCCTGCGAGTCCTGGAGGGACGGGAACAGCCCCTTCACCACGTCCATGCCGATCTGGATGGACCGCTCCGCCCAGACCCGCTCGATCGTCTCGAAGTACTTCGCGGCGTACGGCGCGAGCAGCTCGCGCTGGGACGGCTGCGTGAACCCGGCGATGGTCGCCTCGACGAGCGCGTTGGACAGCGCGTCGGACTCGACCACGGCCGCCCAGGCCTGCGCCTTGACCGCCGCCGAGGGGCGGGCGGCGAGGCAGCGGACCTGGTGGCGTTTGCCGGACGCCGTGTCGTCGCGGGCGAGTTCGGCGGAGAGCGCGACCTCGTCGGCGACCCCGTGCGCGGCGAGCGGTTCCAGGAACGCCCAGCGAAGCTCCTGGTCGACCTCCAGCCCGTCGATCTTCGCGGTGCCCGCCAACAGGCCCTGCAGCAGCTGGAGATCGGCTTCCTCGGACGCCACCGTCGCGAAGAAACGCGCCCACGTCAGCTGGTGCTGGCTGCCCGGCTCGGCGAGCCGCAGCTCTCGCAGCGCGCCCTCGGTGAGCAGGCGGCCCGCCTCCGTGCGCCAGTGGGGCGCCACGTAGTACGTGAGCGCCGAGTTGGCCCAGGCGTGCAGCATCTGGAGCACACCGATGTCGGACTCGCGGCCGGCGAATCGCAGCATCAGGTCGATGAAGTCGCGGGCGGGCATGAGCGCGTCGCGTGTGAGGTTCCACAGCGCCGACCAGCACAGGGCGCGCGCCAACGGGTCGGTGATCTCACCGAGTCGCTCCCGCAGGGTCGCCAACGAGCCCTCGTCGAACCGGATCTTGCAGTACGTCAGATCGTCGTCGTTGACGAGGACCAGATCGGGGGCGTCGGCGCCGACCAGCTCGCGGACGACCGTACGCGGGCCGTCGACGTCGACTTCGGCGCGCGCGTACCGCTCCACGGTGCCCTCGGGCGTGCAGCGGTACAGGCCCACCGCCACCCGGTGCGGGCGCAGTTCGGGGTGCGACTCGGCGGCCTCCTGGAGGATCGCCAGCTCGGTGACGCGTCCCTCGGAGCCCAGGATCACCTGCGGGGTGAGGGAGTTGACGCCGGCGGTCTGCAGCCAGGACCGCGCCCAGGCGGCCATGTCCCGGCCGCTCGTCTCCTCCAGCACCGACAGCAGGTCGCCGAGGCGCGTGTTCCCGTAGGCGTTCCGCTTGAAGTAGCGCCGCGCGCCCTCCAGGAAGGCGTCCTGCCCGACGTACGCGACGAGCTGCTTCAGTACGCTCGCGCCCTTGGCGTAGGTGATACCGTCGAAGTTGAGCTTGGCGTCCTGGAGGTCGCGGATGTCGGCCGTGATCGGGTGGGTGGACGGCAGCTGGTCCGCGCGGTACGCCCACGCCTTGCGGCGGTTGGCGAAGGTGATCCAGCCGTCCTTGAAGCGGGTCGCGCCGACCAGCGAGAACGCGCCCATGAAGTCGGCGAAGGACTCCTTGAGCCACAGGTCGTCCCACCACTCCATGGTGACGAGGTCGCCGAACCACATGTGCGCCATCTCGTGCAGGACGACGTTCGCCCGGCCCTCGTACGACGCCTGGGTGACCTTGCCGCGGAAGATGAACTCCTCGCGGAAGGTGACGAGTCCCGGGTTCTCCATCGCGCCGAGGTTGTACTCGGGCACGAACGCCTGGTCGTACTTGCCGAACGGGTACGGGTAGTCGAAGTGGTCGTGGAAGAAGTCCAGCCCCTGCTTGGTCACCAGGAACACGTCGTCGGAGTCGAAGTGGGGTGCCAGGCCCTTGCGGCACATCGCGCCCAGGGGGATCTCCAGCGTCGTACCGTCGTCGAAGGTGCGGGAGTAGGAGTCGGTCACATAGTGGTACGGGCCCGCCACGACCGCCGTGATGTACGTCGAGATCGGCTTGGTCTCGGCGAACCGCCAGACTCCGTCCGCGAGTTCACCGACGCCGTTGCTCCAGACGGTCCAGCCCTGTGGGGCGCGCACCTCGAAGCGGAAGGGGGCCTTGAGATCCGGCTGCTCGAAATTGGCGAAGACGCGGCGCGAGTCGGCGGGCTCGTACTGCGTGTACAGGTATACCTCGCCGTCCTCGGGGTCGACGAAGCGGTGCATGCCCTCGCCGGTGCGGGAGTAGGCGCACTCGGCGTCGACCACGAGTTCGTTGTCGGCGGCGAGGTCCTCCAGGCGGATCCGGGAGCCGTCGAAGACCTCGCCCGGGTCGAGGTCCTTGCCGTTCAATGAGACGGCGGTCACACTCGGCGCGATCAGATCGGCGAAGGTGGCCGCGCCCGGCTCGGCGCAGCGGAAGCGGATCGTGGTCACGGACCGGAAGGTCCGCTGCCCTTCCGTGCCGCCCGCGCCCGCGGGGGAGGCGTCGAGGGCGGAGCGCAGGTCGAGGGATACGTCGTACCCGTCGACGGACAGCAGGGCGGCCCGCTCCCGGGCCTCGTCGCGGGACAGATTCTCACCGGGCACGGACGGCACTCCCTCGGCTGGTGTTCGGCATGCGGACAGGCCCGATCCTGCCATGTGCCCCTGAGACCGGGCACCCGGGAATGGGGTGGATGGCGGTCGGTGTTGCCTGGGGAAACGACCGTATTTCTAGGAGAGCCATGTCCGAGACCGCGAGCACCTCCGCCAAGACCCCCGTCGACTTCTGGTTCGACCCGCTGTGCCCCTGGGCGTGGATGACCTCGCGGTGGGTCCTGGAAGTGGAGAAGGTCCGGGACATCGAGGTCCGCTGGCACATCATGAGCCTCGCCGTGCTGAACGAGCCCAAGCTGGACGAGCTGCCCGAGGACTACCGGGAGCTGCTGACCACCAAGGCCTGGGCCCCGGTCCGCGTGGTGACCGCCGCCTGGCAGAAGCACGGCGACGACGTCCTCGGCCCGCTCTACACCGCCCTCGGCACCCGCATCCACAACCAGGGCGAGGGCCCGACCCGCGAGGCGATAGTCGGCGCGCTCGCCGACGTCGGCCTCCCCGCGGACCTGATCGACTACGCCGACCAGGAGAACTTCGAGTTCGACGCCGAGCTGCGCGCCTCCCACAAGGAGGGCATCGACAAGGTCGGCCAGGACGTCGGCACCCCGGTCATCGCCGTCCCCGGCGCCGACGGCGAACAGCTCGCCTTCTTCGGCCCCGTCGTCACCCCGGCTCCCAAGGGCGAGGACGCAGCCAAGCTCTGGGACGGCACGCTGCTCGTCGCCTCGGTGCCGGGCTTCTACGAGATCAAGCGGTCGCGGACGGCGGGACCGGACTTCAGCAACCTGTAGGTCCTCCGGTTCCTCAGTCGGCGTAGAGCGCGGACAGCCGGGGCAGTCGGCGTGACCGCTCCTCGTCGTCGTCGAAGTCGAAGCCCCAGGACGGTTTCAGCTCCGGATACCGGATCGTGAAGCTGTCCTGGGGCAGCTCCTCACCCGTCGCCGCCCGATGGGCGTCCCAGGCGATGCCCAGTGCGTCCTCGCACTCCATCTCCCTCCAGTCCGCCGCGGCCTCCCCCACGACCGGGAGGTCCGCCAGCGTGTCCGGATCGGCCAGGGTCCGCTCGAACACCTCGCGGCCCTGCAGGATCAGCCAGCCGCGGAAGTAGTCGAAGCCGTCGTCGGAGCAGCCGCCGTTGATCAGATAGACGGCGGCCCACAGGGGAGCGCGGTACGACTGCGCCATCAGGTCCCAGAAGACCTGCTGGGCGGCGACTATCTCCGCCACGGGCCGAGTGGCCAGCACCGCGGTGGCCCGCTCGGCGACCGCTTCGCCGTCCGCCGGGTCGGCTGCCTGCTTGCGTGCGTCCTCGACGATGCGCCAGAACTCTGCGGTGTCCATGAGGGGAAGCGTGTCAGGAGGGTCTGACAACGAGGTGTCAGTCCGCGCCCGGCTCGGTCGTGGGGTCGTCCCGGAACTTCTCGGGGAGGCGGTCGCCGCCTCGCGTGTGGAGGTACGGCTGGTACCACAGGCACCCCTTGGCGGTGCACCGCCAGAGGTTGTTGACGAAGTGGCGCTCGCCCTTCTCCGCGCGGACCGCTGCCTTCTCGGCGTCATTGAGCTTCCGGAAGTCCTGCCTGCTGCCACAGGTCGGGCATACCCGGCTTATCGTCATGAACCCCTCCTCGCGATCGCCGCCAGGTCCGGGAAGTCGGTCACCACCGCGTCGACCCCCAGCCCGTAGTACAGCGCGTACTCCGCGAACGCGTCCCCGAAATCATTGGCTCCGGTACCCCGCCGGAAGTCCGCCGGCAGGAACTGGTTCTCCGCCCGGAAGGTGTACGGCCCGATCCGCAGGCCGGCCCGGTGGGCGTCCGGCACGAGAGAGGTCGGGCTACCGAGGCGGCCGTCGGTGCCCACCGGCACGATCGACGTCTTGTCGGGGCCGATCCAGTCGGCGTAGGTGGCGATCTCCGCGAGGCCCGTCGGCGTCATCATGTCCTTGTACGTCGTCGGGTCGCCGGAGGAGGCCAGGTCGTAGGGGCCGCCCGTGGTGCCCAGAGCCTGCCACAGCGGTACGCCCAGCTTCTGGATGGCGATGCCCTGCAGACTCGTCGGCTCGAAGGACTGGACGACGCACTCGCGCGGGCCCAGGCGGTTGCCGCGGATGAGCGCCGCCAGTTTCGGCTCCAGTTCCAGGCCGATCGAGCGGAAATAGGTGGGGTGCTTCGTCTCCGGGAAGACGGCGATCGTACGGCCGTGTTCCTTGGACAGGCGGCGGGCGAGGTCGACGACCTCCTGGAAGGTGAGCACCTCGTGGCGGCCGTCGAAGACGGTGTTGCGGTTGCGGACCAGGGGGAGGCGCTCCACCGCCCGTAACGTCTTCAGCTCCGCCAGCGTGAAGTCCTCGGTGAACCAGCCTGTCACGCTCCGGCCGTCCACCGTCTTCGTCGTGCGGCGGCCGGTGAACTCCGGGTGCGCTGCCACGTCCGTGGTCTGCGAGATCTCGTTCTCGTGCCGGACGACCAGAACGTGGTCCTTGGTCGGCACCAGGTCCGGTTCGATCCAGTCGGCGCCGGTCTGGACGCCGTACGTGTATGCCGCCGCGGTGTGTTCGGGGCGCCAGCCGGCGGCGCCGCGGTGGCCGACCACCACGGGGGCGTGGGGGTGGGACTGCCCGGCTGCCGCCGCGGTGGGTGCGGCGGCGGCCGCCGTGCCGGCAGCCGCTGCGAGCAGTATGGAGCGACGTCTTGGATGCGGGGTCATGCAACTTCCTTTCCGTGGTGGGTGGTCGGCGTGTTTGATTCGCCCCCTCCGCCCCTGCCCGTCCCGACCAGCCTTTCGGCAGTTCCCCGCGCCCCTTTCAGGGGCGCGGGGAACTGCGCGATCTTTTGGCGGGGGTCTGGGGGCGCAGCCCCCAGGGACGGGACGGGCAGGGGCGGAGGGGGCGAGGAAACTCAGTGGCGAGCCCGGGACCGGGCCTCTGTCAGGCGGGCCAGGTGGTCCTCGTACGCCTTGGCGTAGTAGGCCGCCCGCGCCGCGTCGGGTTCGACGACCGCGGTCGGCTCGGTCCACGCGGCCGTGTCGAGGGCGACCCCGTACCGCGCCGCCGCCGCCAGCACCGCTCCCCGCGCCCCCACCTCACCCTCCACGACCCGCAAGGGCCGCCCGAGCACATCGGCCAGCAGCCGCATCCACGCGGGGCTGCGCGTGCCCCCGCCGCAGACGGCGAGCGACCCCGTCAGGCCGGCGGCCTCCAGACAGTGGCGGGCGGCGTAGCCGATGCCCTCGCAGGTGGCGCGGATGAGGTCGCCGCGAGTCGACTCCAGGCAGACGCCCGTCAGTTCGGCGCGCAGGCGTGGTTCGACGAAGGGGGCGCGTTCGCCCGAGGGGGCGAAGTAGGGCAGTACGCGGACGCCGTTCGCGCCGGGCGGGGTCGCGGCCAGCAGCGCGTCCACCTCGTCGTGGTGGACGCCCGTCGTCGACAGGACCCAGTCCAGCGCCGCCGTGCCGACCATCGCGGGCATGGCGCGCAGCCAGTACCCGGCCCGGTCGGTCGAGATGTACAGGCCGGCCGGTTCGCCGGTCAGGTCGAGGTCCGTCGTCGCGACGAGACTGGCCAGGCAGGTGCCGACGATCAGCAGTCCGTCGCCGGGGGCCGTGACGCCCGCGCCGAGCGCGCAGGAAGGGAGGTCGTACGGGCCGTTGGCGATCGGCGTGCCGGGCGGCAGGCCTCCGCCGCGGGTCCGCCCGGTGGCCACGGGATCGCTCACCGGCGCCAGGAGCCCGCGCCGGTGGGCCAGGCCGAGCAGCTCGACGACCCGGTTGTCGTACGCGCGGGTGCGCGGGTCGAGGAACGGCATGGACGCGTCCGACACATCCGTCGCCCGCACCCCCGTCAGCCGCTGGAAGACCATGTCCTTGCAGTACAGCGCGGTGGTCGCCGAGTCCAGCGAAGCGGGCTCGTAGCGGTCGAGCCAGACCAGCAGCGGCCCGGGACAGCCGGGGAACATGGCGCTCCCGGTGCGCCGGAACACCGTCTCGAAGGTGCCGTCCGCCAGCCACTGGTCGACCAGCTCGTGCGCCCGGCCGTCCATCCAGGACGCGGCGGCCCGCACCGGCAGGCCCTCGTCGTCGACGAGCCACACCCCGTCGCCCTGCCCGGTGAGCCCGGCCAGCTCGACGATGCCCGGCACGGCGGCGGTCAGCGCGGAGAGCGCGGCGACCACCGCCGCGTACACCTCCTCCATGTCCTGCTCGACGAAGCCGCCGCGGATGGTGAGGTCCACCGGCCGTGCCTGCACGGCCAGTTCGCGGCCCGTGTCGTCGAAGGCGGCGGCCTTCACCATGGACGTGCCCACATCGATACCGACGTACATGACCCTCGGCCTCCCTCAGCTCGGTCGTCTCCTGTCGGTGGGCCTCAGTCGAGGCAGTGTGCCGGTGGCTCTCCGCGTGCCCAGCGGCCCACCTCCGCCGCCGCGATCCGTGCGGCCTTTTCGGCCACCGCCCGGCTGGCGCCGCCCAAGTGCGGTGTCATGAGCAGCCGTTCGGTCCCGACGAGGTCGAAGAGGGGGGAGTCCGGCGGCACCGGCTCGCGCTCGTAGGTGTCGAGCGCGGCCGCCGACAGCTGCCCGCTCTTCAGCGCGTCGCACAGTGCGCCCTCGTCGACCAGCGGACCCCGCGCCACATTCACCAGGACGGCACCGGGCGGCAGCAGCGCCAGCTCGCGCGCGCCGATCAGGCCGCGGGTCTCGGAGGTGAGCCGTGCGTGCAGGCTGATCACCCGGGACCGGCCGAGAAGGTCGTCCAGTGAGCCGACCCGCAGTCCGTGCACCTCGCCGCGCACATACGGGTCGTACACCAGCACCCGTGCCCCGAACGCGCCGAGCACCCGTGCGACCCGGCTGCCGACGGCCCCGTAGCCGATCAGCCCGACGGGAAGGTCCTCCAGCTCCAGGCCGCTCTGCTCGTAGGTGTAGTACGTCGCGCCGCCGCCCCAACTGCCCTGCCGTGCGAGGAGATCGTGGGCCTGCGGGATGCGCCGCAGTGCCGCGAGGAGCAGGCCGACGGTGAACTCGGCGGTGGCGGCGGCGTTGCGGCCCGGCGCGAAGCACACCCGTACGCCCTGTGCGCGGGCCGCCTCCCGGTTCACGTTCACCGGACCGCCCCGGCAGACGACCACCAGCCGCAGCCGGGGGGAGGCGGCCAGCACCCGCTCGGTCACCGGGCCCATCTGGGTGACCAGGACGTCCGCGTCGCCGAGTGCCTCGATCAGCTCGTCCTCGGCGTCGCTCGCCTCCTCGACCTCGGCGACCGGGCCGAAGGGTTCAAGGGGCCAGTCGAGCGTCAGTTCCCGTACGGAAAGGGGGTGTTCGCCGAGCTCGGCGCGGACCGCCTCCGCGATCAGCCGCGGCAGTACGAAGTGGTCGCCCGCGGCCACCACAGTCACGGAACCGGTCATCGCAGGGAGTCTCCCGTCTCGGCGTCGAAGACATGGGTGAGGCCGGGATCGGCGCTCACCCGGACCCGCTCGTCCCGGGCGAGCCGCACCTCGGGGCCGGTGAGGGTGACCAGCGGTCGTACGACTCCTTCGAGGACCAGGGTGGCGATGCCCGATTCCAGGAGTGGCTCGTGGGCGCTCACCCGTGCCGCGACCCCGCCCTCGCCGGACAGTTCCAGATCCTCCGGGCGGATGCCGATCACCACCTCGCGGCCCTGCGCCACCTTCACCGGCAGCGCGAAGCTCACCGTACGCGAGAGCCGGGCGTGGCCGTCCCCCGTCGAGATCCCCGGCAGCAGATTGATCGCGGGCTCCCCGACGAAGTCGGCGACGAAGACATTGGCGGGGCTGTCGAAGATCTCGTACGGCGTGCCGAGCTGCTGGATGACGCCGTCCTTCATCACGGCGATCCGGTCGGCGAGGGAGAGGGCCTCCTCCTGGTCGTGCGTGACCAGGATCGTGGTGTGGCCCAAGTCCTTTTGGATGCGCTTGAGTTCGCGGCGGGTCGTGTCCCGCTGGGCCGCGTCGAGGTGGGACAGCGGCTCGTCCAGGAGCAGGACGTCGGGCTCGCGGATCAGCGCGCGGGCGAGGGCGACGCGCTGCTTCTGGCCGCTGGACAGACCGGCGGGCCGGGCCTCGAGCAGATCGGTGAGCGCGACCCGTTCCGCGATCTCGGCGACCTTGCGGGAGACATCCTCCCGCGATCCCCGTGCTCCCCGCCTGCGGGCCTTCAGTCCGAACGCCAGGTTCTCGGCGACGCTCAGCGGCGGATACAGCGCGTAGTTCTCGAAGGCGACACCGATATTGCGGGCTTGCGCGGGCCGCCCCACGACCGAGGCGCCGCCCACCAGGATGTCGCCGCCGGTCACCGTCTCCAGACCCGCGATCATGCGCAGGGTCGTGGACTTGCCGCACCCGGAGGGGCCGAGCAGTCCGAGGAGTTCGCCGGAGCGCAGCTCCAGGTCGATGCCGCGCACCGCGTCGACGGCCGGGCGACCCCTGGACCGGTACGTCTTGCGCAGTTCGCGCAGCGCCAATTCGGCCATCTGCAACCCTCTCTGCTGGGCACTCAGCCACCGGTGCCGGTGGCGCACACTTCGTAGGGGACCTTGTGTTCGTCGAGATCGCGCAGCGCCTCGGCCGACGCCCCGTCGTCGACGAGGACCAGGTCGAAGCGGGACAGCGGGACGACGCGGTGCAGCGCGACCCGGCCGAGCTTGGTGTGGTCGAGCAGCAGGATGTTGCGGGCGGCCGAGTCGAGCATGGCGCGCTTGACGGACACGATGTGCTGCTCCTGGTGGTACGCGTACCCGCCGAAGACCGCCGACGTCGACGCGAAGCAGATGTCGACGCGCAGCGACTGCACCGCCTCCACGCAGGACACCCCGAGGAACGAGGAGTGCAGCGGGTCGTAGTCGCCGCCCAGGGCCATCAGATGGATGCCGCGCCGGTCGGAGAGGAGGTTGATCGCCTCGAGGAAGTTCGTGACGACCGTGAGCGGGGTGATCTCGCCCAGTCTTCGGGCTATCTCCAGCGCGGACGTCGAGTCGTCGAGCAGCACCGCCATGCCGGGCTCGACGAGCTTCAGCGCGCGCTCGGCGACGGCCGCCTTCTGCGGGCGCATCGTCTTCAGCCGGTACTGGACATTCGACTCGAAGACGCCGGAGGGCTGCGCGGTCACACCACCCCTGAACTTCCGTACGATTCCCTGTCGTTCGAGCTCGTCGAGGTCCCTGTGTATGGTCATCAGGCTCACGCCGAAGCGCTCGGCCAGCTCGGCCGCGGTCGCCGACCCGTCGGCCAGTACCTGCTCGGCCATGGCGGCCTGCCGGACCGCGGGCCCCTGCTGTGCACCACTGGTGTTGCCGCTGCTGCTCATCGCGTGCTCGTCTCGATCCTTCGTCCTGGACGCTCCGGCCGGTCGGCCTCGAACAGCAGCAGGTTCTCAGGCCGTACGGTCAGCCGTACCGGATCGTCGGGACGCAGGTGTGTCGCCTCGGCCCGCGGCGCGACGAGCGAGACGTGCTGCCCGCCCAGCCGCACGGTGACCTCGACGGCCCGGCCGAGCACCTCGGTGACGTAGACGGTGCCGGTGAGGGCCGAGCGCAGGCCGTCGGTGTCGGGTCCCTCGTGCCCCAGGGCGAGATCCCGGGGACGCACCCCGACCAGCACGTCCGCGCCCGGGGACGCCTCCGCCCCGACGGGCAGCTCCACCGCCCCGTCCACCGAACGGAAGCCGCCGCCCTCGGCGATCGTCCCCGGCAGCAGATTGATCCGCGGCCGCCCGAACGCCCGCGCCACCTCGGTGTCGTACGGCCGGTACCAGATCTCCTCCCGAGTCCCCGTCTGTACGATCCGGCCGTCCCGGATGACGCCGATCCGGTCGCCGAGTGCCAGGGCCTCGACGGAGTCGTGGGTGACGTACAGCGTGGTGGTGTGCTGCACGGCGCCGATCGCCTTGAGCTCCGCGCGCATCGACTGGCGCAGTTTGGCGTCCAGGTGGGAGAGCGGTTCGTCGAGGAGGAAGGCGCGGGCGGGGCGTACCAGCACCCGGCCGAGCGCGATCCGCTGCCGCTGCCCGTTGGACAGCTGGCCCACCGGACGGTCCAGCAGGCCGTTGATGCCGAGGAGTTCGGCGATCGCGCCGATGCGGTCGCGGGCCTCGGCGGCGGGCAACCTGTAGCGGGGCGAGCGCAGCGGGGAGGCGAGGTTGTCGTACGCCGAGCGGTGCGGGTAGAGGGCGTAGCTCTCGAAGCACATGGCCACGCCCCGGTCGTACGGCTCGACGCCGGTCATGTCGGCGCCGTCGAGCTCGACCGTGCCGGCATCGGGCTGTTCGAGTCCGGCCACTGTCTTGAGGGTCGTCGTCTTGCCGGCGCCCGAGGGGCCGAGCAGGCAGAAGAACTCGCCGTCGTGGACCTCCAGTTCGAGCCCGTCCAGCGCGGTGGTCCGGCCGTACGACTTGCGCACGCCTCGCAGAGCGATGCTCATGACTTCACCGCCCCGAACGACAGCCCCCGCACCAGATACCGCTGGATCGTCAGCGCGAGCAGCAAGGGTGGGACGACGGAGACGAGCGCGGCGGCGGCCGTGAGGTTGTACTTGGGCCGGTCGCCGCCGAGGAAGGACAGCGCGCCCACGGTCACGGTCTGGGCCTGCGAGGAGGTGAGGATGAGGGGGAAGACGAAGTTGTTCCAGGCGAAGATGAAGGCGAGCAGTGACACGGCCGCGATCCCGGGCTTGACCAGCGGCAGCGCGACCTTGAAGAAGGCCTGCTTACGTGTGTAGCCGTCGAGGAGCGCCGCCTGCTCCAGCTCCGGGGTCAGATCGGCGAAGTAGGACCTCATGATCCACACGATCAGCGGCAGGGTGACGAGTTGCAGCACCCACACCATGCCGACGTAGGTGTCGAACAGGCCGAGCTTCTGATAGAGCACGAACAGCGGGATGATCACGGTGAGTTCGGGCGCGAAGCGGAACGACAGCAGGGTGAACATCAGGTTCTCGGAGCCCTTGAACCGCCAGCGTGCCGACGCGTACGCCGCCGGCAGGCCGACCACGAGCGAGAGCGCGACCGCGCCCAGCGACACGACCAGGCTGTTGACGAAGAAGCGCACGAAGGGAATCCCTTCGCTGTCGCCGAGCACCGTCCGGTAGGAGTCGAGGGTCGGGGTGAAGGAGAAGTAGGTGCTGAAGAGCTGGTCGGCCGGCTTGAGGGAGAGCATCACCATCCAGGCGATCGGGAAGAGCGCGAAGACGAAGTAGAGGATGAGCGCGGCGTCCGCCAGCCATCCGAGCCAAGGCTTCCTGCCCGGCTTCCGTCGCGACTTCCTGCTCCTGCGGATCACTTGGGCACCTCCGCGGCCCGGTTCTGAAGCCTGCCCAGATAGCGCACCAGCACCATCGCGGCCAGATAGACCACGGCCCACAGCACGATCGTGTAGCTGATCCCGAACGAATAGCGCTGGAAGCGGATCGCCTCCAGGTAGGCGCGGATCTGCAGCACCACCGTCGAGTCGCCGGGCCCGCCCTCGGTCAGCGCGTAGATGATGTCGAAGACCTTCAGCGAGTCCATGAACCGGAAGATCACCGCGACCAGGACGTAGGGCCACAGCATCGGCAGTGTGAGCCGCCGGAAGGTGTACCACCAGCGGGCCCCGTCCACCGCGGCCGCCTCGAACGGGGAGGTGGGCAACGAGCGCAGCCCGGCCAGCGCCAGGATCGCCACGAACGGCGTGTACACCCACACGTCCACCGCGATCGACGACAACAGCGCGCCGGTCGGGGTGTCCGTCCACTGGACGCCGCCCAGGCCGAAGGGCTTCAGCACGTGGTTGATCACGCCCACGGACGGCTGGAGCATCAGCTTCCAGATGATCGCGGCGATCACCGGCGCGATCATCAGCGGCAGGATGAGGATCTTCTCCAGCACACGGCCGACGCGGGAGGACCGGTGCAGCAGCAGGGCCACGGCGACCCCGAGCACGGTCTCCACGGCGGCGGCCCCGACCGCGTACAGCACCGTCACCCAGGCGGAGTTCCAGAAGGCCTCCTGGGTGAACACCGTCCGGTAGTTCTCGAAGCCCACCATGTCCGGCCGCGGCTTGCTCGCCGAGAAGTCGAACAGCGTGTAGTAGAGGCCGAGTCCGAAGGGGTACAGGATCCCGCCGGTGAGCAGCAGGGCGGGCACGATCAGCAGGTACGGGCGCAGGCCGCGTCGCCAGCGCGGAACGGCCCGTACCTGCCGTGCCCCCTCCTCGCGAGAGGCCGCCCCGTGGTCGGTCTCCGTCAACGAGGTCATCGGGCTCAACTCACCTTGGCCGCGAGGTCACTTGCGAGGCCGTTGAGCACGGACTTGGCATTCTTGCCACCGTAGATCTCCTGGAGCGCGGACGCCCAGCTCGTCGTCGCGTCGAAGAACTGCGCCTGCGGGGTGAACTGGATCTTCGTCTGGCCGACGACCGTCTCGAAGGTGTCGATGAAGCCCTCCAGGTGCCTCATCTTGTCCTTGTAGGCGCCGTCCTGGCTGATCGACTTCCGCACCGGGTCGATGTGGTTGTACGTGATCGCGCCCTTGCGCAGATGTTCCTTGCCGGTCGCCCACTGCAGGAACAGCCAGGCGGCGCTCTTCTTCTTGCTCTTGGCGTTCATGCCGAGCGACCAGATCCACATGTTGGTGGCGAGCGACCCGTCGGGCCCCTTCGGCCCCGGATGGAAGGCGATCTTCCCGGACGCCGGGCTCGCCCCCTTCACGGCCTGGAAGTATGCGGCCGTGTCCGCGTCGAAGAGCATCCCGGCCTTCTTCGCACCGAGGTCGCTGGAACACTGGTACCAGGTGTACGACGTCCACGACGGCGGGCCGCCCTGCTTGACCATGCCCGCCCAGTCCTGGGTGAAGGCGATGGCCTCCGGGGTGTTCATGGCCGGTTCGAGCTTGCCGTCGGTGACGGTGAAGTCCTTGAGGCCGTTACGCGCGTACATCGTCATGAAGCCGGGGTGGATCGTCGCCCAGCTGCGCGAGCCGCGCACCGCGATGCCGTACATCCCGTCGAATCCGGCGCCCGGCGCCTTGCGCTTGATGACGGACGCCACTTCCCGTAACTCCTCGAAGCTCTCGGCCGGCTTGAGGCCGAGCTTCTTGAAGACCTCCGTGTTGTAGGCGACGACGTTCGTCTCCCAGCCCCACGGCAGCGCGTACTGCCCGCCCTGCCCGAGCGGCGCGCCCGCCTTGAGGGACCACTGGTCGGCCTGCAGGAGGTTCGGGAAGAAGTCGGCCCGGTCCCATTCGTCGCCGGTGGCAGAGGAGTTGCGCATCCAGGGCCCGAGGTCCTCCAGCCAGCCCGGCGGCCCGTACTGCCATACCATGTAGGCGCCGAGCATGAAGACGTCGTACGAGGCGCGTCCGCTGGACAGGTCCACGGTGAGCTTGTCGAAGTAGTTGTCCTCGGGGAAGACGTCGTACTCGACCTTGATGCCGGTCTTCTCGGTGAACGTCTTGAGGTCGGCGATCAGCGCGTCCGTGTAGGGGTGCTTGTTCAGCAGCGCCTTGACCGTCGTGCCCTTCTCCCGCTTCCAGTCGAAGGACCCGGTGACGTCGGCGGCGGCCGACCCGTCGTTCTTCTTGTCGTCCCCGCCGAACCCGGCGCCGCAGGCGGTCAGCAGCGGGGCCGAGGCCGCCGCGGCGGCCAGCGCGAGGAAGCGCCGGCGGTCGTGCACGTGCATGTCCATCCGTGACCTCCACGTCGGATCGGTCCGGTCCGGTTAACACGTCGAGTCGACTCGTTAACAGAGGGTGTAACGGCGGGGGTTGACCGTCAATCCCTCGTGCAGGGATAAATCTCAGGGCAGAGTGAGAAGTTCACAGTCCGGGTCGGTATGCGCGTGAGTGAGTCGAGAAGGCAGGGAGGTCCGGATGGCGGAAGACGGAACGGCGTGGCTGGGGGTCGACCTGGGCACGCAGGGTGTGCGCGTCCTCGTCGTCACGGGCGCCGGACGCGTCCTCGGCGGTGGCGCGGCCCCGCTCACCGGACGACGGGCGGGCCCCCGCCATGAACAGGACGCGGACGACTGGTGGGACGCGGTGTGCACGGCGTCCCGGGCGGCGCTGCGGCCGCTCGACCGCGTACGGATCGGTGGGCTCGCGGTGTGCGCCACGTCCGGGACGGTGCTGCTCACGGACGATGCGGGGCGCCCGCTGACACCGGGCCTGATGTACGACGACGGACGCGCCGCGGCGCAGGGGGAACGGGCCCGGGCGGCCGGGCTCTTCGTGCAGAACGGCTGGGGGCTGCCGAAGGCGCTGTGGCTGATGGGGGAGTGCGGCGGCGCCGACGGGCGAGGTGGCGTCGGGTCGGGTCGGTGCGCTCGTCTGGCGCACCAGGCCGATGTCATCACCGGCCGTCTCGCCGGCCACCCGACGCCCACCGACTCCAGCCACGCCCTGAAGACCGCCTACGACCTGGAGCGCGCCACCTGGCCGTACGCGGCCCTGGCCGAACTGGGCCTGCCCGAGGATGTGTTGCCCGAGGTCGTACGTCCCGGAACCCGGCTCGGCGAGGTCTGCGCGGCCGCCGCCGAACGCACCGGCATCCCCGCCGGCACCCCCGTGATCGCCGGGATGACCGATGGTTGCGCGGCCCAGATCGCCTCGGGCGCCCTGCGCGAGGGCTCCTGGAACTCGGTGCTCGGGACGACGCTCGTGCTCAAGGGTGCGGCAGCGCAGCCCGTACGGGACGCAACCGGCGTCGTCTACAACCACCTCGCCCCGGACGGGAGCTGGCTGCCCGGCGGCGCGTCGAGCGTCGGCGCGGGCGCGCTGGCGGCGTACTTCCCGGATGCCTCACCGGCCGCCATGGACGAGGCCGCCCCGGCCCACGAGCCCGCGTCCGTCCTCGCCTACCCCCTCACCTCACCCGGGGAACGCTTTCCCTTCCTCGCCCCGGACGCCACAGCCTTCGTCCTCGGCGAACCCGCCTGTGACGCCGACCTGTGGGCCGCGCTCCTCCAGGGCGTCGGCCTCACCGAGCGGCTCTGCCTGGACTACCTGCACCACCTCGGCGCCCCGCTGGACGGCCCGCTCACCCTCACCGGCGGCGCCGCCCGCAGCCCCTACTGGAACCAGCTCCGCGCCGACATCCTCGGCCGCCCCGCCCGTGTCCCCGAGCAGACCGAACCCGCCCTGGGCATGGCCGCGCTGGCGGCCTACGGCACCGGCGCCGTCGCGAGCCTCGCCGACGCCGCCGAAGCCATGGTCCGCATCCGCGCGGTCCTCGAACCGCGCCCCGCCCGCACGGCACTCTTCGGCGACCCGTACACGCGTTTCGTCGACGAGCTCGAACAGCGCGGCTGGCTGCCGGCTTCCGTCGCAGCGCACGCGCGAGCCCGCGGGAACCTGGATACTGCCGGGTCATGAGTACGACGAGCACCCGCGGTGCGACCCTTCTGCTGGCCCGGCACGGGCAGACCGTCTGGCATGCCGAGAACCGCTACGCCGGCGTGAGCGACGTCCCCCTCACCGACGAGGGCCGCGCCCAGGCCGAGGCCCTCGGCCGCTGGGCCGCAGCACACCCTGTCGACGCGATCTGGACGTCCACGGTCTCCCGCGCCATCGCCACGGCCGAACCCGCCTGCCGCGCCCTGGGCCTCAGCCCGCACCGCGACCCCGCGCTGCGCGAGTGCGACTTCGGGGTCGTGGAGGGCCGCACCCTCGCCGAGTTCGAGGCGGAGAACCCGGCGCGCGCCAAGGCCTTCCGGGCCGACCCGGTGTCGTACCCCTTCCCGGAGGCGGAGGACCCCCGCACCGCCGCCGCCCGGGGCGCGGGCGCCCTGCGCCGCATCGCCGCCGCACACCCCGGCGAACGCGTCCTGGTCGTCGCCCACAACACCCTGCTCCGCCTGGTGCTCTGCTCCGTCCTGTCCATCCCGCTGGGCGAGTACCGCCGGGTCTTTCCGCGACTGCGCAACGCGGCGATCACCGAACTGCGGGTGACGGACGGGGTCGTCGCCCTGCTGTCGCTCAACGTGCCGTGCACACCATGAGGGAAAGCCCCCGCGAGTCAGGTCCTCGTGGGGGCTTTCCTTCTTTCCGCCTGCTGCGTGAAGGGTGAGAAGACGATCACGAGCAGGACGTTTCCTATCTGCCTCAGGGGGCCAGGAGCAACACGTCGGCGCGAGACTTGGCCGCTTCGTGACGCCGGGCCACATCCTGCTCTTCACATAGGCGGCGTGGTGCTTGTCGTGCTGCAGCTCGATGATCTCGGGGCTGATCACGGGCGCGAGCGCGGCGTAGTCGTACGGCAGTTCGGGAAGTGTGCAGACGGCCATGTCAGGTCCCCTCCGGCCTCCTATTGCAAAGAGCTTGCAAGTGCACGCTAGCAGCAAGAGAGTGGAGGTGTGTGCCGGGCACGCACAAGGCGTCGAGGGCGCCGGGGGATCCGAGCCCGGGCATGCGAAAGGGCCCTCGCACGAAACCGTCCTCCGTGCGAGGGCCCTGCGGCGATGCGTGTCAGGCGCGGGCGCGCGCCTTCTGCCATCCGTAGCCGACGGCCGCCAGGAACAGCGTCATCGCGCCCGTCGAGTAGAGCTGCACGCGGGTGTCGGGCTCCCGGGCCATCAGGACGAAGATCGCCGCCATGCCGGCCAGCGCGACCCACGTCAGCGCCGGGAACGCCCACATCCGCACGACCAGCTTCTCGGGGGCCTCCCGCTCCACCCGGCGCCGCAGCCGCAGCTGCGAGACCGCGATGAAGATCCAGACGACCAGGATCACCGCGCCGATCATGTTCAGCAGCCAGGGGAAGACGTCGTTCGGGCGCCAGTAGCTGAGGACGACGCACACGAAGCCGAAGACGCAGGACACCAGCACCGCGATGCGCGGTACGCCGCCCGACACCCGGCCGAGCACCTTCGGGCCCTGGCCGCGCTCCACCAGCGAGTACCCGATGCGCGAGGCCCCGTAGATGTTGGCGTTCATCGCCGAGAGCAGGGCCACGAGCACGACCACGTTCATCAGCTGCGCGGCGCCCGGGATGCCCAGGTGGTCGAGGGCGGCGACGTACGGGCCCTTCTCGACGACCTCCTTGGAGTCCCACGGGACGAGAGTGACGATGACCGCCATCGAGCCGATGTAGAAGAGCGCGATGCGCCACATGGCGGTGCGCACGGCGCTCGCGACGCCCTTGACCGGGTTCTCCGACTCGGCCGCCGCGATGGTGACCGTCTCCAGGCCGCCGTACGCGAACACCGACGCGAGCAGGCCGATGACGAGCCCCTCGCTGCCGTTCGGCAGGAAGCCGCCCTCACCGGTGAGGTTCGAGGCGCCGGGGGAGTCCGTGCCCGGCAGGACGCCCACGACAGCCAGTACGCCAAGGACCAGGAACAGACTGATCGCGCCGACCTTCAGCGCGGCGAACCAGAACTCGAACTCGCCGAAGTTCTTCACGGCGGCGAGATTGGTGGCGCAGAAGACGACCATGAACAGCGCCACCCACGCCCACTCGGGCGTGCCCGGCAACCAGCCGGTGACGATCTTCGCGGCGCCGATGCCCTCCAGGCCGACCGCCGTGCACAGCAGCACCCAGAACGACCAGCCCGCGGTGAAGCCCGCCCACGGCCCGATCGCCCGCTCCGCGTGCGCGGAGAAGGAGCCGGACGAGGGATACGCGGCCGACATCTCGCCGAGCATCCGCATCACCAGCATGACGAGCAGACCGGAGACGGCGTACGCGATGACGATCGAAGGCCCGGCGGCGGCGATGCCCGCGCCGGACCCGACGAACAGGCCCGCGCCGATCACACCGCCGAGGGCGATCATCGACAGGTGGCGCTGCTTGAGGCCGTGGGAGAGGGAGACGTCCGTGCCGGGGGCGCCGGGTGGTGCGTCGAGGGTGGAGCGGGACATGAGAGCGGGTGGTCCCTTACGTGCGAGCGGCAAAAACGCCCACAGTCTGGGCGGCCTCTCCGCTCAGAGGGAGAAGCCGCCCAGTATGCGGACATGCGCCGTACGGTGCGTGACCTCCGCGTTACGCGGCGACGGACGTGTAGTGCGAGGCATCGCCCGCGATCGAGTAGCTCTCCTTGCCCTCGATGCCGACCGGCACGTCACCGGCGACCGTCACGCGGTGCAGCCGGCGCGGCAGACCGTCGTAGTTGTCGATGGCGTAGTGCTGGGTGATCCGGTTGTCGAACAGGACCAGCTGGTTCGGGGACCAGCGCCAGCGCAGGATGTTCTCCGGCCGGGTGACGTACGCCTGGAGCAGGTCGAGGATCTTGCGGGACTCGCCCACCGACAGGCCGACGATCCGCTGCGCGAACCCGCCGATGAACAGCCCGCGCTCACCGGTCAGCGGATGCACCCGGACGACCGGGTGGGCGGTGCGGTACTTGATGGACGTGAACTGGGCCCGCTGCGCGGCCTTCTCCTCGTCGATCTCCTCGTCCGGCACCGCGTAGTCGTAGTCGTTGGTGTGCTCGGCCCACAGCGTGTCGGCGAGCGCACGGAGGGGTTCGGGCAGGTCGCGGTAGGCGGCCGCCGAGTTGGCGATCAGCGTCTCGCCGCCGTACGGCGGGATCGTGATGCTGCGCAGGGTGCTGGCCTGCGGCGGGTTGAGGACGAAGGTGACGTCGGTGTGCCAGTGGTTGGCGCGGCCGCGCTCGCTGTCGACGGGCAGCACGTTCGGGGCGCCGTCCACCGCGGACACGGTGGGGTGGGCGGTGGTGAGGTCGCCGAACTGCCGGGCGAAGACCTGCTGGCCCTCGTCGTCGAGGTCGACGTCGTCGAAGACCAGGGCCTTGTGCTCGTTGAGGGCGGCACGCACGGCGGCGACGGTGTCGTCGTCGAGGGGCTTGGCGATGTCGACACCGGATATCCGGGCGCCGATGTTGCCGGTGACCTTGTGGATCTGGAGGTCGGCCATGTGGGGCGGTTCCTTTCGGAGGAGGTTCAGACGAGGACGGAGCTGTACTGGTTGGCGGGGCGGGGCAGTCCGTATCTCTCCCGCAGCGTCTGCCGCGGGCCGTAAGCGGTGCGGAGCAGGCCGCGGGCGCGCAGGATCGGGACGACGTGGTCGACGAAGAGCTCGAGGCCGGACGGCAGGACGGCGGGCATGATGTTGAAGCCGTCGGCCGCGCCGTGGGTGAACCACTCCTCGATCGCGTCGGCGACCTGTTCGGGGGTTCCGGCGAAGGTGAGGTGTCCGCGTCCGCCGCCGAGCCGGCCGATCAGCTGCCGTACGGTGAGCCGTTCGCGCCGGGCGAGTTCGACGATGAGCGTGTAGCGGCTCTTGGCGCCCTCGATGGCGTCCTCGGGCGGCAGGTCGGCGGGGAGCCGGCCATCCAACTCGAGTGTCCCCGGCTCCAGTTGCAGCAAGCTCTCCAGGCGGCTCACCCCGTGCGTGTACACGATGTGGTCCTCGAGGACCTGCTCGTTCGCCCGTGCCTCGGCCTGGGTCGAGCCGAGCACCGGGACGATGCCGGGCAGCACCTTGATGTGGTCGGGGTCGCGACCGGCCGCCGACGTACGGGACTTGAGGTCGGCGTAGAAGGCCTGTGCGTCGGCGAGGGTCTGCTGGGCGGTGAACACCGCCTCCGCGTAGCGTGCCGCGAACGCCTTGCCGTCCTGCGACGAACCCGCCTGCACGAGGAGCGGGTACCCCTGGGGCGTGCGCGGCACGTTGAGGGCGCCCTCGACGCTGAAGTATGTCCCCTTGTGCAGGGGCGGGTGGATCTTGGCGTCGTCGCCCCAGACGCCGGCCGCCTTGTCGCCGACGATCGCGTCGTCCTCCCAGCTGTCCCAGAGCTTGAGGGCCACGTCGAGGAACTCGGCGGCGCGGGCGTAGCGGTCGGCGTGTGCGGGCTCGTGCTCCAGGCCGAAGTTGCGGGCGGCCTCGGCACCGGCGGTGGTGACGATGTTCCAGCCCGCCCGGCCGCCGCTGATGATGTCCAGGGAGGCGAACTTGCGGGCCAGGTTGTAGGGGGAGTTGTAGGAGGTCGAGGCGGTGGCGATCAGGCCGATGTGCTCGGTGGCCGTCGCCAGCGCGGTGAGCAGGGTGAGCGGCTCCAGGGCGCCGGCGGGGCGCTGGGCGAGGTTGCCCCACAGCTGCGGTCCGTCGGCGAGGAAGAGGGAGTCGAAGGTGCCGCGTTCGGCGATCCGGGCGAGCCGCACGTAGTGGTCGAGCTCGACGTGCGCATACGGGTCGCTCTCCGGCAGCCGCCACGACGCCTCGTGGTGGCCGGTGTTCATCAGGAACGCGTTGAGGTGGAGTTGCCGGGCTGGGCGGGTCACTTGTGGTCCTCCGTGACGCCAAGGGCGGTCAGCAGCCGCTCCCGGTACTCGCCGAGCAGCGGGTCCCGGTACGAGCGCGGATGCGGGCGGTCGATGGGCAGGTCGAGGCCGATACGGCCGTGGTCGAGCACGAGCACCCGGTCGGCGAGCACGATCGCCTCGTCCACGTCGTGCGTGACGAGCAGGACGGAGGGCCGGTGGCGCTCCCACAGCTCACGCAGCAGGACGTGCATCCGGATCCGGGTGAGCGCGTCCAGGGCACCGAACGGCTCGTCGGCCAGCAGCAGTTCGGGCTCGCGAACGAGCGAGCGGGCGAGGGCGGCGCGCTGGGCCTCGCCGCCGGACAGCTCGTTGGGCCAGGCGCGTTCGCGGCCGTTCAGGCCCACCTCGACAAGGGCCTCGCGGCCCTTGTGTGCCGCTTCCTTACCGTCGAGGCCGAGGAGTACGTTGTCCAGCACCCGGCGCCAGGGCAGCAGTCGTGAGTCCTGGAAGACGACGGACACCCGTTCCGGGGCGGTGAGTTGACCGCTGCCGCTGACGTTGTGGTCGAGGCCGGCGATCGCGCGCAGCAGCGTGCTCTTGCCGGAACCGCTGTGCCCCAGCAGGGCCGTGAACTGTCCGGCCGGAAGGTCGAGGTCGATGCCGTCGAGGACGGTGCGGCCGTTGAACGACCTGGTCAGTCCGCGGAGTTGGACGGCGGGCCGGGTCAGCTGCTCAGTGTGCGGCGCCATGACAGCACCCTCCGTTCGATGAGACGGACCGCGCTGTCGGAGATGAGGCCGAAGACGCCGTAGACGAGCAGGCCTACGAGGATGACGTCGGACTGGCCGTAGTTCTGGGCCTGGAACATCATGTAGCCGAGTCCGCTGGTGGCGTTGATCTGCTCCAGGACCACCAGGCCGAGCCAGGAGCCGGTCACCCCGAGCCGCAGTCCGACGAAGAAGCCGGGCAGCGCGCCGGGGATGACGATCTGGCGGACGAAGGCCCACCTGGACAGGCCCTGGACCTCGGCGAGTTCGACGAAACGGCTGTCGATTCCGGACAGCGCGGCGTGCGTGTTGAGGTAGATCGGTATGTAGACGACGATGGCGATGATCGCGATCTTGAAGGTCTCGCCGATGCCCAGCCACAGGATGAACAGCGGGATCAGACCGAGGGTCGGGATCGCCCGGTTGAGCTGCACCGTCCCGTCGATCAGCGCCTCGCCGACCCGGCTGAGCCCGGCCGCCAGCGCGAGGGCGACTCCGGCGGTGAGTCCGATGGCGAATCCGTACCCGGCGCGCTCCAGGGAGGTCAGGATGTCGGTGCGCAGAGTCCCGGCGGTCCATAGATGACCGGCCGTCTTCAGAACCGTCCAGGGGGCCGGTATCGCGCCGGGGTCGAGCTGTCCGGCGGCGGAGGCGACGGCCCACAGGGCGACGACGAGGGCGGGGCCGATCAGCCGGGAGGCGGGCAGGCGTTTGCCGGGGGAGAGGCCTCGGCGCCGGCGCCGCGGGCGATGGCTCTCTTCCTGAGCCGTCACCGGCGCGACAGTGGTTGTCGTGGTCACGGCGCTCACCTCCGGTACTCCGCCGGTACGGCCTTGGCGGCGATGTCCTCGAAGCGGTGGTCGAAGAGCGAGGAGACGTCGAACTTCTTCACGAAGCCGCCCTCCGCCAGCAGATCGGCGGTCTCCTGCTCCCACTTGATGGCCTCGTCCCAACTCGGCGGGAACAGAGGCTTGTTGGCGAGCTCGGTGATGGCCTGGGCCTGGGCGAGGCTCAGGTTCTGCGTCTTGACGTAGAACTCCTCGTTCCAGGTGTCGGGGTTCTCGTACGTCCAAACCTGGCCCTTGGCCCAGTAGGGGATGTACGCGGCGACCGCGGCGGCCTTCGCGGAGTCGTTCAGTACGGAGGCCGGCGCCCACAGCAGGTTGAGCAGGTCGACGACGTCCGTGGTGATGACGTGGGCGCCCTTGGACTTGTACTGCTGCAGATAGGCCGGCGCCTGACTGTTGGCGAGCGGCGCGATGTCCACCTGGCCGGACTGCAGGGCCGTCAGGAACTGGTTGCTGGTCAGCGGGACGAGCTTGACGTCGTCGTACTTGAGGCCCGCCTTCTTCAACGCCCGCAGAAGGACGACACCCTGGGCCTGGCCCTGCGAGAAGGCGAGCTTCTTGCCCTTGAAGCCGGCGACCGACTGGATGTCGCTGCCGGGCTTGGTGGCGAAGAGGTAGTTGGGCTTACGGGTGATGTTGATCGCGACGATCTTCGCGTCGAAGCCCTGGTAGTGCGCCTGGATCGGCGGAATGCCCGCGTTGTTGCCGACGTCCAGGGACTTGGCGCGGAACGCGTTGATGACGTCCGGACCGGCGCCGATGTTCAACCAGTTCGACACCTTGAACGGCAGGTCGTCCAACTTGGCGAGCTTGAACTGGAGTTGCTGCGTGCTCAGATACGAGGCGATCTTCAGGCTGGTACCGGCCGGGACCTTGTCGGCGAGCGGGGCGGACGAGGCGCCCTTGGTGTCGGCGGCCGCGCTGCTTCCGGCGCAGCCGCTCAGCCCGGCGACGCCGGCCGCGGCACCGAGCAGGGAGGTGAGGAAGAGCCGTCGGTCGACACCCGACACGGGGGAAGTAGGCATGGGAGGACTCCGTGAGTTCAGAAGGCAGGAAAACATGCGGAATTCCGGGCACTCGGCAGCCCAGGGGAAAGGGAATTCACGCAGGGAAAGCATGCGGAAATGAGCGCTTCACACGCGGCAACGTGTCAGCAACAAAGGGTGCGACAGCTCACGAACGGGCTCATGAGCAGCATGTTCCTGGTCATGCGCAGCCCCTGTCAACATTCGGAGTTTCTGAATTAAATAGCCTCAGGTGAAGCGGCCAGCGGATCCCGGTAGAGCACGTCGAGCGCCACCGAACCACCGGCCACGGCGAGTACGGAATCCGGGAAACTCGTCGTCACGACGGAAGCCGCGCGCTCGTCACCGACCTCCTCGCGCAGCGCGCCGAGGCAGTCCTGGCGGTGAATGATCCCGACCTCGGTCACGACCACCGTCTCCGGATTGAGCACATCCAGCAGCAGCCGCGTCGCCCGTCCGATGGTGCGGGCCCGCTCCACCAGCAGCCGTACGGCCTCCGGGTCACCGCCCGCCGCGGCCGCGACCACGTGCATGGGGTTCAGGCCCTCCACGATGCCGGCCTCCCGAGCCCGCCGGCACAGCGTCCGCTCGCTCAACTCGGCCTGGAGGCAGCCGATGCGCCCGCAGCCGCAGGGCTCCGTACCCCCCGGCACCGGGAGATGGGCGATGGCGCCGGCCTGCGAGCGCGGCCCGTGGTGCACCTCGTCGTTGGTGGCGAACGCCCCGTCGACGACGTTGCCGACGAACAGGTGCAGCAAGCTCCCGCTGCCCCGCGCCAGCCCGAACAGCCGCTCCGCGTTGACCAACGCCCGCGCGTGCCCGTCCACATGGACCGGCAGCCCGGTACGCTCGCCGAGCACCTCCCGCACCGCCACGTCCCGCCAGCCCAGCAGTGTGTGCTCGACGACGGTCCCGGACTCCCGGTCCACCCAGCCTCCGACGGCCACGCCGACGCCGAGCGGTCTGCATCCCGGGGCTTCGTCCAGCAGCGTCCCCAGCCCCTCGGCGGCCCGCGCCAGCACCGCACCGGGATCGGTGCCCTCGTGCTTCAGCTCGCGCAGGGCCACCACGCGACCGCGCAGATCGAGCAGCGCGACCGTGGTGTACGGCACCGCCACATGCACTCCGCCGACCACGAACCGCGAGTCGTCCAGGTCGACAGGGACGTGCGGACGGCCCACCCCGTTCGACCGCCGGGGCGCGGCCGACTCGCGGATCAGGCCCAGTTCGGCGAACCGGGCGCAGTAGTCCGTCACCGACGCCGGCGAAAGACCGGTCAGCCGGGCGATGGTGCTGCGCGCCACCGGACCGTGCTCCAGCACGGACCGTAGGACGACGCTCGCGCTCGTCCTGCGCCGGTCGGGATCGGCGGCGCGCGGTATGCGGGAAGAGGGAGAGGAAGGGTAGGTGAGAGTGGGTGCCGCGGTACGGGGCATGGCGATCATCCTCGGGAACGGGTCCGACACTGCGCCGTCTCGTGAAGTGAGGCGCACGGGATCCGCTCCGCCCGCCTCGCTAAGGACGGCGACAGGCGGCCGCGCTCACCCGCCGCAGGTCGACATGGCGACGCGACGAGAAGTTCCGGGCCTGGGCAATCATGTGTCGAAGGGTAGGCGCTGCCGACCGACTTCGGCCAGGGGGTGTTTCGCCCCCTCCCCGCCCTTGCCCACTCCCGACCTCGGGGGCTTCGCCCCCGAACCCCCCGCTCCGCAAGCGCCGTAGATTTTCAGCCCGTCCGGCATTTGAGAACGAGCGCGTCAGCGCGACAGCGGGGGGACTGGGGGGCGGCAGCCTCCCCCAGGTACGGGCCGGGCCGGAGGGGGCGAAGAAACTCTTTGGTGGGACCCTACAGTCGCCGCCCACCCCACTACCCCCGACAAATCGACCCCCACCTCAGTGATCAGCGTCACGCCCCGACGGGTGTATCCCACCCCCTTTGTGGAGAGCCCACCAAGCTCCGGATCTCCGCTTTGTCGACCACTGACGGTGATCGCCCACGCACCCCTGGGATAGCGTCACCGTGTCCCAACCTGCCTGCACCCCGCCGGAGTCCCCATGAGTACCGCAGCCGCCACGCCCCGCACCGGCACCCGCCCCGGCGAGGTCCTCGCCGACCTGCTTCCCGCCTCCCGCGTCAGGGACGCCGCCCTCGTGCTCGGCGGCGCCGCCCTCACCGGACTCGCCGCCCAGATCTCCCTGCCGGTACCGGGCTCCCCGGTGCCGGTGACCGGCCAGACCTTCGCGGCGCTCCTCGTCGGCACGGCGCTCGGCGCCGGCCGGGGCCTCTTCTCCCTCGCCCTCTACGCGCTGCTCGGCCTGGTCGGCGTCCCGTGGTTCGCCGGCGGCGCCTCCGGCGTCAGCGTGTCCTTCGGCTACATCCTCGGCATGCTCCTCGCCTCCACGGTCGTGGGCGCCCTCGCCCGCCGCGGCGCCGACCGCTCGGTGCTGCGCATGGCGGGCACGATGCTGCTCGGCGAGGCGATCATCTACGCGATCGGCGTCCCGTACCTGGCCCTGGCCGCCGACATGTCGGCGAGCGCGGCCATCGCGGCGGGCCTCACCCCGTTCCTGATCGGCGACGCTCTCAAGGCGGCCCTGGCGATGGGCGTGCTGCCCACCGCCTGGAAGCTCGTCGACAAGAAGTGATGGCTCAAGTGGCCTACTGGTCCTTGATGTTGTAGTTCCTGCGGAAGAGGTTCGCCGGGTCGTACTGCGACTTCAGCCCGGCGAGCCTCTTGCGCGTTCCCGCCCGGGGTCGCCGGGGCGGAGGACGAGCCGGCCACGGTCTGCGATGTTCCGGTCCTGGTCTGCGGTGGTGTCGGCGGTGTTCACGCGGCTCATCGTGGCGGTATTACCTGACAACTGCCGTCAGGTTTTCCGAGGTCGCGCAAGAGATGGGCCGGGATGCCGCGCTCGGCATCCCGGCCCATCCTCAACGGTCGCTGTTCAGGGCTGCTGCCGCCGCGGGCGCCGGTGCGCCCACCACAGTCCCGCCGCTCCCGCGGAGATGAGCGCCGCGCCCGCCGCGCCGAGCGGCAGCACGTCGCTCCCCAGGCCGGTCTTCGGCAGCTGGTCGCCGCCGGGTGCCACCGGCTTGTTGTCGGTGCCGAGCAGCAGCGGGGTGGCCGGGGCGTTCGGCGACGGGTTCGTCGTACCGAACGGCACGGGGCCCTGCTGCCAGTAGGTCTTCTTCCCGTCGCTCGTCTGCACCGGGAGGCAGATCTTTCCGGTCTTGCTCAGATCGAACGTCGCATCGACCGCGTACGACTTCGACTTGCCGACCGCGAGATTGCCGACCGAGCAAACGAAACCACTGTTCGATCCCTTGGGCAGATCCTTGTCCGCCATGGCGGTGCAGCCCTTGACGCCCTTGACCTGAAGGCCGTCGAAACC
This sequence comes from Streptomyces sp. NPDC050564, assembly GCF_044457265.1. Lineage (NCBI taxonomy): Bacteria > Bacillati > Actinomycetota > Actinomycetes > Kitasatosporales > Streptomycetaceae > Streptomyces > Streptomyces sp. NPDC050564. The sequence continues at coordinate 559,142 of NZ_JBITGS010000001.1, read as the reverse complement.
GACCACCAAAAGCCTGATGTCGCCGCTGTCCTTGGTCCCTTCGTTCTTTACCGTGGCAGTAATCGCCGTCTTCTGTGAACTGTTGTCGACCGAGATCTTCTCGGGCAGCAGCGTGGTCAGCTTTACACCCGGCGGTGCCTCGTCAATTACCTTTCCCCCCTTGCTGCTTCCCGGCCCCTGGTCGTCCGCGACGGCGGTGAAGGAAAGGATCATCACGGCCGAGAAAGATGCCGTGAGCAGCGATCCCGCGATGGTCGTCGTGCGACGAGAACTCATGTTCGTCCCCCTTGGCTGCGCCTGAATTCGCAGTACTTGAAGAGGTACCACAAGATTTCTCCGCACTATGCTGGTACGGCCTGAAGTGTGACCATTGTGTTTCCGTTGTGACGGGCGCTTGTGGCTGATGTTGAGGGGGGTGCAGGGATTGTCGGCGAACGTACAGGGCGGTGTTCCGGGATTACTGGTGACGGGGCGTTATCGGCTGGTCGAGAGTATTGGGCAGGGGGGAATGGGGCGGGTGTGGCGAGCCGCCGACGAAATGCTCGACCGGCAGGTCGCGGTCAAGGAAATGCGCATCGACGGACTCGATCCCGAGGACACGAGGACGCGCCGCGAACGCACACTGCGCGAAGCCAGGGCCACGGCCCGGATCGACCATCCCAACGTCGTCCGCATCTACGACGTCGTGGACGAGGGCGAGCGGCTGTGGATCGTCATGGAACTCGTCGCCGGGCGTTCCCTGGAACAGATCGTGGTGGAGGATGGACCGCTCGGCCCGCGCGAGGCGGCGCGGATCGGGCTCCAACTGGTCTCGGCGCTGCGCCAGGTGCACGCCGGGGGAGTGCTGCACCGCGACATCAAACCGGGCAACGTCCTGGTCGAGCGGCGCGGCCATCGCGTCGTGCTCACCGACTTCGGCATCGCCGCGTTGCAGGACGCGGAGGCGCTCACCATGGTGGGCATGCTGGTCGGCTCCCCTGACTACATGGCGCCCGAACGCATCTCCGGCCGCCCACAGGGTCCGCCGTCCGACGTGTGGTCGCTGGGCGCGACCCTTTGCGCGGCCCTCGGCGGCCGCTCCCCCTTCTCCCGCTCCACCACGCTGGCGACGCTGCACGCCGTCCTGTACGAGGAGCCCGAACTTCCTGCCTCCGCAGGGGACTTGCGGGACATTCTGGCCGCGCTCCTGGAGAAGGAGCCGTCGACCCGGCCCGGCCTGGCGGAAGTTGAGGCGGAGCTCGCGGAGTTCGGGTACCGGGGGTCGGGGGCCGGGGCAGGCACGGGTTCCGCCGAACTTCCGGATACGGGGCCCGAGTACGACTTCGACTCCGCGTACGAATTCGAGTACGCGACCGAGACTGGGGCCGAGTCCGAGTCCGAGTCCGAGTCCGAGTCCGAGCCCGGGCCCTGGCCCGAGCCGGACGTGCCGAATGCCACCGCACCGCTCCTTCAGCCGGCTCACGAGGAACCGCCCACCCCCGCACTCCTCGACGCCGAACTGCTACGTGCCGCGCGGCAGCCCCCGTCGGACCTCCCCGAGGCCACTCCACCTCCGGAAGAAGAACGCGCCCCTGAACCCGCCCCCGAACCCGCCCGCGAGCCCGAGCCCGTACACGACGCGATACCGCTGCACCGCACCCCGACGCGAAAGAGCCCACCCGACTTCGAGAAGCACCCAAAGCTGCAACCGCAGAACCATCCGAAGGGGCCCTCGGAGCAGCCGTCCGCCTCCGCCCCCAACGCCTCCACCGAGGTCCCCTCCGCAGTGCGCGCGGAGGTCGGCTCGGAGATCCCCTCCGCCAACACTCCCGAACCGTCGGCGCAGACCGCGACGGCGATGACCGCGGCACGGCTGCCGACGGCGCCCGGGCCTGTCGGGATGCCCCCCGGCGAACTGCCCGGTCCCGCCGTGCCGTCCGGCGGCCCGCGACGGAGCAGGCGTCGTATGGGTCTGGCCGCGGCCAGTGGTGTGGTCGCCGCGGGCGTCGTCGCCTGGGTCGTCATCGCCTCGATGAGCGGATCGCCCGACGACAGGGCCGGGGCCTCCTCCGGATCGTCCGTGCCGACCGCCTCGTCGGGAGCCGTCGGCTCCGCGTCTCCCTCGTCCACGGTCGAGGGCACCTCGCGGCCGCCCAGCCTGCCCCCGGGAGCCCATCGGGAGGCCGGCGGCTACGCGTGGGCGACGCCCAAGGGCTGGCGCCGTGACCTGAAGACGGGCTCGGAGGTGCACTACACCTCGCCCGACGGCAAGCAGGAACTCGCGGCCACGTCCTCGTTGGCCAAGGGCGACCTGATGCAGACCTGGCAGACCTCGGAACGGAACGCCCGCCAGGGGCGGGACTACCAGAAGATCCGTCTCGACAGGACGACGTTCCAGGGCAGGCCCGCAGTGGTCTGGGAGTACACCTTCACGCTCAAGGGCGTGCACTGGCACGCCCTGCTGCTCGGCTTCGACGCCGACGGCAAGTCGTATCAGGTCAACACCTGGTACCAGCCGGACATCGAGAACCAGGCGCTCCAGGTCTACCAGCAGGTCAAGAACAGCTTCACGGTGCTGTGAGCCGCGACCGCGTGGGACAAGCGGACGCGACCGCGCGGGGCAAACGGAAGGAGGGGCCCCGCGGCGAGGACAATCGCCGCGGAGCCCCTCCCACACGTCACATCAAAGACGTCGGACCCGACGTCACCATCGGCTCAGCCGACCTTCACCGGATCCTCGTCCCGAGGCTCGGCGGCCACGACGTGCTGCGCGGAGGACGTGCCCGCCCCGACCTTCTGCCGGATGACGGCGATGACGAGTACCACCGCCGCGACCAGCAGCGACAGCAGCACGGTCTCCCGGCCGTCGTGTTCCGTGTCGGTCAGCATGTAGCCGAGCACGAAGACGATCAGCGCGGCCGTCGCCCAGGTCAGGTACGGGTACAGCCACATCTTCACGACCAGCTTCTCCGGCGACTCGCGCTGGATGATCTTCCGCATCCGCAGCTGGGAGAAGCAGATGACCAGCCAGACGAACAGGGCCACCGCACCGGAGGAGTTGACCAGGAAGAGGAAGACCGAGTCCGGGAACTTGTAGTTGAAGAAGACGGCGACGAAGCCGAAGACGACCGAGACGACGATCGCGGCCATCGGCACACCGCGCGAGGTGGTCTTCGCGAAGGCCTTCGGCGCGTCACCGCGCTGACCGAGCGAGAAGGCCATGCGGGAGGCCGTGTAGAGGCCGGAGTTGAGGCAGGACAGCACCGACGTCAGCACGATGAAGTTCATGATCTGACCGGCGTGCGCGATGCCGAGGGAGTCCAGGGCGGCGACGTACGAGCCCTTGTCCTTGATCGAGGGGTCGTTCCACGGCAGCAGGGCCACGACGACGAAGATCGAGCCGAGGTAGAAGACGCCGATCCGCCAGATGATGCTGTTGGTGGACTTGGTGACGGCCCGCTGCGGGTTCTCGGACTCACCGGCGGCGAGGGTCGCGATCTCGCTGCCCATGAAGGAGAAGACGACCAGCAGGACGCCGGTGAGGATCGCGCCGGGTCCGTGCGGCAGGAAGCCGCCGTGGCCGGTCAGGTTTGCGATGCCGGCCTTGTCGCTGTCCGCACCCGGCAGCACACCGAAGATCGCGAGCGCGCCGACGATGATGAACGCGCCGATGGCCACGACCTTGATCCCGGCGAACCAGAACTCGAACTCGCCGTAGGACCCCACGGACACCAGGTTGGTGGCGGTGAGGACGACCATCACGATGAGCGCCCAGCCCCACTGGGGCACGGCCGGGATCCATCCTTCGAGGATCTTGGCGCCTGCGGTGGCCTCCACGGCCAGCACGACGACCCAGAAGAACCAGTAGAGCCAGCCGATCGAGAAGCCGGCCCAGCGGCCGAGCGCGCGGTCGGCGTGCGCGGAGAAGGAGCCGGAGGTCGGGTTCGCGGCGGACATCTCTCCGAGCATCCGCATCACCAGCACCACGAGCGTGCCGACGAGGGCGTAGGAGAGGAGGATGCCGGGCCCGGCGGTGGCGATACCGGTGCTGGAGCCGACGAACAGCCCGGCTCCGATGACACCACCGATGGCGATCATGGACAGATGGCGGTTCTTGAGTCCGGCCTGGAGGCCGCCACCGGGTTCTCCGGGGCCTCCGGGGCCGCTTGCGGCCTTCGTGGGGGTCGGCTGCGAGGTCATGAGGGGGATTCCTTTGCGCCGGTGGGCAGATTCCCGTGTATGAGCGGTGTACGGGTCGGACCAGTGAATCTGAGGCAAAGAGATTCGTGAACCTTTGAATCCAGATCGTTACTTGAGGTTTCCCTGAGGTTCTGTAGTATTGCTCACAGTTTCCGTGGTCGAACCCCCGCGGCGCGGCGACGAAACAGCCGTGTCACACTCGGACCATGCGCGTGTACCTCGGCTCCGATCATGCCGGTTTCGAACTCAAGAACCACCTCGTCGAGTGGCTCAAGGCCGCCGGTCACGAGCCCGTCGACTGCGGGCCCCACATCTACGACGCCCAGGACGACTACCCGCCGTTCTGCCTCCGCGCCGCGGAGCGCACGGCGGCTGATCCCGAGTCCCTCGGCATCGTGATCGGCGGCTCGGGCAACGGTGAGCAGATCGCCGCGAACAAGGTGGCCGGGGTTCGTGCCGCGCTCGCCTGGAGCGAGGAGACGGCGTCGCTGGGCCGCCAGCACAACAACGCCAATGTCGTTGCCGTCGGCGCCCGCATGCACTCGGAGGAAGAGGCGACGAAGTTCGTCGAGACCTTCCTCAACACCCCCTTCTCCGGTGACGAGCGCCACATCCGCCGCATCGACATGCTCTCCGCCTACGAGACGACCCGCGAACTCCCCCCGATCCCGGCCCACCACCCGCAGCAGCCGTAGCCACCGGGGCCCCTCCGTTGTTCACGCAGTTCCCCGCGCCCCTTTTCAGGGGCGCGGGGAACTGCGCAATCTTTTAGGGGGCTCTGGGGGCGCAGCCCCCAGGGACGGGACGGGCAGGGGCGGAGGGGGCGAAAGACGCCCGAGCTGTCGGACGACAGACAACAGCAGGAGGACCCCGTGCCCGAAGGGCACACGATCCACCGGCTCGCCGAGGACTACCTCGCGAGCTTCGGCGGCCGTCCGGCACGCGTCACCAGCCCTCAGGGCAAGTTCACCGACGCCGCCGCCCTCCTGGACGGCGCGGTGCTCGGCACCGCGGAAGCCCACGGCAAACACCTCTTCCTCGGCTTCCGCGCGGAGGACTGGGTCCACATCCACCTGGGCCTCTTCGGCAAGGTCGACTTCGGCGACGCCCCCGCCCCACCTCCCACGGACACCGTCCGCCTCCGCCTGGCGAACAACACCGCGTACGTGGACCTCCGGGGCCCCACCACCTGCGCCCTGATCACGGACACCGAGAAGCAGGCGATACACGACCGCCTCGGCCCGGATCCCCTCCGCCCCGACGCCGACCCCTCAGCGGCGTACCACCGCGTCTCCCGCAGCCGTACGACGATCGCCGCCCTCCTCATGGACCAGAAGATCATTTCGGGCGTGGGCAACGTCTACCGCGCTGAGGTCCTCTTCCGGCACGGCGTCGACCCGTACCGTGCGGGCAAGGACCTCACCCGCACGGAGTGGAACGCGATCTGGACGGACCTCGTGGAGCTGATGCGCGAGGGCGTCCGCAACAACCGCATCGATACGGTCCGCCCGGAACACACCCCCGAGGCGATGGGCCGCCCGCCGCGCGTGGACGACCACGGCGGCGAGGTCTACGTGTACCGCAGGGCCCACCTGCCCTGCCACATCTGTGGCGGCGAGATCCGCACCGCCGATCTCGCCGCCCGCAACCTGTTCTGGTGCCCGACCTGCCAGCGGCCGTAGCCGAGAGCCGCCGTCAGAACCCGTGCGGCAGCCAGGGCGCGACCACGGACGAGAAGGCCACGGACGCCTCACCCAGCGCCCCCTGGCGCAGCTCCCGTACCCGCCCGGCCGTCGCGAGCGAGGCGAGTGACACCCCACCGAGATATGCGGCCCCCAACTCCCGTACGGACAGGGTGAGATCGGCCGAGTCGTCGGTGCGCACGCACGTCGCGCCCTTCGCGTCCCCGGTGAGCCGCCAACGCCCCTCGTTCCAGGGACAGAATGCGTCCTCGACCTCGAACACCACGTCCACCGGCGCCTGATACGCGCGCGCCTCCAGCGCCGCGCCGACATCGACGAGCCGTACGTGCAGCGAGTCCTTCATCCGCAGATTGCAGCGCCGGATGTCGGACACCAGGTGCTGCACGTCCTCGTCGACGGGCCGGGCCCGGGTGCGCAGCGTGGACGTCAGGTCGATGTCGAACAGGAACCGCCACAGCGCGGCCCGCGCCGCCGGGTCGAGCCCCTCCAGGTCGCTCAGGACCACCGCGCCGTCGGGCCCGGAAGGGCCCCACTCCGGCTTGACCCGGAAGCGCGCGTAGCCGACGACCTCGCCGTCCCGATCGGCGACCACGCACTGCAGCGGCGACGCGCCGTCCCGCTCGCTCTCGGGGTCGAGGACCTGGAGGCGGTCCCAGCCGGGCTGCCGCGCCAGCATTCCCGGCCGGCCCCGAACCACGCGCGCGTACACCGCCTCGCACGCGTCGAGCACCTCAGCCGGCACGGCGTAGCGCAGATGTACGTCGTCGGTGCCGGGCGGCACCGACAGTCGTACGCGGTGGGTGTCGATCTCGGCGTTGAGCTGCAGTGTGCCGATGCCGTAGCCGAACCGGCCGTAGATCGCCGGTTCCGAGGCGGTCAGGACGGCGAGCGGCTCGCCCCCGGCGCGGATGTCGTCCAGCTGGCGCCGCATCAGCGCGGTCAGCACCCCGCGCCTGCGGTGCGTGGCCGCCACGCTCACCATGGTGATGCCCGCGGCCGGGGCGGAGGCGCCGCCGGGGACGGTGACGCGGAAGGAGAACGCGCCCGCCGTACCCACGCACTGATCGCCGTCCCACACGCCGAGGGAACGGTCGTACTCTGTGAGCGCGTTGTACAGCTCACGCTCCTCGGACGCCTCCGGGACGCCACCGAACGCGCGAATGAGGTTGTCGTACCAGACATCCCAGTCGGTCTGCTGCAGCACCCGCACGTCAGTCGTCATAGCCCATGCCTACCAGGGCAATGCGGTACGAGCGAGGGAATTTCTCCCCCGCCGTCGCGGTGCCTGGTGTGAAGTTCTCTGTGAAGTTGAGCGCTCGGACGGGGGACAAGTGGGACCTCCCGTGCCAAGCACCTGGTCCGATGGATAGGGTCCCGAACTAATGGCAGCAGGACGAGAGCGGCGCGCGGAAGCCGAGACGTTCACGGCCCGGTTGAAGAAGCAGTGGCACCGGGCCCGCACAGGGCTGCGCAGATCCGCCGTCGACTACTTCCGTGGGGACGGTTCGGACTGGATCGCTCTGGCCGGTCTGCTGCTCACGATTCCCCTCGTCGCGGCCACGACGCTGGTGAACTCGGTGTGGTGCTCGCCCGCCGCCCTCGTTCTGCCGATCGTGGCCGGAGGCCTCCTGCTGCGCCCGGCCAGCCTGCTCGGTCTGTACGCGGCCGCGGCCACCGCGTTGATAGTGGAGTCCGTGGAGCTGGGCCCGTACACCGAGGGCCCGTCCCGGGTGACGCCGGGCGTGGTGCTGGTGGTCGCGGCCTGCGGCTTCTTCGGACTCCTGATCGCGCAGTTCCGCAGCCGGGTGGGCGTGCCCTGGCGACGGGGCGGCACCATGCTCTTCGACCTCCGCGAACGCATCCGGGTACAGAGCAAGCTGCCGAAGCTGCCGCTGGGCTGGCACCGTGAGATGGCGCTGCGACCGGCCGGCGGGCAGTCCTTCTCGGGAGACTTCGTGGTGGCCGCTCGTACGAACGGGGGCCGCACCCTGGAGGTCGTCCTCACGGACGTCTCGGGCAAGGGCATGGACGCGGGCTCGCGCGCGCTCCTCCTCTCCGGAGCCTTCGGAGGCCTCCTGGGCTCCCTGCCGCCGCACGCCTTCCTCCCCGCCGCGAACGGCTACCTCCTCCGCCAGGACTGGGACGAGGGCTTCGCGACCTCGATCCACCTGGTCCTGGATCTGGACTCCGGGGACTACGAACTCTTCTCCGCCGGACACCCGCCGGGTCTGCAGCTCAGTGCGGGTAGCGGGCGCTGGGAGGAGAAGGCCGCGGAAGGGCCCCTGCTGGGTGTGTACGACGGCGCCCAGTTCGACTCCGTGAAGGGGGCGCTGCGTCCCGGAGACGTGTTGATGCTGTTCACGGACGGGCTGGTGGAGACCTCCGACCGTGACATCGTCGAGGGCATCGACCGCCTCACCGGCGAAGCCGATCGCTATGTGGCCGGTGGCTTCCACGGAGCGGCCTGGCACCTCATCGAAGCTGTGGCCAGGGACGTCAACGACGACCGCGCCCTCCTCCTGATCTGCCGAGACGGCTCGACCCCCACACGGTGACCGAGGGAGGATTTCGCCCCCTCCGCCCCTGAAAAGGGGCGCGGGGAACTGCGCAATCTTTTGGCGGGGGTCTGGGGGCGCAGCCCCCAGGGACGGGACGGACAGGGGCGGAGGGGGCGAAAAAAATCCCGGCCGAGCCCCCGACCACCGACGGTGGGGTTCTCCCCACCCCAAGTCGGCGGCAGCCCTCATGGTCCAGACCCCTTGTGCATCCGTACGTTCGAGACATCGCCGAAATCCGATGTGACGGACGAAAGGACGGGACCCACCATGGGCCTGCGAAAGAAGCGCCACGAGGACGCGGCCGCGGGCCCGGCTCACGACTGGGCGGTCGAACTGCACGGCGTACGACGCCAGTACGGCCGCGGCGGCTCCGCCGTACACGCCCTGCGCGGCATCGACCTCGCGCTCCCCCGTGGCACCTTCACCGCGGTCATGGGCCCCTCCGGCTCGGGAAAGTCCACGTTCCTGCAGTGTGCGGCGGGACTCGACCGCCCGACCACCGGCACCGTACGCCTCGGCGGCACGGAGATCACCGGCCTGAGCGAGAACAAACTGACCGCCCTGCGCCGCACCCGCCTCGGCTTCGTCTTCCAGGCGTTCAACCTGCTCCCGTCCCTGACGGTCGAGCAGAACGTCCTCCTCCCGATGCGGCTGGCCGGCCACCGCCCCGACCGCCGCCGTGCCGCCGAGGTACTCGCTCAGGTCGGCCTGGCCGACAAGGCCCGCCGCCGCCCCGGCCAGCTCTCCGGCGGCCAGCAGCAGCGCGTCGCGATCGCCCGCGCGCTGGTCACGCGCCCCGACGTCGTCTTCGCGGACGAGCCGACCGGCGCTCTCGACACGACCACCGCCGCGGAGATCCTCGGTCTGCTTCGCCAGGCTGTCGACGGCCTCGGCTCCACCGTCGTCATGGTCACCCACGACCCCGCGGCGGCCGCCTGGGCCGACCGCGTGCTGTTCCTCGCCGACGGCTCGATCGCCGACCGCCTGGAGCGCGCCTCGGTCCAGCAGATCGCGGCCCGGATGACGGCGCTGAGCGCCCCCGCGTACGCCGGAGCGGCAGCCTGATGCCGATGCCCAATGGCCTGGCCCGCGCCGCCGTCCGCTTCAAGCCCGCGGGTTTCGTGGGCACGTTCGTCGCGCTCGCGATGGCCGCGCTGATCGTGTCGGCCTGCGGCATCCTCCTGGAGACGGGCATACGGGCCTCCGTGCCACCCCAGCGCTACGCCGACGCGCCCGTGGTGGTCGCCGCCGACCAGCGCGCCCACCTCGTCAGCGGCCACGGCGAGGACCGCGACGACGAGGCCGTACAGGTGCCGGACCGGGCCCGGCTCGACAACTCCCTGGTGGCGAAGGCCGCTTCGGTGCCGGGAGCGCGTAGGGCGGTCGCCGATGTGACCTTCCCGGTGCGGACCGCAGCGCACGGCGCTCTCACCGCGCACGGCTGGAGCTCCACGGCCTTCACCGGCGAGAAGCTCACCTCCGGGCACGCCCCCGGCACCGGAGAGGTCGTCGTTTCCCAGGGCGCCTCCGTGGGGGAGCGCCTCACCCTCACCACCGCCGCAGGCCCCCGCACCTTCCAGGTGTCCGGAACGGCCCGACAAGCAACCCCCACTGCCTGGTTCGCCGACTCCGAAGCCGTACGCCTCTCCCCGCACCCGGGCCGGATCGACGCCATCGCGGTGCTCCCGAAGGACGGTGTGAGCCCCGAGACCCTCAAGGCTCGGGTCGCGCATGCCGTCGGCGAGCACGCCAAGGTGCACACCGGCGACGATCGCGGCGCCGTCGAGGACGCCTCGCTCGGCTATGCCAAGGAGATGCTCACCGGGCTCGGCGGCTCCTTCGGGGGCGTCGCCACCCTGGTGGCCGTCTTCACCGCGGCCGGCACCGTCGCGCTCTCGGTCGGCCAGCGGGCCCGCGAGTTCGCGCTGCTGCGGGCGATCGGGACGACCCCGCGGCAGATCCGTCGCACCATCGCCACCGAGGCCCTGCTCGTCGCACCCCTCGCGGGACTCGTCGGCTGCCTGCCCGGGGTCGCCCTGGCCCGCTGGTGGTTCGGACAGCTGCAGGACAAGGGCGCGGTCCCGCGGGCCGTGGATCTGTCCGTCTCGTACATCCCGCTGCTCTCCGCGGTCGGCACCGTCCTGTTCACCGCGCTGTTCGCCGGTTACATGGCGGCTCACCGCACCTCACGTATCAAGCCGGGCCTGGCGATCGGCGAGGCGTCCGTGGAGCGGCTGCGACCCGGCTGGATCCGTACGCCGCTGGGGGTCGCGGCGGCGGCCGGCGGCTTCGTCTGCGCGGGCCTCGCCGCCTCGCTGACCGGCGAGGACGCGGCCAACGCCTCCCTCGGCGTCGTCATGCTCTTCATGCTGGCCGTGGCGCTGCTGGGCCCGCTGGTCGCGCGTGCCTGCGCCGCGCTGTTCGGACTGCCGTTGCGCGGGGCCGGCGCGTCCGCCTCGCTCGCGGCCGCCAACTCCCGCACGAACGCCCGCCGGCTGGCCTCCGCGATCACCCCGATCGTCCTCGCGATGGCCTTCTCCTCCGTGCTCGTCTTCATGCACACCAGCGAGGAGCGGGTCACCCGGGAGCAGCAGCGGGACGGCATCGTGGCCGACCACATCGTCACCTCACAGACGGGCCTCGCCCCCGACACGGTGGACCGGGCCGACCGCGCGCCGGGGGTGACCTCCGCCGTGGGCCTGTTGAAGACGGCCGTACTGATCCCGGTGAGCGGCTCGCTGGAGTCGGCCTCCACGCAGGGCGTGACGGGAACGCCCGAGGACCTGGCGCGCGTCCAGCACCTGGACGTGAAGCACGGCGCCCTGTCCCTGAAGCCCGGAGAGGCGGCGATCGACGCCTCGCTCGCCGACAGCGCCCACGTCAAGGTCGGCGAGCGTGTCAAGCTCAGGCTGCCCGACGGCACCAAGGTGTCCCAGACGGTTGTGGCGACGTACGGCCGCGGTCTGGGCCTGTCCCAAGTCACCTTGAACCGATCCGACTTGGCGACCCACGTCACCAACTCCTTCGACACCGAGATCTGGACGAAGGGCGGCACGACGAGCACGCTCGCGAAGCTGGGCACGGTCCTGGACCGAGGCGACTACACCACCGACCAGTCCCTGGACCGGGAGCTCAGCGCCTGGGCGAACACCGTGATGGCGGCGGTGCTCGGCGGATTCGCGGCCGTCGCCGCCGCCAACACCCTGGTGATGACGGTCCTCGACCGCCGCCGTGAACTCGGCACACTCCGGCTGATCGGCTCCACCCGCCGCCAGGTGCTGCGCATGATCCACTGGGAGGCCCTGCTGGTCGTCCTCGCCGGCATCGCGATCGGTACGGCCATCGCGCTCGCCACGCTCGTGCCGATGATGAAGGGGCTGACCGGGCAGGGCCCGTACATACCGCCGCTCCTGTACGGCTCGTTCGCCGCGGCGATCGTCGTGCTCGGCGTGACGGCGGCGACCGTCCCGGCCCGCGCGGCGCTGCGCGGGGAGACACTGGAGGAGTGACGCAGACTCTTCTGACCCTGGCCGAAGTCGAAGCCCTTGCCCGTGAGGCGCACGCCGCCCAGACCGACAAGGCCGGGCGGCCGTATGCCGAGCATCTCCAGGCCGTGGCGGAGGGCGTCCGCGAGCGCGGCGGCGACGACGAACAGATAGCGGCGGCCTGGCTGCACGACGCGGTCGAGGACGACGTGCTCTCCGCGGACTGGCTGCGCGAGGCCGCGCTGACCCGGCGTACGAAGGACATCGTGCTGGCGCTCACCAAACAGGAGGGCGAGCCGCCGGAGTCGTACGCGCGGCGCATCCGTACGACCCCGGGCGCCCTTCTGGTGAAGGTGTCGGACCTGACGCACAACGCCGATCCGGCCCGGCTCGCGGTCCTGGACGAGCACACCCGGGCCCGGCTGACGAAGAAGTACGCCACGATGCGGGCGCTGCTGGGGCTGCCGCCGTCCTGAGCGGCCCGAGCCGCTTGCCCGGGCAGCGCACGCAGGGTGGCCCGGCACGGAAAAGTGCGGGCCCGGGAGAACCCGGGCCCGCACTTCGAGCGGTCAGCCGCGTGGCTAGGCCTTCGCCGTCGCCCGTTCCCGGGCCAGCTCCGTCGCGTCCCGCTTGAAGGCCCAGGCCATCCTGGGCTCCATCGCGAAACGGAAGATCCGCTGGACGGGTGGCGTGCACAGCGCGGTGACGAGCGCGGCCGCGACGATCGTCACGAGGATCTCGCCGAGCGGCTTGTGCAGCCACGGGTGGTCGAACCAGCCCCAGTACTCAGAGGCCTTGACCACGAAGCCGTGCAGCAGATAGCCGTACAGCGTGCCCGCTCCGAGCGCCGTGAACCAGAAGGAGCGCCGCGGCACCCAGGCGAAGAAGCACGCGGTGAGCAGCAGCGAGCAGCCGTAGAGCGCGAGGGTCATGACGACACCCGCCCACCAGGGCGCGCCCAGCTCCTGCGCGCTGTCACGGTGGTAGAACCAGGCGGTGTTCATGCGCGGCACTGCCCAGTAGCCCACGACCAGCGCCGTCGCGAAGATCGGCACCGACAGGATCCGCACCTCACGGCGCCGTACCAGCTGGAAGTGCTCGGGCTTCATGAACAGGCCCATGACGAAGAACGGCAGGAACTGCAGCACGCGCTGGAGGTCCAGGTCGTCGCCGATGTCCGGGGAGACGCACGCGAGCACCGCGAAGACGAGTGCCAGCGGAAGAGGCCAGCGCACCAGCTTCCACAGCGGGGTCGTCAGCCGCCAGACGAAGAGCGCGACCAGGAACCAGGTGAGGTACCAGGGGTCGAGGAGGCTGATCGCCTGATTCGTATCGCCGCCGGCCCAGCGATCGAAGAGCGAGTACGCCGTCTCGAAGAGGACGTACGGCACGGCGACACCGGTCACCAGTCTCTTGAGCCGGTCGGGGCGCATGTCGAAACTGCGCGAGAAGTAGCCGGAGATGATGATGAAGGCCGGCATATGGAAGGTGTACACGACCGTGTACACCGCTTCGATGATGCGACTCTGGCCCTTCAGCGGCTCCCACGCGTGACCCATGGCCACGAGCACGATGGCCAGGTACTTGGCGTTGTCGAAGAAGGCGTCGCGCTGCTTGGCGGGCTTGGCGCCCGCCGCTGCGGCATCGGTGGCCGCTCTGGGGGTTTGGGGTGAGCGCGGACTCGGCACTCCCGCGGCCGGCTGCTGTGCCGGGGGGAGCGGCGCTCTGTGGTGGCCGTGCGGTCGGAGCGAGTTCGTCACAGGCCCTCCCACCAAGAACTCGGGGAGACGATCCGGGACCTCGCTGCACATGCGGGGGACGTGGCGGCGTGGAACATCTGAGGCACCCTAGCGTTGTCTATGCGTTTTCGTAAAACGCTCGGCGTCATTCCTGCTTATCGCCTGCGAGTACCCAGGATTTGGAGATGTCTGCCTATCGGTCCGCAAGTGGTTCGGCATACCGATTTGCTTACCGTATGAGGCTGTTCTGTCCCGATACATCCCGACTAAATGGTGCATAAGGCTCGCGGGCGACTCTGGTGATATGTCCGGTTCATTATCCTTTAGTTACCCGTCTATAGAGTCTTCGATGTGCCTGTGGCAACAATTCGAATTACCTGCGAACAGGTTGTGTGGACATGGCAACGGTCCCCCTGAATTTCAGTTGAGGGGCCCATGCGGGTGCACTCTCGAATTGCCGTACGGAGTCCCGCCGTTGGTCCGCGCCGAGGCGGTGCGGGTGTGCGGGCCCGGCATGCCCGTGGCCGACGATGCGTCACCCGCCGCATACGAAAGCCTGGTTGGTGGCACGATGGTTCTGGCGGGGGTGTGAGGGGTTGCACCTCCGGGCCGGGAGAGCGGACCGACCGTAGGGTGTGATCAGTTGTGGCCATTTCGCTGTCAGTGGTGCTGCTGTTGGCGATCATCCTTGTGGTGTTGATCCGAGGGGGATCGATCAAGGCGGGACCTGCCATTGTCGCGGTGCTCTTCGGTTTCTTCCTCGCGTCGACCGGCATGGCTCCGTCCATCAATCGGTTCCTGAACTCGATAGCGGAGACGATCAACTCGATCAGCTTCTGAACAGGACAGAACGGGACGGGGCGGGACCGGACGGGGCGTATCCGCTCGTCGCGCTTTCGATGGGCGTCGGGGAATGCGGAGCGCGGATCCGCCGCGCCCTGAAACCGGCCGACGTGCTGCCCGTCGACGACGCTTCTCGCGCCCTCGGCTCCGGCGTGCCGCCGACCTGGCCGCCGCCGATACGCTCACCCGGACCGGGCGCGACAGCGGTCCCCTCTCGCTCCTCAATACGCCCGCGGGGCCCGCGGCGCACGAAGAAACCTTCGGCCCGATTCCGAGGAACCGGGCCGGGGGCCACAGAGCGGGCGACGGGAATCGGACCCGCGTAGCCGGTCTGGAAGATCGCCCTTCCGCCGTGGCGGCCGAGCGCCGTTCCGGCGTACCCGCGTGCCCCATCACCCGGCCCCGCTCCCGGCCACCATCCAGGCCCGGCCACGGCCGGCCCCCCTGGGATCCCCAGCGTCGCGGGGTTGATCGACACGGATGTGTGCGTGAGCGGTGCCGTGAAGATCACGGCGACGCCAACGATCGCGATCCAGCGCGACGTCACCACGACCTTCAGTCCGTTCGGCGACAGCAGGACGCTCGTGGGCTCGGACTACCCGCTGCCGGGTGCGCCGGCCGGGTCGCTGATCGCCCGGATCGGAAACGGACCTGCCACTACATCGGAAACGAACCTGCCACTACATGGGGAAACGGACCTGCCACTACATGGGGAGGGTCCGACGGCCCTGGTGGGCAGCGGAGACGGCACGCCCTGCTCGGACTGAGGCCTGCACTGGGGTGAACTGATCGGCCTGCACCGTCGCGACTCGAAAGCCCAAGGGACACGCAGCGGCCAGGGAGCGCTGATCTGAGCCCCCGAAAACGACAAGGGCCAGGCAGAGGATCGAACCTCTGGCCTGGCCCTACGCCATATGGAGCGGGCGACGGGAATCGAACCCGCGTAGCTAGTTTGGAAGATCGCGTATGCGGATGCGCGCTGATCTGGCGAGACGCTGACCTGTGCGTTTCTGGGTTGGTCGCTTGCGACTCCCCGCTGTTCCCCGTGCTGCACTCCCGCATCGGGCACGCAGGGGGCACGTACGCCCTTCTGCCGCGCTCTCGATGTTGAGTGTCGTGCGCTGTGCGGTAGGCCTCGTGAACCGCTCACGCGGGCTGTGAGGGCATCGATACCACCCGCGCCGGAGTGCGCTCTCGAGATGCCGTGCATGCACCTCCGCCATACAGTCACAGCACACATCACACGCTGCAACTTCTAGTTGTATTCGGTGACTGGCTCGGAGGGACAGCACATGCCGCAGAACGCGAGCGGGAAGACACCGCAGGCGCACAACGCCGCGGAAGGCGAGCCCTCCACGGGCGACGTCGCCGTCACGGCCCCCAGTCGGCGCCGCGTCCTGTTCTCGGGACTGGCGGTGGCGGCCGCTGCGCCTCTGGCAGGATGCACCTCGGTCACCGCGGAGGACGAGGCCAGCGGTCAGGCCAGCGGGGCGGCGTTGCGTGCGTCCAACGACCGGATCGCGACCAGCTCGGCCCAGGCCCTCTACACCCTCCCGCAGGACCACAAGTGGCACGGCGGCCCGTTCTACGACACCGGCGAGCTGGAGGAGTGGCACTACTGGACCGGATACGTCACCGACAAGGACACCGGCGAAGAGTTCGGACTCTTCTACAACCTCTTCCACGAGGGCGTCTCGCCCGGCAAGTACCAGTACCGCCCGTACTTCTCGCTGGGCAACCTCAAAACGCACGACTTCGTCTGGTCGGCCAATACCCTGACCTCGCCGCTGACGGCCACCGCACCGCCGCAGTCCACCTCGCCCGACGACTTCCAGTACAGCACCTCACAGAACGGTACGACCTTCACGACCGTCTACCGCGCCTCCCCCGACACCTGGAACCTGCACTTCAAGAGCCAGGCCAAGAACGTCAACCAGCCCATCACCATGGACCTGGAGACCAAGACGCAGAGTTCCTACGGCTACACACCCATGACGCCGTTCGGCGTGGAGAACGAGAACGCGCCCTGGCAGGGCAAGGCCGATCCGCAGACGATGAGATCGCTGTCCTACTACTACGGCGCTCCCAAGCAGAACGTCACCGGAACCGTCACCATCGGCAACCAGACACGGCACCTCACCGGATCGCTGTGGATGGAGCACCAGTGGGGCAACTTCCTGGTCTCCAAGCAGCCGTGGGGCACGGCCTACGTGTGGTCGGCGATCCAGTTCAACGACGGCTCGATCTTCACGTTCCGCCAGTGGTACGACCAGCAGAACAAACCGCTGTTGAACATCGGCCGCTACATGCACGCAACCCCGAACGCCAACCCCGAGTACGGGTTCGGAGAGGCGGTCCAATGGGTCCCGCTGCAGACCTGGAAGTCGACGGCCTCCGGGCGTAACTACCCCGTATTCGCACGTCTGTCCACTCCCTACGGGACGTGGTACTACACCCCGATCTTCGAGTCCTACGAGATGCCGATCGGCTACAAGCCCTACGGCACCAACGGCATCACCCTCTACGAGGGCGCCTCCTGGATCCGCAAGGACTCCCTCAACGGCCCCATCATCGGCAAGGCCTTCCTCGAACTGCCCAACAGCCTCACCAAGAACTTCCCCGAATTGTCATCCCAGCAGCCAACACCAAGCGGCAGCTCCTAGCTCTTGGGACAACTGCTGGCCCGCGCTGGCAGACCCGCCGCGACCTATCGGACTGGCCTCAAGCCACCACCTACCCCAGCTCCCACCCCGCGCACGCCCCTACGGACCCGCAGTCGCCGACGGCGCCCCTTCCATCCCGGTGCCGGCCGATCCCCCGCCGGAGGCATTGTTCTGACCGTGGCTTGCCCGTTCAGGTTTCTACTCAGGGCCGTAAGTCGCTTGCGGCCCCAGGGGCACGGCCCCGGCGCCGAAGGCGCAGAGGGGTCGGGCCCAAGGGGCCAGCCCGCGCTTGCGCGGGTCCTTGATGACGTAGGGAAACTCTGTCCGCGCCATGATCCGGAACGTCCGGCGGTCCGTACGCCGCAGCATGGATCGAGGAACGCGAACTGACCACCACCACACGGCAGTTGTACTGCTCGCTCCTGCGTCACCACCTCGAACCCGCTTTCGGGGCGGTCAACGTCGCCGAGATCTCGCCTCCGCTGGTGCGCCGCTGGCGTGCTGACAAGCTTGCGTCCGGTGTGGGACCGACGACCGTCGCCAAGGCGTACGCCCTGCTACGCGCGATCATGGGTACCGCCGTGGCCGATCAGATGATCAGGCGCAACCCGTGCACGATCAAGGGTGCGAGCACCGTGCACACCCCGGAGCGGCCGACCGACACCGTGCAGGAGGTCTACGACCTTGCCGACGCGATCCAGCCGCGTTACCGGGCGCTCGTGCTCCTGGCCGGATTCCTCGGCCGGCGCTGGGGTGAGCTGGTCGGCCTGCACCGCCGGGACATCGACCTTGACGGGGGCGCCCTGCGTGTCCGCCGCGCCGTCGCCGAGCTGAACAACGGGCAACGGGAGATCAAGGCGCCCAAGAGCGCTGCGGGCAAGCGCACCGTGGCGATCCCGGGCGCGATCCTTCCGGACGTCCGCGATCACCTGGCGCGGTACGCCGAGCCGGGCGTCGACGGCCGCGTCTTCATCGGTGCCAAGGGGGCGACCCCGCGCCGTAACCACTTCAACCGGCTGTGGCGTAAGGCCTGCACGGACGCCGGAATCAAGGGCCTGCACTTCCATGATCTTCGGCACACGGGCAACACGCTCGCCGCGTCGACAGGTGCGAGTACGCGAGAGCTGATGGCGCGTATGGGTCACAGCACCGCCCGCGCTGCGTTGATCTATCAGCACGCGAGCGCCGACCGTGATCGGCTGATTGCCGACGCGGTGAGCGGGCTGGTCAACAAGGGGCGGAAGAAGATTCGGAAGGCAAAGAAAAAACAAGATCGAAAGCCCAAGGGGCACGAGGGGGACACGCGGGACTGATCGGAGTCCCGGAAAGCGATCAGGGCCAGGCGGAGGAATGAACCTCTGACCTGGCCCTGAGCCATATGGAGCGGGCGACGGGAATCGAACCCGCGTAGCTAGTTTGGAAGACTAGGGCTCTACCATTGAGCTACGCCCGCGAGCAGGACGCGCCGCAGGTCAGTGACCGCGGCACAGGAGGCATCGTAGCGGGTCGTACCCCTTCGATGCACACCCCGTTTCCCGTGCCGCACAGGCGCTCGCGAAATGCGGCAGCCCCGCTGCCTGCGGGCATGTACCCTACGTGTCGCACCGACGGGGTGTGGCGCAGCTTGGTAGCGCGTCCGCTTTGGGAGCGGAAGGCCGTGGGTTCAAATCCCGCCACCCCGACCACCGGCCGGAACCCGCCAGGGCTCCGCGCGTCGCAAGATCACCTTTTGGGGCGTGTACCGCCTGCGGTTACTATGCAAGCTGCGCGCCCGTGTGTCTGCACTCTTACGTCTCTCAAGGGCCGCGAATCCGCCTAAGGCTCTGCCCGACTCGGCAGAAGCACGCAGCAGAACCCCCAAGAAGTCAGCCACAAGGAGACCGAACCGTGAAGAGCGCCGTGGAGACCCTGAACCCGACCCGGGTTCGGCTCACTGTCGAGGTGCCCTTCGAGGAGCTCAAGGACAGCCTCGACGCGGCGTACAAGAAGATCAACCAGCAGGTCACGGTGAAGGGCTTCCGGAAGGGCAAGATCCCGGCGCGCGTCATCGACCAGCGGTTCGGTCGCGGCGCCGTACTCGAAGAGGCCGTCAACGACGCGCTCCCGAAGTTCTACACCGAAGCGGTCAACGAGGCTGAGCTGAACGTCCTCGGCCAGCCCGAGGTCGACATCACCGAGCTGAAGGACGGCGAGACGCTGAACTTCACCGCCGAGGTCGACATTCGCCCGACCATCGAGATCCCGGACTACTCCGGCATCGAGGTCGAGGTCGACGCCGTCGAGGTCAGCGACGAGGACGTCGAGAAGGCCGTCTCCGACCTGCGCGAGCGCTTCGCGTCGACCTCCCCGGTCGAGCGCGCCGCCCAGGACGGCGACGTCGTCACCATCGACCTGGAGGCCAAGGTCGACGGCGAGGTCCTCGAGGACGGCATCGCCAGCGGTGTCTCCTACACCATCGGCTCCGGCGAGCTGCTCGACGGCATCGACGAGGCCGTGACGGGCGTGGAGGCCGGTGGCGAGGCCACCTTCACCTCCGAGCTCAAGGGCGGCTCCGCGGCCGGCAAGGAGGCCGAGGTCACCGTCAAGGTCACCCAGGTCGCCGCGCGCGAACTCCCCGAGCTGGACGACGACTTCGCGCAGCTCGCCTCCGAGTTCGACACCCTGGAGGAGCTGAAGGCGGACAGCCGCAAGCGCCTCGAGAACATGAAGCAGTATGACCAGGCCACGCAGGCCCAGGAGCGCGTCCTGGAGAAGCTGCTCGAGCTGGTCGAGGTGCCCGTCCCCGAGAAGCTGCTCGAGGACGAGATCAACACCCGTAAGCACAACCTCGAGCACCACCAGCTCGGCCAGATGGGTCTCGACCTCGCGAAGTACCTGGAGATCCAGGGCAAGACCGAGGAAGAGTTCGATGCCGAGACCAAGGAAGCGGCGGTCAAGGGCATCAAGACCCAGTTCGTCCTTGACGAGCTCGTCAACAAGGAGAAGCTGAACGTCAACCAGGAGGAGCTCACCGAGCACCTCATGCGGCGCGCTGCCTCCTCCGGCATGTCCCCCGACCAGTTCGCCCAGGCCGTCGTCGAGGGCGGCCAGGTCCCGATGCTCGTCGGCGAGGTCGCCCGCGGCAAGGCCCTCGCGGTCGTCGTCGAGGCCGCCACGGTCAAGGACACGAACGGCGAGATCGTCGACCTCGAGGACGAGGACGAGACGGAGACGGCCACGGAGGTCGCCGCCGAGGTCACCGAGGGTGAGGCCGCCGAGGCCTCCTCCGAGGAGAGCACCGAGGCCTGATCACCTCGCTGCACCGAGGCCTGATCGCCTCGCTGGACAACTGGACGGGGCTCCCGGGGACACCGGGGGCCCCGTCGGGCTTTGTAAGGGGGGCGCGGGGAACTGCGCGAGCAACCCCCACAAAGCCCCGGACGCGCCTGCCGTGCCCAGGGCATCGGCAGGTGCGGCTTGTGGTGGCGGGTGCGGCTTGTAGTGGGCTGATCGCGCAGTTCCCGCGCTCCTTCGAGGCGCCCCGGGCGTGCCGCCCGACCTGCGCTCACAGCGAACAGTTCCTTCTGCGGGATTCACCGGAGGGACCAGCGCGTTAGGGTCCATGAATACGAGGGCAGGGGAGTCCCCGAAGCCGCCCCGAGCGGTGTTGGACCGGGGTCCCACGCCCCCAGCAGACGACGTGAGACGGCCCGGCGCCGTCGTAAGACGAGCAGGTGGATACGTGACGAATCTGATGCCCTCCGCCGCCGGCGAGCCTTCCATCGGTGGTGGCCTCGGCGACCAGGTCTACAACCGGCTGCTCAACGAGCGGATCATCTTCCTCGGCCAGCCGGTGGACGACGACATCGCCAACAAGATCACCGCGCAGTTGCTGCTCCTTGCCTCCGACCCGGACAAGGACATCTACCTCTACATCAACAGCCCCGGCGGATCGATCACGGCCGGCATGGCGATCTACGACACCATGCAGTACATCAAGAACGACGTGGTGACCATCGCCATGGGCATGGCGGCCTCGATGGGCCAGTTCCTGCTCAGCGCCGGTACCCCCGGCAAGCGCTTCGCACTGCCGAACGCCGAGATCCTGATCCACCAGCCCTCGGCCGGCCTCGCCGGCTCCGCGTCGGACATCAAGATCCACGCCGAGCGGCTGCTGCACACCAAGAAGCGGATGGCGGAGCTGACCGCCTTCCACACCGGCCAGACGGTGGAGCAGGTCACCATCGACTCGGACCGCGACCGCTGGTTCGACCCGATCGAGGCCAAGGAGTACGGCCTCATCGACGACATCATGCCCACCGCTGCCGGTATGCCGGGCGGCGGCGGCACCGGGGCGGCGTAAGCCCCTCAGCGCCCTCCAGGGCGGCGCAGGCCGGTTCCACCGCCCCCAGGCGGCCGCGAGCCGTCCAGCGCCCCCAGCCGACCGCCTCAGCCCTTATCAGGCTCTTCAGGAGACACAGTGAACGACTTCCCCGGCAGCGGCCTCTACGCCCGCACGCAGGCCGAGTACACCGGTCCTCGCGCGGAGTCCCGCTACGTCATCCCGCGCTTCGTCGAGCGCACCTCGCAGGGCGTGCGTGAGTACGACCCGTACGCGAAGCTCTTCGAGGAGCGCGTGATCTTCCTCGGCGTGCAGATCGACGACGCCTCCGCCAACGACGTCATGGCGCAGCTGCTGTGCCTGGAGTCGATGGACCCCGACCGTGACATCTCGGTCTACATCAACAGCCCCGGTGGTTCCTTCACGGCGCTCACTGCCATCTACGACACGATGCAGTTCGTGAAGCCCGACATTCAGACGGTCTGCATGGGACAGGCGGCCTCGGCCGCCGCGATCCTGCTGGCCGCCGGTACGCCGGGCAAGCGCATGGCGCTTCCGAACGCGCGTGTGCTGATCCACCAGCCCTACAGCGAGACCGGCCGCGGCCAGGTCTCGGACCTCGAAATCGCCGCGAACGAGATCCTCCGGATGCGTGCGCAGCTGGAAGAGATGCTGGCCAAGCACTCGACCACGCCGATCGAGAAGATCCGCGAGGACATCGAGCGCGACAAGATCCTCACCGCTGAGGACGCGCTGGCGTACGGCCTGATCGACCAGATCATCTCCACCCGCAAGATGAACAATTCCGCGGTCGTCTGACGTATCGCTGTATCGTCTGCCGCTCCTTGGCGTGGTTCACGACAAAGTGAACCACGCCAAGGGGGGCCCGAACGGGGGGCTCGGCAAGGTACCGTCGGACATAAGGCAGCACCAGGAGCCGCTGGACCTAGGCGTCTCCCAGGCGAAGGGGAAGCACACCGTGGCACGCATCGGTGACGGCGGCGATCTGCTCAAGTGCTCGTTCTGTGGCAAGAGCCAGAAGCAGGTCAAGAAGCTCATCGCAGGCCCCGGTGTGTACATCTGCGACGAGTGCATCGATCTCTGCAACGAGATCATCGAGGAAGAGCTCGCGGAGACGAGCGAGGTCCGATGGGAGGAGCTCCCGAAGCCTCGCGAGATCTACGAGTTCCTCGAGGGGTACGTGGTCGGCCAGGAGTCGGCCAAGAAAGCTCTCTCGGTCGCGGTGTACAACCACTACAAGCGGGTCCAGGCCGGCGAGAACAGCACGGGCCAGAACCGCGATGACGCCATCGAGTTGGCGAAGTCGAACATCCTGCTGCTGGGCCCCACGGGCTCCGGCAAGACACTGCTCGCCCAGACCCTGGCGCGCATGCTCAACGTTCCGTTCGCCATCGCCGACGCGACGGCGCTGACGGAGGCGGGGTATGTCGGCGAGGACGTCGAGAACATCCTTCTGAAGCTCATCCAGGCGGCCGACTACGACGTCAAGAAGGCCGAGACGGGCATCATCTACATCGACGAGATCGACAAGGTGGCTCGTAAGAGCGAGAACCCGTCGATCACGCGAGACGTGTCCGGCGAGGGCGTGCAGCAGGCCCTCCTCAAGATCCTCGAAGGCACGACGGCGTCAGTCCCGCCCCAGGGCGGCCGCAAGCACCCCCACCAGGAATTCATCCAGATCGACACGACGAACGTCCTGTTCATCGTGGGCGGCGCCTTCGCTGGCCTGGAGAAGCTCATCGAGTCCCGTGCCGGGGCGAAGGGGATCGGCTTCGGTGCGACGATCCGCTCGAAGCGCGAGCTGGAGTCGAAGGACCAGTTCGAGGACGTCATGCCCGAGGACCTGGTCAAGTTCGGCATGATCCCCGAGTTCATCGGCCGCCTCCCGGTCATCACCTCGGTCCACAACCTGGACCGCGAGGCCCTCCTCCAGATCCTGGTGGAGCCCCGCAACGCCCTGGTGAAGCAGTACCAGCGCCTCTTCGAACTCGACGGTGTGGAACTGGACTTCGAGCGCGAGGCCCTCGAAGCCATCGCCGACCAGGCCATCCTGAGGCAGACCGGCGCCCGAGGGCTCCGCGCCATCATGGAAGAGGTCCTGATGTCGGTGATGTACGAGGTCCCGTCCCGCAAGGACGTGGCCCGCGTCGTCATCACCGCGGACGTCGTCCACTCGAACGTGAACCCGACACTGATCCCGCGGGACGCCCGCGGACGGGGTCCGGGGGAGCAGAAGACGGCATAGCCGGTTCCAGTACGACGGAGGGGGCGCCCAGCGGATTTCGCTGGACGCCCCCTCCGTCGATCCATGCCCGGATCAAGCCACGTTGAGGTCGGTCACTTGTGCGACACCCGCGTCGGTGATCTTCTTGATCGCCGCGAGGCCGACCACCTCGCGGCAAGTGAAACGGGAGGGACAGACATGAAGATGAGGCGCGCGCTGGCGGCCGTGTCCGTGGTTGCCGCGGCAGCCGTCACGCCGGTGGTTACGGCCACGGCAGCACACGCGGCACGGAGCACATGCGTGAACTACCTCGGAAACCTGGGGCTTTACCAGATCGGGCCCAAGGTGAAGGAGGCTTGCAGTCACCCGGCGTACAACGGCCCCCTCGGCGACGGCAAGGTGCCCAACCCTGCCTGCTACAACCCCCTCACGGACATAGGCGTGCGCGGGATACACGCTTATAGGGCCTGCGTCCGCGCTTGAGGTCGGGCCGGTCATGGCCAAGGGCGCCCGGCGGGACTCACCGGGCGCCCTTGGCGTCAATTGCCGTGCAGTCGTCAGATCTTGACGCGCACGTCCTTGCGGAGCTTGCCCGCCATGTCCGCGGTGTCCGACAGGGACCCACTCTTGCCGGCCATCATGCTCGCCACGTCAGTGGCGATCACCAGGCCGATGGTGCTGTGGTCACCCCAGATGCAGGTCGGCACGGTGAACTCCTTGGGACCGGAGGCGGCGCTGCTCGACGACGCATCGTCGTTCTTGATCTTCACGGCCTGGCATTTGAGGACGGCGCCGTCCAAGTCGAACTTCTGCGGGCTGCCGACGGGCGTGCCTTCGCTGTCGTCCTTGGAGGCCTCGGTCTTCATGTGCGCGTACATGGCGTCGACGACCTTCTCCGGGTCCTCGATGGTGCCGTAGACACCGCTGAACTGCAGCACCTTCTGCGCCAGCGGATTGCTCTTGTCGCCGGACTGGTACTGGGCGCTGACGTCCTTGGGGTTCTGCACACCCCACTTCTTGGCGTCCTCGATGTCGCTCTTGGACATCGTGTCGCTGTCACTCTCGCCCTTCGTGTACTCGCCGCTGAGCACCTTGGCCGGAGTTGTCAGCTTGTGGGCGCCGTCGTCGGCGACGCTCGAGCCGCCCCCGCCCCCGCCGATCACGAAGTACGCCCCCACCGCGATCGCCGCCACGACGGCGACGGCGCCGATGATCAGGCCCGTCTTCTTCTTGCCGCCGCTCGGGGCGGGCGGCTGCGGCACGGCGCCGTAGGGCTGCTGGCCGTAGGGAGGCTGCTGGCCGTACGGGGGAGTCTGCGGGGGGACGCCCTGGGGAGCCTGCTGGGGGTAGCCGTACCCGGGCTGCGCGGGGGGAGCCTGCTGCGGGTAGCCGTAGCCGGGCTGGGGGGCCTGCGGCTGCTGGCCGTAGGGGCCCGGCTGACCGTACGGTCCGGGCTGCTGGGGCTGCCCGCCGTACGGGCCCGGCTGGTTGTAGCTCATTACTGGGTTCCCCTCCAGATACTTATGTGTTCCCAACATCCTGGCGCACAGGTCACGCGGCCAAGTCCCCGGGGGCGGCACCGTTACCAAAGAATCGCGTTTCGGGACTGCCCCGTGACACCCCTAAACTGAGCCTGTGACCGAGAACGCTCATCAGCAGCCACCAGCGCCCAACACCGAACTGCCGACCCAGTACGCGCCGGCCGACGTAGAGGGGCCGCTGTACGAGCGCTGGGTAGAGCGGGGTTACTTCGAGGCCGACGCGAAGAGTGACAAGCCTCCATACACCGTCGTCATCCCGCCGCCGAACGTCACGGGCAGCCTGCACCTCGGGCACGCCTTCGAGCACACCCTCATCGACGCCCTCACGCGCCGCAAGCGCATGCAGGGCTACGAGACGCTGTGGCAGCCGGGCATGGACCACGCCGGCATCGCCACGCAGAACGTCGTCGAGCGGGAGCTCGGCAAGGAGGGCAAGTCCCGCCACGACCTGGGCCGTGAGGCCTTCGTCGAGCGTGTGTGGCAGTGGAAGGCCGAGTCCGGTGGGCAGATCTCCGGGCAGATGCGGCGCCTCGGTGACGGCGTCGCCTGGTCGCGTGAGCGCTTCACCATGGACGAAGGGCTCTCCCAGGCCGTCCAGACCATCTTCAAGAGGCTCTACGACGACGAGCTGATCTACCGCGCCGAGCGCATCATCAACTGGTGTCCGCGCTGCCTGACCGCCATCTCGGACATCGAGGTCGAGTACCAGGACGACGACGGCGAGCTCGTCTCGATGAAGTACGGCGAGGGGGACGACACCATCGTCGTCGCCACCACCCGTGCGGAGACCATGCTCGGTGACACGGCTGTCGCCGTTCACCCCGAGGACGAGCGGTACAAGCACCTGGTCGGCAAGCTCATCAGGCTGCCGCTGACCGACCGCTCCATCCCGGTCGTCGCCGACGAGCACGTCGACCCCGAGTTCGGCACCGGCGCCGTCAAGGTCACCCCGGCCCACGACCCGAACGACTTCGAGATCGGTCAGCGCCACGACCTGCCCGCCATCGCGGTGATGGACGAGCACGCCGTCATCACCGCCCACGGCCCCTTCCAAGGCCTGGACCGCCTCGAGGCCCGCTCGGCCATCGTCGCCGCGCTGCGCGCCGAGGGCCGGATCGTCGCCGAGAAGCGGCCCTACGTCCACAGCGTCGGCCACTGCTCGCGCTGCAAGACGACGATCGAGCCCCGCCTCTCCATGCAGTGGTGGGTCAAGGTCGGCCCCCTGGCCAAGGCCGCCGGTGACGCGGTCCGCGAGGGCAAGGTCAAGATCCATCCGCAGGAGATGGAGAAGCGGTACTTCGACTGGGTCGACAACCTCCACGACTGGTGCATCTCACGGCAGTTGTGGTGGGGGCACCGGATTCCGGTCTGGTACGGCCCGAACGGCGAGGTCGTCTGCGTCGGTCCCGACGACGAGGCGCCGACCGGCGAGGGCTGGCGTCAGGACACCGACGTCCTCGACACCTGGTTCTCCTCCGGCCTGTGGCCCTTCTCGACCCTCGGCTGGCCCGAACAGACCGAGAGCCTCGCGAAGTTCTACCCGAACTCCGTCCTGGTCACCGGCTACGACATCCTCTTCTTCTGGGTCGCCCGGATGATGATGTTCGGCCTGTACGCGATGGACGGCACCCCGCCGTTCCACACCATCGCCCTGCACGGCATGGTCCGCGACCAGTTCGGCAAGAAGATGTCGAAGTCCTTCGGCAACGCGGTCAACCCGCTGGACTGGATGGACAAGTACGGCAGCGACGCCCTGCGCTTCACTCTCGCCCGCGGCGCCAACCCCGGCGTCGACGTCCCGATCGGCGAAGACTGGGTCCAGGGCTCGCGCAACTTCGCCAACAAGATCTGGAACGCCACGCGCTTCGCGCTGATGAACGGCGCCACGGTCGAGGGCCCGCTGCCCTCGCCCGAGCAGATGTCGGCCACCGACCGCTGGATCCTGTCCCGCCTCAACTCGGTGGTCGCCGAGGTCGACGCCCTGTACGACGACTTCCAGTTCGCGAAGCTGTCCGATGCCCTGTTCCACTTCGCGTGGGACGAGGTCTTCGACTGGTACGTCGAGCTGTCCAAGACGACGTTCATGGGCGGCGGCGAGCCCGCGAGGGTCTCCGGCCGGGTCCTCGGCGAGGTCCTGGACGTGACGCTGCGTCTCCTCCACCCGGTCGTCCCGTTCGTCACGGAGACCCTCTGGACCACGCTCACCGGTGGCGAGTCGATCGTCATCGCCGAGTGGCCCAAGGACAGCGGCTTCCGCGACGCCGGCGCCGAGCGGGAGATCGAGACGCTTCAGCAGGTCATCACGGAGGTCCGCCGCTTCCGTGCCGACCAGGGCCTCCAGCCCGGCCAGCGCGTCCCGGCCCGGCTGGCCCTCGACGGCACCGCGCTGGCCCCGCACGAGGCGGCCATCCGCCAGCTGCTGCGCCTCCAGCCGGAGGGCGAGAGCTTCTCGGCCACGGCGACGCTGCCGGTCGCGGGTGCCACGGTCGCGCTCGACCTCTCCGGGACGATCGACGTCGCCGCGGAGCGCAAGCGCCTCGCCAAGGACCTCGCCGCCGCCGAGAAGGAGAAGGCCCAGGCGAACGCCAAGCTCGGCAACGAGGCGTTCCTCGCCAAGGCCCCGGACCACGTCGTGGAGAAGATCCGCACGCGGCTCGCCAAGGCGGACGAGGACATCGCCCGCATCAAGGCGCAACTGGACCGCCTGCCGGAGGCGTAGCCGCCGGTCGTACGTGCGCGAAGGCCCCCGGAACCTCCATGGTTCCGGGGGCCTTCGTCCGTCGTACGACCTTGTCGGTCATACGACTGTGTCGGTGGCAGTGCGGTTCCACGGTCACGCGGGCGATGGTCGGGCGGCGCCCATCACCCCATTGCATACAAAAGGTGGCTCCCACCGCCCGCGGTCAACAGGCGGCCCAAGGGGGTCTGGGGCGCAGCCGCAGGTACGGGACGGGCAGGGGCGGAGGGGGCGAAACCCCCACACGCCCAGACACAGCGGCGGCTCCGTAGACTGGCCTCGTGAGTGACCTCCCCCCGCACGACAGCAGCGAGTCAGACGAGCCGGAGCCGCGCGATTCGCTCGGCCTCTTCGACGAGATCGTCGCGGCCGAGACCGACCGCGACCCCGATCTCGCGGTGATCGAGGCCGGCAGCCGCACCCTGCGCACGCAGGGCACCGACGGCCGGCAGGCCGACGTCCCCGCCCGTCCGGCCGACCCCGAGGTCGACAAGGCGCTGCGCGAGGTCGAGGCGGAGCTGGCGACCCGCTGGGGCGAGACCAAGCTGGAGCCGTCGGTCAGCCGCATCGCCGCGCTGGTGGACGTTCTCGGGGAGCCGCAGCGCGCGTACCCCTCGATCCACATCACGGGCACGAACGGCAAGACCTCCACCGCCCGCATGATCGAGGCCCTGCTGGGCGCCTTCGACCTGCGCACCGGCCGCTACACCAGCCCCCATGTGCAGTCGATCACCGAGCGGATCAGCCTCGACGGCGCACCGATCTCCGCCGAGCGGTTCATCGAGACGTACAACGACATCAAGCCGTATGTGGAGATGATCGACGGTCAGCAGGAGTACCGGCTGTCGTTCTTCGAGGTGCTGACGGGCATGGCCTACGCGGCCTTCGCGGACGCCCCCGTCGATGTCGCCGTCGTCGAGGTCGGCATGGGCGGCAGCTGGGACGCCACCAACGTCATCGACGGGGACGTCGCCGTCATCACGCCCATCGATCTCGACCACACCGACCGGCTCGGCGAGACGCACGGCGAGATCGCCACGGAGAAGGCCGGCATCGTCAAGCAGGACGCCACCGTGATCCTGGCGCAGCAGCCGGTGGACGCGGCCCAGGTACTGCTGAAGAAGGCCGTCGAGGTCGACGCGACCGTGGCCCGGGAGGGCCTGGAGTTCGGGGTGGTCGCGCGACAGGTCGCCGTGGGCGGGCAGTTGGTGACGCTGCGCGGACTCGGCGGCGAGTACGAAGAGATCTTCCTGCCGCTGCACGGCGCCTACCAGGCGCACAACGCCGCCGTGGCGCTCGCCGCCGTCGAGGCGTTCTTCGGCATCGGTTCCGCGCACGCCCAGCGGCTCGACATCGACACCGTCCGCAAGGCCTTCGCCTCGGTGACCTCGCCGGGCCGCCTGGAGGTCGTACGCCGCTCGCCGACCGTCGTCGTGGACGCCGCGCACAATCCGGCGGGCGCCCGCGCCACCGCCGAGGCCGTCAGCGAGGTCTTCGACTTCAGCCGGTTGATCGGGGTCGTGGGCGCGAGCGGCGACAAGAACGTACGAGGGCTGCTCGAAGCCTTCGAGCCGATCTTCGCCGAGGTCGTCGTCACGCAGAACTCCAGTCATCGCGCGATGGACGCGGACGAGCTGGCCGGGATCGCCGTGGAGGTCTTCGGCGAGGACCGGGTGCAGGTCGAACCGCGGCTCGACGACGCACTGGAGGCCGCGATCACGCTCGCCGAGGAGGAGGGCGAGTACGCGGGCGGGGGCGTGCTGGTCACCGGTTCCGTCATCACCGTCGGCGAGGCCCGACTGCTCCTGGGGAGGGGCTGACCACTGTGCGTACGCTCTGTGCTTCCACGCTGATCGGCGAGTTCTTCGTCATCGGTTTCGCCGGGCTCGTCGCGATGAAGGATCCCGACCTTTCGACGTCCACGGTGTGGACGGTCTGCGGGGTCGTCATGGCGGTGAGCGTGCTGCTGTGCGGCATGATCACGCGGCCCGGGGGCGTCCAGCTCGGTTGGGCGCTGCAGATCGCGCTGATCGCGAGTGGGTTCGTGGTGCCGTCGATGTTCTTCCTGGGGGCGATCTTCGCAGCGCTGTGGTGGGCGTCGGTGCACTACGGGCGGAAGATCGACGAGGCGAAGGCGAGGTTTGCGGCGCAGGCGCAGGCCGAGACGCAGGCGTCGGCGGCCACGCCGGTCGAGGCCGGGGGTAACCCGGCGTAGGGGTGGCCGTCGGGTTTTGTTCGCCCCCTCCGCCCCTACCCGTCCCGTCCCTGGGGGCTGCCGCCCCCAGACCCCCGCATCGGCCTCGACGGCCTCGTCCTCAAACGCCGGACGGGCTGGAAGTCAAACGCCGGACGGGCTGAAAGGGCACCCAGCTACGCCCTGTAGCCTCGGTGACCCGCACACTTGTGACCTGAAGGAGCCACCCCGTGAGCCAGCGCACCCTTGTCCTCCTCAAGCCCGACGCCGTCCGTCGCGGCCTGACCGGCGAGATCATCAGCCGTATCGAGCGCAAGGCCGGCTGGCAGATCACCGCGCTGGAGCTGCGGACGCTGGACCAGGACACGCTGGAGCAGCACTACGGCGAGCACAAGGGCAAGCCCTTCTACGAGCCGCTGGTGGAGTTCATGGCGTCCGGGCCCGTCGTGGCGCTGGTCGTCGAGGGCGAGCGCGTGATCGAGGGACTCAGGGCGCTGGCGGGTCCCACGGACCCGATCGCGGCCGCCCCCGGCTCCATCCGGGGCGACTACGGTGTGATCGTCCGCGAGAACCTGATCCACGCCTCCGACTCCGAGGAGTCCGCCGAGCGCGAGCTGAAGATCTTCTTCCCCGGCCGCGTCTGAGCACCCTCCGGACATCGTCCGAAGCACCGCACGAGTGTCCTCCGAAGCGCCGCGCGGACATCACGCGGAGATCAATTTTCCAACATTTTTCTGAGGGATCGTCACGTCACTCGTATGCCTGACCTGGGACGGCCGAATGTTTTTCGGTCGTCCCGTGGCATATGCGTGCCGATCGGGGGAACGCGTTCCCCCGATGGACCGTCTCCACAAGCGGGGCGGCCCGTCATCTGCTGACAATGGCGAAGACCCTCGCGCAGTGTTCGGGCAGGCGCGTCTACGATGGAAGCCTTCACGTCACTGCACCCAACTCGCCGTCCTAAAAAGCCGTCAAAGCTCCACTTGGGAAGGCCAGACGAATCCTGATGGGGAACTCAATGTCGTTCATCGGCCGTGACATGGCTGTCGACCTCGGGACCGCCAACACGCTGGTGTACGTCAGGGGTCGCGGGATCGTACTCAACGAACCGTCCGTCGTCGCGATCAACACCAATACCGGTGGCATCCTCGCGGTCGGCGCGGAGGCGAAGAAGATGATCGGGCGGACGCCGGGCAACATCGTTGCCGTGCGCCCGCTGAAGGACGGTGTCATCGCCGACTTCGAGATCACCGAGCGTATGCTCCGCTACTTCATTCTGAAGATCCACAAGCGGCGCTACCTCGCCCGCCCCCGTGTCGTCGTCTGTGTGCCCTCGGGCATCACGGGTGTCGAGCGCCGCGCCGTCATCGAGGCGTCGTCCCAGGCCGGCGCCCGCCAAGTGCACATCATCGAGGAGCCCATGGCCGCGGCCATCGGTTCCGGCCTGCCGGTCCACGAGGCAACGGGCAACATGGTGGTGGACATCGGCGGCGGCACCACGGAGGTCGCGGTCATCTCGCTCGGCGGCATCGTCACCGCCCAGTCCATCCGCGTCGCGGGCGACGAGCTGGACAACGCGATCATCCAGCACATCAAGAAGGAGTACAGCCTTCTTCTGGGTGAGCGGACCGCCGAGCAGATCAAGATCACGATCGGTTCGGCGTACGACCTCGACAATGACGAACACACCGAAATCCGCGGCCGGGATCTCGTCTCCGGGCTGCCCAAGACCGTGGTCATCTCGGCCGCCGAAGTGCGCAAGGCGATCGAGGAACCCGTCAACGCCATCGTCGACGCCGTGAAGACGACCCTCGACAAGTGTCCGCCGGAGCTGTCCGGCGACGTGATGGACCGCGGAATCGTTCTGACCGGCGGTGGCGCCCTGTTGCGCGGGCTCGACGAGCGGCTGCGCCGCGAGACCGGTATGCCGATCCACATCGCCGAGGACCCGCTGGACAGCGTGGCGCTCGGCTCCGGCAAGTGCGTCGAGGAGTTCGAGGCGCTCCAGCAGGTCCTGGACGCCCAGCCGCGCAGATGAATTAATACTTCGATTCCGCCGTACGAGATGACCCCTTCTCGTACGGCGGATCGTTGGTATGGAGACATAAACTCCTCCGACATAGAGTCATAAGCTCACCCATAACAGCCCCCACACCAGCCCCACAACGGCCCCCCACACCAGCCACGTACAACAGCCCCCCATAACAGCCTCATCACACCCAGGGGCATGCTTCTGCCCGGGGTGCGCCCCTGTTGACCCAATCCAATGAGGAAGGCACGGCCGCCGCACGTGAGGGACACACGAGAGAGCCGGCTGCTCCTGGTGCTGCTGATCGCCATCGCGTTCGCACTGATCACGGTGGACATCCGCGGTGGGCAGGACTCACCGGTCGACGGTGCCCGCCAGGCCGCCGCGACGGTCTTCGGTCCGATCGAGAACGGGGTGTCGTCCGCGGTCGATCCCGTCGGCAATGCGATCTCAGCGGTTCGCGACTCGGGCGGTCGGCACGACCGCATCGCCCAACTCGAGCACGACAACGCCGCGTTGAAGGCGAAGCTCGGCAGCGACGACCGCAACCGCAGCCGCCTCAGGCAACTCAACAAGATGATCAACGTGGCGGCCGAGGGCCAATACGGCATCAAGGGCGGCGAGGTCATCGCCATAGGGGCGGCCCAGGGCTTCTCCTGGACCGTGACCATCGACGTCGGCGCCAACGACGGCATCAAGCGCGACATGACCGTGCTGAACGGGGACGGCCTGGTCGGCCGGATCACCACCGTGGGGCCGAACACGGCCACCGTGCTGCTCGCCAACGACCCCGATTTCACCGTAGGTACGCGGATGGAATCGAGCGACGAACTCGGCTTCGCCTCCGGACAGGGCGACCGCCCGCTGCGGGTGGAACTGCTCAACGGCAAGGCGAAGATCAACAAAGGTGACCGTCTGGTCACCTTCGGCTCGCAGGCCGACAAGCCGTTCGTGCCCGGCGTCCCGGTCGGTGCGGTGTCCCGTGTGGACCCCTCCAGCAGTGGCCTGACCCGCACGATCTACGTCAAGCCGTTCGTGTCGTTCACCAAGCTCGACATCGTCGGTGTCGTCGTCCAAGCACCCGGTAAGGACCCGCGCGACACCGTGCTGCCGCCGAAACCCAAGCCGACGCCCACACCGACGGTGACCGTGACGATCACCCCCTCGGAGTCCGTGTCCGTCGACGACCAGCAGCAGTAGCAGGAGGAGCCGAATCCCATGCGTTTCAACCGGATGCTGCTCTCCGCCACCCTGGTGGTCGTCGCCCTGGTGATCCAGGTGAGCGTGCTCGCCCGACTCCACCTCCCGGGCGCCGTCCCGGACCTGGTGCTGCTGACCGTGCTGGCCCTGGCCATGGTCTACGGCCATGTCGGCGGCGCCCTCATCGGCTTCGGCGCGGGCCTGCTCGCCGACCTCGCCCCACCCGCCGACCACGCCGCCGGGCGCTACGCCCTCGTACTGTGCGTCATCGGCTACTTCGCCGGACTGGTGAAGCCGGAGAACGGCCAGCTCAAGTCCGCGACCGGCCCGATGGCCGTGGTCGTCGCCGCCGCGGTCGGCTCCACGCTGCTGTACGCCGGTGTCGGCGCCCTCGTCGGCGACACCGCCGCCCGCCATGTCGGCCTCGGCAGCCTGCTGTTCACGGCCGCCCTGTACGACCTGCTGCTCGCGCCGTTCGTCGTCCCGGCACTGATGGCCCTGGCCCGGCGCGCCGAGAACAATCCGCTCGCCGAGACCAGCGGGTCCGCCAAGGCCGCCGACGTCTCCGTGGGCTGGCTGTCGTCCGGCACCGGACTGCGCATCGGCAGACAGCGCGGCGGGCTGCGGGTGAAGGCCGCCAAGGCGCGCGTCGCCCGCGCGGGACGCATCAAGGGGGTCAAGCGGCTGTGAGGACAGGGGTGAGGACGGCGATGAGGACAACTGCGAGTGCGGTTGCGCGCACAGGTGCGAGGGCAGCCGTGAGCGGATCTCAAGCGCCGCTCGTGTCACGGAAGTTGGCCGACCGCAGAGTCGCCGCACACAGGTTCACCGTGTACTCGTATGTCTCGTACACACACTGAGAGGGGGAGGCAACAGCAGTGACCAACATCCCCGAGACCGGTCGGACCCCACGGGTCCAGATCCGACTCGTCGTCATCCAGATTCTCGTACTCTCCCTCCTCGGCACCCTCGGCGGACGCCTCTGGTATCTCCAGATCCGCAACGGCGACGAGTACGCCAAGGAAGCCTCCGGCAACCACGTCCAGCAGGTCGTGCAGCCCGCCGTGCGCGGCTCGATCCTCGACGCGCGCGGTGTGCCGATCGCCGACAACGAGACCCGGCTCGTGGTCTCCGCCTCCCGTACCGACCTGCTGAAGATGAAGGACGACGGCAAGGCCGTCCTCACCAAGCTCGCCGGGGTCCTGGGCATGAAGCCCCAGGAGGTCATGGAGAAGGTGCGCCTCTGCGACGCCAAGACGCCGCAGCCCTGCTGGAACGGCTCGCCGTACCAGCCGATCCCCATCACCGACGAGGCGACCACCCAGCAGGCCCTGCAGATCCGCGAGCGCTCCGAGGACTTCCCCGGCATCACCGCCGAGCCGGAGGCCGTACGCCGCTACGCCGCTCCCGGCAAGTCCAACACCGCGCAGGTCCTCGGCTACCTCTCGCCCGTCACCGACGACGAGATCACCAAGGCCAAGGACAGCAACTCGCCCTACCTCCGCTCCGACCAGGTCGGCCGCAACGGCCTGGAGCGCGCGTACGACAAGGAACTGCGCGGCAAGGCCGGCGTCACCCGCTACGAGGTCGACAACCTCGGCCGGGTCATCGGCAAGGCCGAGAGCGACGCAGCCGAGCCCGGCTCGAACCTGGTCACCAGCATCGACTCCCGGGTCCAGCGGGTCGCCGAGTACGAGCTGAACGAGGCGATGAAGAAGGCCCGCCAGCAGTACGACAAGATCACCAGTGAGTACTACAAGGCCGACTCCGGCGCTGTCGTGGTGATGGAGGCCAAGACCGGCCGGATCGTCGCCATGGCGTCCGCCCCGACCTACGACCCGAACGTCTGGGTCGGCGGCATCTCAGCCAAGGACTACAAGGCGCTCACCGGCAAGAACTCCGACTACCCGCTGCTCAACAGGGCCATACAGGGTCAGGCCGCGCCCGGTTCGACCTTCAAGGTGGTCTCCACGGCCGCCGCGGTCGAGGCCGGCTATGAGTGGGACGGCGGCTATCCGTGCACCAGCTCGTACTCGGTCGGCGGCCAGGTCTTCAAGAACTTCGAGGGTGAGAGCTTCGGCCCCATCTCGCTCGGCCGCGCCCTCGAGGTCTCCTGCGACACCGTTTTCTACGGCCTGGCCGACCGGGAGTGGAAGAAGGACGGCGGCATCAACCCGAAGAAGGGCCAGCCCAAGGACTACTTCTTCAAGGCCGCCCACCAGTTCGGCCTCGGCAAGGAGACCGGCATCGACCTGCCCAACGAGGTCACCGGCCGCATCCCCGACCGCCAGTGGAAGGAGAGCTACTGGAAGGCCAACAAGGACGCCTGGTGCAAGACCGGCAAGAAGAACGGCTCCTACGTCGAGAAGATCGCGTACGAGAACTGCCTCGAAGGCAACAAGATGCGCGAGGGTGACGAGATCAACTACTCGATCGGCCAGGGCGACACGCTCGTCACTCCGATCCAGGAGGCCGTGATCTACGGCGCCGTCGCCAACGGCGGCACCATGTACACCCCGACCATCGGCAAGGCGATCGTCAGCGCCGACGGAAAGAGCGTCCAGGAGATCAAGCCGAAGGCGAAGGGCAAACTGCCGGTCAACAAGACGACCATCAAGGGCATGGACGATGCCTTCGCCGGCGTCGTCACGCGCGGTACCGCCGCCTGGAAGTTCGGCGGCTGGCCGCAGAACCAGATCCCCTTGCACGCCAAGACCGGTACGGCCGAGGTCTACGGCAAGCAGACCACGTCCTGGCTGGCCACGTACTCCAAGGACTACACCGTCATCATGACGATCGCCCAGGCCGGTACGGGTTCGGGTGCCTCGGGTGAAGCCGTGCGCAACATCTACAGCGCCCTGTACGGCGTCGGCGCCGACGGCTCCATCGACAAGTCGAAGGCCCTTCTCCCCACCCCGCAGAAGGGCCTGCCGAAAATCCAGACGGACGGTTCGATCGACGCCCCGGCGATCTCCAAGGACCCGGTCAAGGACCTGCAGGCCAGCAAGACCGACGACTCCGGTACCACCGACCAGCAGTCGCCCGCGGGCACCACGCCCTCGCCCAGCGGGAGCAACCGCGACACCCGAAGGCGCACGGCCCGCCCGAAGAAGAGGCGGGGGATGAGGATCCTGACATGACCGGAGCGAACAACTTCTCCGTCTCCGGGTACGGACCCGAGCGCGCGGGCTGGACCCGCCTGTTCGCCCGCGACTCGCTCGCCCGCCGCCTCGACTGGCCGATACTCCTCTCGGCCATCGCGCTCTCGATGATCGGTTCGGCGCTCGTCTACTCGGCGACCCGCAACCGCACCGAGATCAACCAGGGCGATCCGTACTACTTCCTCATCCGCCATCTCATGAACACCGGCATCGGCTTCGGCCTGATGATCGGCACGATCTGGCTCGGCCACCGCACCCTGCGCACGGCCGTGCCGATCCTGTACGGCCTCTCGGTCTTCCTGATCCTGCTGGTGCTGACCCCGCTGGGCGCGACGGTCAACGGCGCGCACGCCTGGATCGTCCTGGGCGGCGGCTTTTCCCTGCAGCCGTCGGAGTTCGTGAAGATCACGATCATCCTCGGCATGGCCATGCTGCTGGCAGCGAGAGTCGACGCAGGTGACAAGCAGTACCCGGATCACCGCACGGTGCTGCAGTCCCTCGGCCTGGCCGCCGTCCCGATCATGATCGTGCTGCTCATGCCCGACCTCGGCTCGGTCATGGTCATGGTCATCATCATCCTGGGCGTACTCCTGGCGTCGGGGGCCTCCAACCGCTGGGTCTTCGGCCTGCTCGGCACAGGCGCTCTGGGCGCGATCGCCATCTGGCAGCTCCACATTCTGGACGAGTACCAGATCAACCGCTTCGCCGCCTTCGCCAACCCCGACCTCGACCCGGCCGGCGTCGGCTACAACACCAACCAGGCCCGCATCGCCATCGGCTCGGGGGGCCTCTTCGGCACGGGCCTCGGCCACGGCTCGCAGACGACGGGCCAGTTCGTCCCCGAGCAGCAGACGGACTTCGTCTTCACGGTCGCGGGCGAGGAGCTCGGCTTCGTGGGCGCGGGCCTGATCCTGGTCCTCCTGGGCGTGGTCCTGTGGCGCGCCTGCCGCATCGCCCGCGAGACCACCGAGCTCTACGGCACGATCGTCGCCGCCGGCATCATCGCCTGGTTCGCCTTCCAGTCCTTCGAGAACATCGGCATGACCCTCGGCATCATGCCGGTCGCGGGCCTCCCACTGCCCTTCGTCTCCTACGGCGGCTCGTCGATGTTCGCGGTGTGGGTGGCGGTGGGTTTGCTGCAGTCGATCAGGGTGCAGCGGCCCATGTCGGCGTAGACCTTCGGGGGGCGCCGGAGGCTTTTTCGCGCCCCCGCCGCCCTACGCGCCCCTTCAGGGGCGCGGGGAACTGCGCGACAAGCCCCCACCGGCCCGCACCAAAAGAAACAACCCAGGGGGTCTGGGGCGCAGCCCCAGAAGGATGGGACGGGTAGGGGCGGCGGGGGCGAAAACCGGTCTCCCCAGCAGTCCCGCAGAGCCCGGGCACTGCCATCCCGGCCCCGCGCGCACTAGATTCAGGTCATGGCGGACACAAAGCGCGAGATCGAGCGAAAGTACGAGGGTCCCCCAGCCGGCGAAGACGCGAGACTGCCGGACCTGACCGGCGTGTCCGGAGTCTCGGGTGTCATCGACAAGGGCGTGGCCCAGCTCGACGCCACCTACTACGACACCCCCGACCAGCGACTCGCCGCCGCCTCCCGCACCCTCCGCCACCGCACCGGCGGTGACGACGCGGGCTGGCACCTCAAACTCCCGGTGTCCGAGGGCGTACGGGACGAGATCCACGCCCCGCTCTCCGACGACCTGCCCCAGTCGCTGAAGGGCCTCGTACGCTCCCGCGTGCGCGACGCGGAACTCGTCCCCCTCGTACGCCTGCGGTCGACCCGCGACATCCGCCACCTCGTCGACGCCGACGGCGCCCTGCTCGCCGAGGTCAGCCTCGACCGCGTCCGCGCCGATCGGCTCAGCGGCGGCGAAGGCACCGCCGAGTGGACCGAGATCGAGGTGGAGCTCGCGGACGACGGCGACCCCGCGTTCCTCGACAAGGTCGAGAAGAAGCTCCGCAAGGCCGGGCTGAGCCCGTCCACGTCGCCGTCCAAGCTGGCCAGGGCACTGGCGGAGACCGGCGGCCCGACGCGGCACAAGACGATCGCGGAGCCGCCTGCGACCACCGCCGGGGACCACGTACTCGCGTACGTCCGTACCCAACGCGACGCCATAGTCGAACTCGACCCCGCGGTCCGCCTCGAGGTGGAGGACTCCGTGCACCGGATGCGCGTCGCCACCCGGCGGATGCGCAGCACGTTCCGCTCGTTCGGCAAGGTCATGGACCGTGCCGTCACCGATCCGATCGCCGATGAGCTGAAGTGGCTGGCCGGCGAGTTGGGCGTCGACCGGGATCAGGAGGTGCTCACCGAGCGGCTCACGGCGGCGCTCGACGAGCTGCCGCCCCCCTTGGTCGTCGGCCCGGTCCGTGACCGCGTGAACACCTGGTCCCGCGCCCGCCGCGGCGGCTCCAGGGACCGGCTGATCGCCGTACTGGACGGCAAGCGGTACCTGGACCTGCTCTCCGGGCTCGACACGCTTCTCGCGGAACCGCCGATGCGCAAGGCGGCCACGCACGATCCGGAGAAAGTGCTCGCCAAAGCCGTGGAGAAGGACTTGAAGAAAGTCTCCGCCCTGGTGGAACAGGCCCTCGACCTGCCGCCCGGCACCGACCGTGACCACGCGATGCACGAGGCCCGCAAGAAGGCCAAGCGCACCCGGTACGCGGCGGAGGCGGCGGCCCCCGCGCTGGGCAAGCCCGCCGAGTCCCTGGTCAAGTCGATGAAGTCGTTGCAGAGCCTGCTCGGCGAGCACCAGGACAGTGTGATGGGCCGAGACACCCTGCGCGAAGTCGCCGAGCAGGCGCATGCGACGGGGGAGAGCTCGTTCACGTACGGGGTGTTGTACGGGCGGGAGGAACAGCGGGCGGCCGCGGTCGAAGCACAGCTGCCCGAGGAGTGGGAAGCGGTCGAGGGCAAGGCTGCGGCGGTCTGACGGTGCGGCGGGCCCTTCCGGCCGCGTTAGGCTAGATGGTCACCCCCGTCAGCTCACGAAGGTTCGCGAGATGTCTGCCGAATCCGCTGTGTCGGTCTTCCCGCAGCTCGAAGCTCTGCTCCCGCATGTGCAGAAGCCGATCCAGTACGTCGGCGGAGAGCTCAACTCCACGGTCAAGCCCTGGGACACCTGTGATGTCCGCTGGGCGCTGATGTACCCCGACGCGTACGAGGTCGGGCTGCCCAACCAGGGCGTCATGATCCTCTACGAGGTACTCAACGAGCGCGAGGGCGTCCTCGCCGAGCGCACGTACAGCGTGTGGCCGGACCTGGAGGAGCTGATGCGCGAGCACCGGGTTCCCCAGTTCACGGTGGACAGCCACCGCCCGGTGAAGGCCTTCGACGTCTTCGGCCTGTCCTTCTCCACGGAGCTGGGCTACACGAACATGCTGGCGGCGCTCGACCTGGCCGGGATTCCCCTGGAGTCCAAGGACCGTACGCTCGACGACCCGATCGTGCTGGCCGGCGGCCACGCGGCCTTCAACCCCGAGCCGGTCGCCGACTTCATCGACGCGGCGATCATCGGCGACGGCGAGCAGGCCGTGCTCGACATGACCGAGATCATCCGCGCCTGGAAGGCCGAGGGCCGCCCGGGTGGTCGCGAAGAGATCCTCTTCCGCCTGGCCAAGACGGGCTCGATCTACGTCCCGGCCTTCTACGACGTCGAGTACCTCTCCGACGGCCGTATCGCCCGAGTCGTCCCGAACAAGTCGGGCGTCCCGTGGCGCGTGTCCAAGCACACGGTCATGGACCTCGACGAGTGGCCGTACCCCAAGCAGCCACTGGTCCCGCTGGCCGAGACGGTCCACGAGCGCATGTCGGTCGAGATCTTCCGCGGCTGCACGCGCGGCTGCCGCTTCTGCCAGGCGGGCATGATCACGCGCCCCGTGCGCGAGCGCTCGATCACCGGTATCGGCGACATGGTGGAGAAGGGCCTGAAGGCAACGGGCTTCGAGGAGGTGGGCCTCCTTTCGCTGTCGTCGGCCGACCACTCGGAGATCGGCGACATCGCCAAGGGCCTTGCGGACAGGTACGAGGAAGACAAGATCGGCCTCTCCCTCCCCTCCACCCGCGTGGACGCCTTCAACGTGGACCTGGCGAACGAGCTGACCCGCAACGGCCGCCGCTCGGGCCTGACGTTCGCGCCGGAGGGCGGCAGCGAGCGCATGCGCAAGGTCATCAACAAGATGGTCTCTGAGGAGGACCTGATCCGTACGGTCTCCACCGCCTACGGCAACGGCTGGCGCCAGGTGAAGCTGTACTTCATGTGCGGCTTGCCGACGGAGACCGACGAGGACGTCCTCCAGATCGCCGACATGGCGATGAACGTGATCGCCGAGGGCCGCAAGGTCTCCGGCCAGAACGACATCCGCTGCACGGTGTCGATCGGCGGCTTCGTCCCGAAGCCCCACACCCCCTTCCAGTGGGCCCCGCAGCTTTCGGCGGAGGAGACGGATGCCCGCCTGGAGAAACTGAGGGACAAGATCCGCGGCGACAAGAAGTACGGCCGCTCCATCGGCTTCCGCTACCACGACGGCAAGCCCGGCATCGTCGAGGGCCTGCTCTCCCGCGGCGACCGCCGCATCGGCTCCGTCATCCGCGCCGTCTACGAGGACGGCGGCCGCTTCGACGGCTGGCGCGAGCACTTCTCGTACGACCGCTGGATGGCCTGCGCCCAGAAGACCCTCCCCGCCTTCGGCGTGGACGTCGACTGGTACACGACCCGCGAGCGCACCTACGAGGAAGTCCTCCCCTGGGACCATCTCGACTCCGGTCTCGACAAGGACTGGCTCTGGGAGGACTGGCAGGACTCCCTCGACGAGACCGAGGTCGAGGACTGCCGCTGGACGCCGTGCTTCGACTGCGGTGTCTGCCCGCAGATGGACACGCACATCCAAATCGGCCCGACGGGCAAGAAGCTGCTGCCTCTGACGGTCAAGAACGCTGGTCCGACGCCCGCTGCGAGTGGTCACGCGCACTGAGGTGAGCGAGGCACTCGGTTCGGGTGGTAGACGCGCTGGCGGGGTGAGTGAGGCGGAGGTGGCTGCTGCGCTGGTTGCGGCCGACGGTTCGCCTCCGCGCCCGTCGGCGCGGTCGGTGTCCTCCCGGACGCCGCTGCCGGGCTGTGCAGACGCCTCGCAGATCGTCTCTGAGGTGGAGTGGGTCTGAGGTCGGTTTCAGGCTTGTGTGCGACTGCGTGACCGACTGAGGCCCCTCCCTGATCAGGGAGGGGCCTCAGTCGGTCGGTCAGCAGGACGCCGGCGGGATGCTCTGCTCGTACTGGAAGACGTTGTGCGGGTCGTACTTCGCCTTGATCTTGCGCAGTCGCTCGAAGTTGTCTCGCCAGTACGCGATTTCCCAGTCCTGCTGCCCGATGTTCGGCACGTTGACGTATGCGCCGTTCACGTAGGGCCGCAGCGCCTGGCTGAACTCGGCGATCCAGGCCTGGGCCTGCGGGGTGAGCGGGTCGCAGACGCCTGGCTCGTCTCCACGAGTCCCCCAGCCGGCGCCGGACTCGGAGTAGAAAATCGCGTCGCGATGCGCGAACGCGGCGCCGCCGCGGGGGCTCCTCCTGGCCGCCCCGCCGAAGGCCTGGGTGAAGAAGTTGCTGTCATCCGTCGGGGCGTCGTGCATGAACGAGGCGATCACGTCGATCGCTTCCTCCGGGAACGGCCTTCTGGTGAACTGCGAGAAGAACTTCCAGTTCGCGGGTTCGTCCTCGGTCGGAATCTGGAATCCCGCGTATACGTCGCCCCAGTTGCCTTCCTGCACCGAGATCTGGGGGTTGCCGACCGACAGGATCGGGGCCAGCAACTCCTTCGCCTCCTCCGGCGATCCTTCGGCGAGAACCGCGAACAGCAGGATCTGGGGTTTGTGGATCTCGAGCTGGGTTCCGAGGCGGTCTTCGGCGACCGGAGCCGTACGCTGCCATGCGTCGAAGACTCCATGCAGGTCCCCGAGGCCGTCCCACGTCGCCTGCAGATAGGTGACGCCCTTCAGCGGAGCCACTTTGTACGTGAGTGATGTGACGATCCCGAAGTTTCCGTTTTATGGGCGATTTCCGGGAAGCGCAGAGTAACAAGGGTGACCAGGGCGGTGTTGCCCGACACGCTAATTGAGGACGATGGCGACTTGTTGAAGGATGATGTATGCGGGTGGGCATGAATTAGCCCAGCCGAATGGATCCGGCGACGCGTGATGTTTATATTGTTGGTATGTCGGTAATCGGAGCTGCCCGGTAAAGACCGTCGAACACCTCGCGGTCGGCGTTAGGGATGCAATGTTCGTACCGCCGATAATTCGGGACGTGTCAACGTCTGCATTCGAAAAGTGACTCAGGAAAAAATGGGCAGCGCCTCGTCGCGATGCCATTTTTCGATGGGCGGACGTGAGTGGCTCGCGTGGACACGCACTTCCCAATCACCGTAGTCGGCCGACGACGCGTCCGTTTCGGCACCGCCCGTAGGCCGCTTCAGTCACCTGTAGCGGCCATTGGATGGATCTACGACCGCGTCGCTGTTACGACCGCCTCGTGGCAGGAGATCGTTCGTGGCGGAGCGCGCATACGCCGCTCCTCTGCCTCACACCTTCTATTAAGGAGGCGTACATGCGAATGCGGCGTACTTTCACCGCGCTCGCGACGATGCTGGCCCTCGGGGTCGGCATCCCGTCAGCCATCGCCGATAGCCCACACTTTGTCGGCAATCTAGGGTGCGACACCGACAACCTGAACACCGTTGGCCTGGTTTGCAGCGGCAAGGTGGCCGGACTGGGCAGCACCACCACCTTTGTCTTCCTGACGGCGGACTCGGTGACGGCCACCTTCGAGTGCGTCAACAAGGGTGGCAACGTCGCGCCTGGTCAGCCCGTCGTTGAGGAAGACGTGACTGGCCCGGTCAGCACTTTCCCCAACCCTCGCAACGGCCAGATCACCTTCAGCGTGTCGATCCCTCCGCCGCCCCCTCCGAACCCGCGCGACGCATGCCCCAATGGCAACTGGACGGTGCGCCAGACCGGGCTGAACTTCGTGAACGTCGTGCTGCACGTCCAGCAGCCCCCGGGGACGCCGCCGGATGCGACTGAAGTCCTGACGCATGAATTCGGCAACCTTCCGTAACCCTGTCCTTCAAGGCAACCTAAGAGAGCCGCACTCGCGGCTCTCTTAGGTTGTTGCCGCGGCTGGGCGTCGTATTACGCCACTCCATCGACCTCGGGACCGCTCCGTCCGCTTCCGCATCAATCTCGTGCAGGAGCAGGGTCGTGATCGACCTCAACTCGTTGGAGTCAACGCCGCATCCGGGTCAGCTCCGCCAGGTCACCATGCTCCACCGTCAGGTGTGCCGGAGGCATGGACTCGTGCGCCACATCCCCACGTCTCTTAACCCCAATCGGTCGGTATGACCGGTTCCCGCCGGTTGGCGGTTGTGATGCCCGCCCGCCGGTACCCGTTCCTCACCCACTTGGCGATGCCCGAGTGCCGCGGTCCGCCGCTGCGGCGAGTATGGAACGGGCGCCGGGCGTGCCCCTGAGGGCTCTTGAGCGCGAGGTATCCGGATCATGGCGAATCGGAGTCGCAGGAGAAGGCCGCGTCGGCAGGCCCTGGTGGGCGGCGCTGCAGTGGTGTACCTGGGTGTGCTCGGGGTCGTCCTGTCGGGGTGTGTCGGCATGGACGCCGCTGCCAGCAGTCCGTCCGCAGGTGCATCGCTCGCCCCCACGCCGCCGAAGCAACCGCCGCCTCAGTTGACGCAGGCGCAGGTGAAGGCCGCTGTGGGCCGACTCGACGGCTTGGTGGGGAACGCGATGCGGCAGACCGGGGTGCCGGGGGTCGCCGT
Source organism: Streptomyces sp. NPDC050564 (assembly GCF_044457265.1). Lineage (NCBI taxonomy): Bacteria > Bacillati > Actinomycetota > Actinomycetes > Kitasatosporales > Streptomycetaceae > Streptomyces > Streptomyces sp. NPDC050564. Next base: position 514,717 of record NZ_JBITGS010000001.1, on the reverse strand, counting down.
GGGCGTCGTCTACCGGGACAAGGTCGTGTACGAGAAGGGCTTCGGCGTCCGTGAGCTGGGCAAGAGCGACAAGGTCGACCCCGAAACGGTCTTCCAGCTGGCGTCGCTGTCCAAGCCGCTGTCGTCCACCGTCGTCTCCGGGGCCGTAGGGCGCAAGGTGGTCGGCTGGGATGATCGGACAGTCGTCCATGATCCGGGCTTCGCGCTCAAAAACCCGTACGTGAGCGCGAACGTGACGGTCGCGGACCTGTTCTCGCACCGCAGTGGACTGCCCGACCATGCTGGTGACCTGCTCGAGGACCTGGGTTACCAGGGCGACTACATTTTGCAGCACCTGCGGCTGGAGCCGCTGGCTCCCTTCCGCGCAAGCTATGCCTACACCAACTACGGCTTCACCGAGGCGGGGGTGGCGGTGGCCGATGCGGCGAAAACGAGCTGGCCGCAGCTGGCAGCGAACACGCTGTTCAAGCCCCTGGGGATGGATCACTCCAGCTACCGGCGCGCCGACTACGACAAGGCCGCCGACAAAGCGTCGGCCCACGTCGAGGTCAACGGCCGCTGGAAGCCCTCCACCACTGAGAACGCCGACAGCCAGGCGCCCGCGGGCGGTGCGAGTTCGAGTATCGACGACCTCACCCAGTGGATGCGCCTGCAACTGGACAACGGCGCGTTCAACGGGAAACAGCTGGTCGACCCGGCGGCCCTGGACCAGACCCGCATCCCACACTCTGTCGCAATGGACCCGCTCGCCCCGGCAGGTGAGCCAGGCTTTTATGGGCTCGGCTGGAACGTCAGGTACGACGAGCACGGACGGCTGCGCTTGAACCATTCCGGCGCCTTCGACCTGGGCGCCGCAACCGAGGTCACGCTACTGCCCAGCGAACGGCTCGGCATCGTAGTGCTGACGAACGGACAACCCATCGGCGTACCCGAGGCGGTAGCCGCCGCGTTCTTCGACATCGCCCAAAATGGAAAGCAGACAGTTGACTGGCTGGCCTTCTTCAGGAAAGTGGTGCAGGCCGCCGCCTACACGGGCATCTCGCCGACGAACTACGCCAAGCCGCCCGCCAACGCCACTCCGGCCAAGGCCGACGACGTCTATACGGGCACCTATGCGAACGAGTACTACGGGCCGGTCACGGTTATCAGTGACAACAGCGGAAATTTGAGCATGACGCTGGGACCGCAAAAGATGTCGTTCCCCTTGAGGCACTACACGGGTGACACTTTCAGCTACCAGACACAGGGCGAGAACGCCGTCGGCCTGTCCGGTGTCACTTTCCACCTCCGCTCCGGCAAGGCCACGAGCGTCACCATCGAGCACCTCAACGCCAACGGACTGGGCACCTTCAGCCGTTGAGGACCCCGCCCGGAACAGAGCCGGATCAGGACGGATCTCGGCGGCCAGAGCATCAGCGCACATCAGGGAGTCCCCGGGGTGGCATTGCTGACTCTGACGGTCAAGAACGCAGGTCCGACGCCGGCTTCGAGTGGGCACGCGCACTGAGGTGGGCGAGGCGCTCGAAGGACGCTCACCGGGCCGTGATCGGTTCAGCCACCGCCAGAGCCCGAGCCGTAGAGCGCAGCGATGTCCTTGGACGTCGCCCACCGGCTGTAGGTGGGGGACTGAGGCCAGCCCTCGGGCGAGTCCTGCCATTCCTCCTGCCGTCCGTACGGCAGGACATCGATCAGCGCGAAGGTGTGACTGAGCTGCTCGGTACCCCGACCGTTGGTGTGCCAGGTGCGATAGACGGTGTCGCCGTCGCGCAGGAACACGTTGACCGCGAATCCTCCGCCGGGCGATGCGTCGACGTCGGCCCCGAATGAGCTGTTGGCAGTCGAGTACCACGGCATCCGGTTGCCGACCCGCCGCTTGTAGGCGAGCGCCTCTTTGATCGGGCCCTGGGTGACGATGACGAATCGCGCGTCGTAGTTGTCCAGGAACTCCAGGCGGGTGTACTGCGAGGTGAAGCCCGTGCAGCCCGGGCACTGCCATTCCTGGCCGGCGAACCACATGTGGTTGTAGACGATCAGTTGCCTCTTGCCTTCGAAGACGTCCGCCAGCCGAACGGGGCCGTCCTCGCCCTCGAGGGAGTAGTCGGGCATCTCGACCATCGGTAGGCGACGACGCTCGGCGGCGATGGCGTCAAGCTCCCGCGTCGCGGCCTTCTCCCGGGCACGCAGTGTCTCGAGCCGGCGCTCCCAAGTTGCGGCGTCGACGACGGGTGGTAGTACGTAGGTGGTCATGGTCCCCTCACAGAGCTCACGCGCAGCTTTCCCTTGTGCAGAGGTAGACCCCACCGGGCTCCGGAACTCATCGGTCGCAAGCCGACGAGGCGGCGGCGGACCCGATGGAGTGGGTCGTCCTTGTGCCCACGGCGTCTGCACCCGCACCGGCGTGCTGGAGGATGGGGCATCGGGCAAGGCCTGGACGTGCCGGCCGTGGCCCTTGGAAGGCCTCGTTCCGTTGGACGACCTCGTTCCGTTTCGTCCTCGCGCCACGCCGTGGACCCGGACACCACGAGACGGCTCACCCGGGCTCATCGACGAGAGCCAAAAAAGTTCGGACGGCGGTGTCGAGAAGCCGTGACTGGCTCCGTCCCGGGGGTGAAGGTGACCAAGATGGGTCGCACCAGCACCGAGGAGTAACACCATGGCCAAGTACTTGCTGCTCAAGCACTACCGCGGCGCTCCGGCTCCGGCCAACGACGTGTCCATGGACCAGTGGACGCCGGAGGAGATCTCGGCCCACGTGCAGTACATGAACGACTTCGCGGCCCGGCTCGAGGAGACCGGCGAGTTCGTCGACGGTCAGGCACTGGCCCCCGAGGGCACGTGGGTCCGGTACGACGGTGAGGGGCGCCCGCCGGTCACCGACGGGCCGTTCGCCGAGACCAAGGACCTCATCGCCGGCTGGATGGTGATCGACGTCGACAGCTACGAGCGCGCCGTCGAGCTGGCCGGGGAGCTGTCGGCCGCCCCCGGCGCGGGCGGGAAGCCGATCCACGAGTGGCTCGAGCTGCGCCCGTTCCTGGCTGCGTCGCCCACCATCACGGAGTGCACTTTCAAGTGACCCGGATCAACGAGGCCCTGCTGAGAAGCCTCACGCCGAGTGTGCTCGGCGTCCTCGTCCGCCGCGGAGCCGACTTCGCGACGGCCGAGGACGCCGTACAGGACGCGCTGGTCGAGGCGGTCCGCGTCTGGCCGGACGATCCGCCGCGGGACGCGAAGGGCTGGCTGGTCACCGTGGCCTGGCGCAAGTTCCTCGACGTGACCCGCGCGGACGTCGCCCGCCGCAGGCGAGAGGACCGCGTCGACGAGGAGCCGGCGCCCGGCCCCGCGTCCGGGGCGGACGACACGCTCCAGCTCTACTTCCTGTGCGCCCACCCGTCGCTCACGCCGTCCTCCGCGGTCGCGCTTACGCTGCGCGCGGTCGGCGGGCTGACCACCCGCCAGATCGCCCAGGCCTACCTGGTACCCGAGGCGACCATGGCGCAGCGCATCAGCCGGGCCAAGCGCACCGTCTCCGGCGTGCGGTTCGACCAGCCCGGCGACGTCGCCACCGTGCTGCGCGTCCTCTACCTCGTCTTCAACGAGGGCTACTCCGGCGACGTCGACCTCGCGGCCGAGGCCATCCGGCTCACCCGGCAGCTCGCCACCGCGATCGACCACCCCGAGGTGGCGGGGCTGCTCGCCCTCATGCTGCTCCACCACGCCCGGCGCGCCGCCCGCACCGCGCCCGACGGCAGCCTGGTGCCGCTCGCCGAGCAGGACCGCGGCCGGTGGGAGACAGCCGCGATTGCCGAGGGCGTCGAAATCCTGCAGGCGGCCCTCGGCCGCGACCGGCTGGGCGACTTCCAGGCCCAGGCTGCCATCGCGGCACTCCACGCCGACGCGCGCACCGCCGAGGAGACCGACTGGGTGCAGATCGTCGAGTGGTACGACGAGCTCGCACGCCTGACCGACAGCCCGGTCGTCCGGCTCAACCGCGCAGTGGCCGTCGGTGAGGCCGACGGACCGCGCGCCGGACTGGCGGCGCTCGCGGCGCTGGACGACTCACTGCCCCGCCACGCCGCGGCAGCGGCGTACCTCCACGAGCGCGACGGTGACCTGGCGACGGCGGCACGGCTGTACGCGGAGGCGGCCCACAAGGCACCCAACCTCGCCGAGCGCGACCACCTGACGCGCCAGGCCGCCCGGCTCAACGCCCGCGGGCGTCGCTGACGGGCCGCGCTCGGATTTTCCGCAGGCTTGGCGCGGCCCCGTGGCCTCAGCGGTCGCCTCACAGTTGAGGTGGGTGACGCGCTCGATCAGGTGATGGAAGCCCTGGTCATGTGACCCGTCTGAGCCCCTTCCTGATGCGGAGGGGGCTCAGTGGTGTGCGGCGACTTCAAGGCGAGTCGGTGTGCGGTGGGCGCACTCGGAGACGACTGAGCACCTTCTGTGACCGGTGGCATTCGTGCTGCCCCTGCGCTGTTGCGGAGGGAAGCGGCCCGGCGTTGGAATCAAGTGTGAGGCACTTTGGCGGCACCGAGTCCGCCGGCCGCCCCGCCCCCGGGACGGGGGCCGGCCGGAAGGGGCTCAAGAGCAACGCCCTGGGCATGTTTTCCTCGGTGGTCATGGGCCTGGCCTCCACCGGCCCGGCGTACAGCGTCGCCGCCACGCTGGGCATCATCGTGGCCGGGGTCGGACTGCAGGCCCCGATCGTCACCATGCTGGCCTTCATCCCGATGCTGCTGGTCGCGTACGCCTTCCGGGAGCTCAACGCGAGCAACGCCGACTGCGGGACCACCTTCACCTGGGCCACCCGCGCCTTCGGGCCGCGCACCGGCTGGATGGGCGGCTGGGGCATCGTCGTCGCCGACATCATCGTCATGGTGAACCTCGCCGAGATCGCCGGTGTCTACGGCTTCCGGCTGGTGGGCCTGGACGAACTGGGGGAGAGCCGCCTGTGGACCACCGTGGCGGGCATCGTCTGGATCGCCGTGCTGACCGCGATCTGCTACGTCGGCATCGAGCTCTCCGCGGCCGTGCAGCGCTGGCTGCTGTGCCTGGAAGTGCTGATGCTGATCCTGTTCGCCGTCGCCGCGCTGGTCAGGGTCTACAGCAGTCCTCCCGCGACGGCGATCCACGTCTCCGCCTCCTGGTTCAACCCCTTCGAGGTGTCCTCGGCACGGGCCCTGACCTCGGGCGTCCTCGCGGGCGTCTTCCTCTACTGGGGATGGGACACCGCCTTCGCGGTCAACGAGGAGACCGTCGACAGCAAGCGCATCCCCGGGCGCGCCGCAGTCCTCGCCACCGTGCTGCTCCTGGTCATGTACGGGCTGGTGTCCACGTCGGCGCAGGCGTTCGCGGGCGTCGGCACCTCGGGCATCGGCCTCGGCAACCCGAACAACTCGGACGACGTGTTCTCCGGGCTGGGCGATGCCGTGTTCGGGAGCCACGAGACGGGGCTGGTCCTGTCGAGACTGCTGATCCTGATGGTGCTGACCTCGGCGCTGGCCTCCGCCCAGACCACCATCCTGCCCCTGGCCAGGACGGTCTTCTCCATGGCGGTCCACAAGGCCCTCCCCGCCCGGTTCGCCCGGATCCACCGCAGGTTTCTCACCCCGACCTGGGGGACCATCGGCATGGGAGCGGTCTCGATCGCCCTGCTGGTCCTGCTGACGTCGTTCAGCCAGAACATCGTGGCCGACTCGATCGACTCGGTCGGGCTCGCGATCGCGTTCCAGTACGGAGTGACCGGTTTCGCCTGCCTCTGGTACTACCGCAAGGTCCTCACCCGCAGCGTCAGGGACATGGTCTTCAAGGGCGTGTTCCCGGCGCTCGGCGGGCTCATCATGCTCCTGCTGTTCGTGTATGCCACCTTCGTCGTCTACGCGAACCCGCGGTACGGCTCGACCAGCGTCGACCTGCCACTGATCGGGCCGACCGGCGGGGTCACCGTCCTGGGCCTGGGCGCCCTGCTGCTCGGTTTCCTGCTGATGCCGGTGGTCACCCGTGGCCACACCGTCGCCCTCAAACTCCAGCGGAGCCTGCTTCCGCGCCACCTGCCGCCGCACGCCGCCGTCGACTCGGCGAGTCGCTATCTGCCCGCCGACAGCGGGTCCGGGGTGGGCGGCGACTGGTACGACCTCATCCCCCTGTCGGGCACCCGGGTCGGCCTGGTCGTCGGGGACGTGCTCGGTCACGGCCTGCGCGCCGCGGCCACCATGGGACGCTTGCGCACGGGCGTGCGCGTCCTGGCCCGGTTGGACCTGAGCCCGGACGAGCTCCTGTCCCGCCTGGACGACCTGGTCGAGCAGACCGCGCACGAGCGCGGGACGGGCCACCGGCGGCCGCAGGCCGACGCGGCGCTGGGCGTGACCTGCCTGTACGCGGTGTACAACCCCGTCTCGGGGAAGTGCAGCCTGGCACGGGCCGGGGAGTCGGTGCTGGCGGTCGTCGAACCGCACACGGGCGTCGTCGACTATCCGGAGCTGCCGCCCGGACAGCCGCTGGGAATCGGTGGGCTGCCCTACCAGAGCACGGAACTGGAGCTCGCGCCGGGCAGTCTCGTCGCCCTCTTCACGGGCGGCCTCCTCCAGGCAGCCGACGGCCGTGACGCCGGGCTCGCGCAGCTGTCCGATGTCCTCGCCGGCGACGGAAGGTCCCTGGAAGACCTGTGCGACCGGGCGGTGACCACCCTGCTGCCCGGGGCGGTGGACGAGGACGCGACGCTGCTCGTGGCCCGCACACGCCTGCTGGACCGGAACCAGTTCACCCAGTGGGAACTGCCCCCGGACCCGGCGGCGGTGGCCACCATCCGCGCCGCCGTCAGCAAGCAGCTCCGCGACTGGGGGCTGGACGACCTGACGTTCACCAGCGAGCTCATCGTCAGCGAACTGGTCACCAACTCCATCCGCTACGTCGGCGGCTCGACCCAGGTACGCCTGATCCGCGACCGGACGCTGATCTGTGAAGTCTCCGACACCGGCCACACGGCGCCCAATCTGCGGTACGCCGCGAGCGATGACGAGGGAGGCCGGGGCCTGTTCATCATCGCCCAGATGACCCACCACTGGGGCACGCGCTACACCCCCACCGGCAAGACCATCTGGACCGAGCAGGACCTGCCGCGGGCGGACGGCCATTAGCACCTGCCGAGATCCGAACAGGCCGCGGCCTGGCCGCCGTCAGGAGCGCAGTCCGGAACGAGTGCAACCCTGGTGCGCCAGTGAGCGGGGCAGGGCGGCCGGCCTCTCGGTCTGCTGCTGACCCGCCAACCTCCCGTAGGGACGGGAGACTTCGTGGAGCAACGGCAGCAAGGCGGAAGCTCTGCGACAACGCGCCTCTTGGGACGGCCGGTAGGCCGGGGACCCCGAACGTCAGGGCGCGATCATCGAGAGGCGTCAGCCGACGCGGTGGAGCGGAGGGCACTCCCAGGTGGCGTCGACCACCTCGGAACGGGGCCGGTACAAGCGCAGGACCACGAACCAGGCGCCCTCCTGAGCAGTGGGCAGCCAGTTGGATTCCTTGTCCTCATCCGACGGCTTGCGCTGGAGGTAGATGGTCAGCGCCCCGTCGGCGGCCTGCTTCAGGCCTGGGGTGCGGTCGCCGATGGAGTAGCGGTCGGCGAGGTTGGGGATCAGGTTCATGTCCTCCCCGTAGGCCGTGAGCGACCAGAAGGCGTCGACCGGTGGCAACTCGTCCGTCTCGAAGTGCAGTTCGTAGTGGCCGCCGGCGGTCAGCTTGTTGCCGTCCGAGTCGTCGAAGTTGACGAGATACACCGCCTCGGCAGGGTCGTTGGCGGTGATCCCCACCAGCGATTGGTCGGCGGCGCGCTTGAGGAAGTCGTCGCCGAAGCGCCCCATCTCCGGGGGCGGGTAGCGCCAGCCGTGGACGAGATGCGCCCAGTCGCCGCTGAGAATCTGCTGTTTGAGCATGGGCACTCCGACAGCGGCCGCCCGGATCAGGCTCCTTTTGACCACGTCGGGTTGGGCCTCCACATCCAGACCGGGCCCCACGCCGATCTGCGCGAACTGCTTGAGCAGGATCTCGTGGTGAGCCGGTGGAGGATTCTCGGCCAGCATGGCGTTCAGCGTCTTCCATGGCCCCAGCGGATCGTCCTCGGCCCTGATCGGCTTGAGTACGTCACGGTTTTCCGGGACCTTCGCATCCGGCTTGCCGAACAGGCTCAGCGGGGTCAGCCGGTACTCCTCCTGCAACGCCCGTACGTTCGCCACGTCGTTCGTGGCGCTCACCAAAGTGCGACCCAGGATCAGGATCCACGGGCTGGGCGCGGTCTTGAGGGGCTGCACGTCGGGCGGGAGGTCTCCGCTCCACCCCGGACCGGTCAAGGCGAAGTTCCCGGCTGCGGAGCCGGTCGTGCGCTGGCCGACGTAGTCGAAATTGTCCGAGGTGATCCCTATCAGCTCGAAGGCGAAATAGCGATCGCCCATGTCCGGGTGGGAGAGGATGACGGGCTCGTCACCGAGGTTCACCCAGGCGACCGAGTACAAGGTGTCGTTGTTGGGGCACCCACCGTCGCGGTAGGACGCGTCGAGCAGGCGCTCGGCGTGCCAGAAATGGTTGACCGGGGCGTACGGCACCGTCGCCGGGTTTCGCGGCTGTGTCACCCAGTCGTACCGCAGCTGCGCGTTGTAGATGTAGGGGAACCCGTAGACGAACGCCTGCTCGCCGAGGGTGTAGGCGTACTCGCCGCGCCAGTCGCCGACCCGTCCCGTGATGATCGGACCTACGGCCTGGCGCAGCGTGGGAAAGATCTGCGGCAGACGGCGAGCGCGCTCGATGGTGGCCCTGGGATGCCGAACCGCCTGTCCGGCCGCACGTGCCACGTTGACCGCGGTTTCCGCCACATCTCCTGTTCTCCGGGAATGCGTGCGCGATGATTCGGACATATCGGCCCCACTTCATCGGAACGGAAAGAGACAACGCGGCAACACACGCATCCCCCTTGCGTCGGCTGAGCGCCTGCCGCACCTCCCCGAGACCATCCTCCTCCGTCCCCGGGAGAGACGCAGCGCGAGTCGTGGGCGGCCCCGCATGCTTGAGGCTCAGGGGGCCCATATGGTGGAAGGGCAAGCAGCCGTCGCGTGGGTGCCTGCTCCGCGGGTGTCGCGTGCCGGTTCCGCACAGCACCGGAAGGCGGTCCGGAAATGGCCATAACGTCAGACGCTCCCGTTCTCGACACGCTGGCAGCCATGACCATCGACTCGATAGAGCGCTGCGGCATGGAGGAAAGCGCGCTCATCCTCACCCGCATCGCCGCGCTCGCGGCCATGGACGCACCGGCGATCTCCTACCTCGCCCACGTCGATCCCGCTGTCAAGGCCAACCTGACGCTGGAGCAAGTGCAAGACGTTCTCGTGGCGATCGCCCCGGTTGTGGGCACGGCACGCGTCATGGCGGCAGCGGGTCACATCACCGAGGCGCTCGGCTTCGCCATCGCGGTGGCCGAGTCCGACGCCGAGGCCATTGCCGAAGCCGACGCCCGGAGCCGCAGCAAGTCCTGAACGGGGTTGCCGCTGACGGGTGAACGGGCCTGCGGCCGACGGCCACGCCCATCGTCGTGAACGAGGCGGAGGGTCGCAGCCAACCGCGGCGCGGGACGGAGGCTCGCGCTCCGGCACCTCCGTCAGGAAGGCGCCGTGCCGCCGCGGCGTCCGCCCCCGCCGCGAGGTGCTGTCCATGAGCTGAGCCGCCCCGAAACCGGCGCGCTCGTCTGCCACGTTTCAACCGAGCCCTGAGCGACGACCACTTCGTCTTCTTCAACAACCCCAGGATGCCGGACGGCACGGTCCACGCCCTCGCCGCCTCCGCACCGGACAAGGCTGCGATCCGGGTGTCCTTCGATGCCCTGCCCGAGAGGGCCGACCGACTCGTTCTGGCCGCCGCGGTCGACCCGGAGGTCAATCCCGAAGCGGATCTGTCGGGGTTCACCGACGCCGGGATTCGATTGCTCGATCCTTCGGGGGCCGAGCTCGGCCGACTCGACGTCTCCGACGGCCGGGCCCACGAGACCGCGCTGGTGCTCGGTTCCTTCCGCCGTCGCACCAGTGGCGACGGGGACTTCGTGCTCGGCGGCAAGGGGTATACGGGCGGCCTGGAGGAACTGATCCGGGAGTACGGGGCGTTGGTGAGGGCCAGGGCGAGCCCGCTCGGCCGGCTCCGCTCCCGCCGGCGCGGTCAACCCGGCGGTCGTCGAGGCGATGAAGGAGGTCGGCATCGGCATCTCCGCCAAGACCCCGAAGATGCTGACCGTCGAGGCGGTGCAAGCCTCTGAGGTCGTCATCACCATGGGATGCGGTGACGCTTGCCCGGTGTTTCCCGGCAAGCGATACGTCGACTGGCAACTTGCCGACCCGGCCGGGCAGGGGGTTGCCGCCGTTGGCCCGATTCGCGATGAGATCGAACAGCGCATCCGTGGCTTGCTGGGTGAGTTGGACGCTTGATGGAGTCGGCACGCGTGGATCGCGGGATTCTGCCCCCCCCTCGCCCCCCTCCCTGACCAGGAGGGGGGCAGCCGTGTGGCTGCCGATTCCCCTACCGATGTTCGGCCTCCGCGCGGAACGACGGCTGTCCTGCCGTCGGGTCAGTTGCCGACGAGTGTCCGCGCGCCCGCCCCGGAGCCCAGACGGAGCTTGGCGCGCGCGAAGTCCCTGTTCGCGTTCACCCGTTCACGATGGGCCTCGGGCAACTTTCCGCCGTCCAGAAGCTTGTCGCAGCACTCCAGGGATTCGCGGTACTCGCCGACCCAGTACGACGCCACCGCCAGCTCGTCCAGTGCTCTCCAGTCGTACCAGCCATGCTCGACGAACAGGACGTCCTTCGGCTGCGGGATCTCCACCGCGCGCCGCGCGAACATGTACGCGAGCGGCCAGCGCTCCCCGTTCATACGGCACAGGTGCGCGAGCTCGCCGAGCGGTTCGACCCGCGTGGGCCGGAACTCGTGCGCCTCCAGAAAACGGGACATGACCTCGGGCATACGGCGCTTGAGATCCAGCGCGAGCCGGGCCGCGTAGAGGCGGGCACAGAACGCTTCCTCGGCGAAGCCGCCCATTGTCGCGCGCCGGTCGTACGCGGCGAGCGCCTTCCCGGGTTCGCCGGCGTCCCGCCAGCTCTGGGCGAGGTAGAAGTGGTAACGGGCGTTGTCCGGCTCCGTGGCGAGCCCGTCCTCGAGAACCGCGGCATCGCGGAGGTACTTCTCCCGTTGGCTGCCCTGGAGGCGTCCGCCGCCGCCCACGATGACCATGCGCGCGCCGTCGAAGGTCGCCCGGCTGAAGCGACTGTCGCACTCCAGGTACTCGTGCAGCACACCCTCATACCGCCAGGCGAGGCGAGTCGACACCATCGTCGCGCGCCAGTGGACGAGGGAACCGTGCCTTACCTCGAAGTCGTAGCAGTCGTGGGTCAGTTCCGGCATCGTGAAGCCGGGAGCGGTCTCCATCACGTCGTCGGCGTCGATGAACAGCAGGTAGTCCGCACAGTCCCGTGCCAGATCGATCGCCTCGCTGCGGCTCAGGTCGAAGCCCTTCCAAGGGCTCTCGTGCAGCGCCCCGGGCAGGTCGGCGAGGGTTTCGCGGATGACGCCCTGGGTGCCGTCGGTCGAGCCCGTATCGAGGATCACCCAGGAGTCGACAAGGGGGCGCACGGATTCGAGGCAGCGTCGGATCACATGCGCCTCATTCTTGACGATCATATTGAGGCAGACCGTTTTCATGACTTTTTCTTTTCCGGGATGAAAAGGATCGGTCGGTGACTTTAGTGAATGATGAAATCCCATGCAAGGACCGCGGCTGGAGGTTTGGCGTCCATAGAGGCGGTGGCTCGACCTGTCTGCCATCCCGGCTGCCGGCGCCTGTGTATAAGTCGGCAGTTCCTGCTAACAGGCGTGGGGGACTTTCATGGTGATCACCGCGCCGCTGCCCCTTCCTTGATGTATCTGCGGGTGGAGCTCTTCGGACATTCCGTCATTTCCCTGCGGCTCCCCGCTGAATTGGCCGTGGTCGGAGCCGCGTCCGTCGTGAGTCACATCGGAGACCGGCTCTTCGGGTACCGTGCCGGAATTCTCGCCGGAATTCTCTTCGCGACCGTGCCGGCGGTGCGTCGCTATGGCCAGGAAGTCCTGTGTGCGCGTTACCGGCCCCGCGTGGGCGAGCGGCTGCGGGTGCGGTGCATGCCACCATGACGGCCGCAGCAGGCCGAAGGTCTCCCGGGCCGGCAAGGCCACCAAGTTCTCCAACGTCGCGAAGGCGGCCGGGGCCACGAAGAAATAAGGCCTGCGCGCCAAGCGGTCGCCCCGGCACACTGCCCCCATGCCACAGCTGACGTCGCCTCATGTCCGTTACCGGGCCTCCTTTCTGGAGGCCGTGCGGGAGAACGTCGCCGAGGGGGAGTTCTTCGGCGACACCATCAAAAGAGAGCTGGACGTGTACGGGGACACCTGGCACGAGCCGGACGGCTTCGCGCGGTACGTCGCCGCGATACGTGAGGAGGAGCTGGAGGAAGGGCGCCGCCCAGAAGGGTTCGTGCCCGCCAGCTGGTACTGGTACGTGGACGGGGATTCTTACCTCGGGCGCATCCAGATACGGCACCGGCTGACGCCCTGGCTGCTCGAGGTCGGCGGGCACATCGGGTACGGGGTACGGCCGAGCGCCCGTCGCAGGGGGCACGCCACGGCGATGCTCCGGGACGTGCTGCCGCACGCCCGTGCCCTCGGGCTCGACCGGGTGCTGGTCACTTGCGACTCCACGAACATCGGCTCCCGCAAGGTGATCGAGGCGGCCGACGGGGAGTTCGAGGACGAGCGCGACGGGAAGCTCCGGTACTGGGTGGCCACCGACCGCATCCATCGCGACGGCTGACGCGTCTACGCAGGTATGGATCTGGGAAAGCCGCCTGCTGAGCGACCCGTGGCACAGGCCGAGGGCACGCCCCCGGCCGTGCCGCGGGCCGAGGGGTGCCTCACCGTCGCGATCCGCATTCCCGTGCGGATCGTGGTCCTCGTCCTGGTCGTGCCGGTGCGGATGGCCTGGGACGCGCTGGTCGTGGGCGGACGGTTCCTGCGGGACGCCGTGCTGCGGCCGGTGGGGCGGGTGCTGGCCCGGGTGGCGTGGGCGGTGTTCGTCTGGCCGTGGGTGGCCTTGTGGCGGTACGTCCTCGTACCGGTCGGCCGGGCGCTGGCGTGGCTCGGGCATGTGCTGGTTGTCGTACCCGCGGTGTGGCTGTACCGGACGGTGCTGACTCCCCTCGGGCACGCGATCGTGTGGGTCGCGCGGGGCGTCTGGGCCACTCTCGCCGGGGCGGCGCGGAGGATCGGTGCCGGGATCGCCCGGGTGCTCGGCGGCATCGCGGTCGGGCTCGCCTGGGTGTACACACGGGTGCTCACGCCCGTCGGACACGCGATCGCCTGGCTGTTCAAGGGCCTGGGGCTGGCGCTCGCGGCCGTGGGGGTCGGGGTGTACACCGTCGTGGCCCGGCTGGTGCGGTACCTGGTCGTCGTACCGGCGATGTGGCTGTACGAGTGGGTGCTCGCCCCCGTCGGCAGAGGGATCGCCTGGCTGACGCGCGGTCTCGTGTGGTTCGTACGGATGATCTTCACCGGCATCGGTGCCGCGATCTACTGGACGCTGCGCATTCTGCTGGTGCTGCCCGCGCTCGCCGTGTGGCGCTGGGTGCTCGTGCCGGTCGGACGCGTGCTCGCCGTCATCGGCAGGGAGATCGGCGAGGCCCTGGGGCACGCCTGGCGCGTCGCCGGGCACATCTCGCTCGCCGTCGGGCGGTTCCTCGGGCGACTCTTCCGGTGGATCTTCGTGGAGCCGGTGCGCTGGGTGTACCAGGCCGTGCTGACGCCCGTCGGGCACGTCATCCGCGACGCGGTCCTGCGGCCTGCCGCCGAGGCCGCGCGCAGCGTCGGGCGGGCGACACGGCAGGCCCTGGCCGCCGCCCGCGAGTCCGCCCGGCAGGCCCGCGCCGATTTCCGGCGGATGCTCTTCGGCGCCCCGCGCGAGCCGGAGCGGGTGCCTTTGGCGAAGTCCCACCGGGAACCACAGCCCGGCGAGACACGTACTCTAGGTAGCAGTACGACGGCTCTCACGAAGGACTGAACGACACTGGGCAAGCGACAGCCCGAAGGCCCGCCGCCCGCACCCGCGGTGCAGCGCATCCGACTGCGCTACACCAAGCGCGGCCGCCTCCGGTTCACCAGCCACCGTGACTTCCAGCGCGCCTTCGAGCGTGCGCTGCGCCGTGCCGAGGTGCCCATGGCGTACTCGGCGGGGTTCACGCCGCATCCGAAGGTGTCGTACGCCAATGCCGCACCCACCGGCACGGGCAGTGAGGCGGAGTATCTGGAGATCGCACTCACCGAGACGCGTGACCCGGACAAGCTGCGCGAGCTCCTCGACGAGTCGTTGCCCACAGGGCTCGACATCATCGACGCGGTCGAGGCCCGTACCTCGGGTCTCGCCGACCGGCTCACCGCTTCCGTGTGGGAGCTGCGCCTTGACGGCGTGGACCCGGCGGACGCGGAGCGCGCGGTCGAGGCCTTCAAGGCGGCCGATGCGGTCGAGGTCCAGCGCAAAACGAAGAACGGCATGCGGACGTTCGACGCCCGCAGCGCCGTAGCAAGCCTCGATACGCACAGCGAGACGCAGAGTCCACAGGCTGATAGGCCGACCGACCAGCCCTGTGCGATACTGCGGCTGGTTGTTCGGCACGTGACGCCTGCCGTACGACCCGACGACGTCCTGTCCGGTCTTCGCGCCGTGGCCGACCTGGCGCCGCCGGTCGCCGCAGCGGTGACCAGGCTGGCGCAGGGGCTGTTCGATGAAGAGACCGGCACGGTGACCGACCCGCTCGCGCCCGACCGCGAGGCAGTCACGGCCGTCCCGCCCTCTCACGAAGAGGCGGTCGCCGCATCTGCCACCGCGAAGGCGCCGGCGTAAGGAAGGTCCCGCGTAAGGACAGATGTCGTAGCGCCGCCCTCGTATCCGGGAGCCACCTGGGTCGGGCAGCGCACCGACCAGAAGACTTTCGCCAGGCCGTACGCACACATGGCGTACGGAACCGGCGAGACAGGACACAGAGAGCTCCCGTGCGGCGCCCGCGCCCCGGACGGCGGCACCGCGCATCGCGCGAGCCGCGGACGTCACCGGCACTGCCGGACCAGGCCGCGGCGCCCGGGAGCCTGACGGGAGATCCACCCGCATGCTCGAGCCCACCGAACCCACTGAGGGTTCCGAAAACAACAACACCCCGAGCGACACCCTGCCGCCGCGGCGCCGCCGCCGCGCGGCGTCGCGCCCCGCAGGTCCGCCGGCCGCCGCCTCCGAGGCCGCGGCCGAGACCACCGCGCCGGCCATACCGGCCGTGGCGTCCGCCGACCCCGCGCAGGACGAGACCTCCGTGCAGGCCGAGGTTGTCGAGACAGAAGAGGCGGAAGAGGCTGTTGAGGCCGTAGCGGCGGCTGAGGCCGAAGAGACCGCCGCGGTCGAGGAGACGCCGGAGCCGTCCGCGGTCGAGACCGAGGAAGTCGCCCCGCGTCGTACGCGTCGTCGTGCCACCCGCCGGGTGTCCGCACCCGCCGGTACGCCGGTGACGGCCGAGGCCGCTGAGACCGTGGTGCCCCCGGCTGCGGCCGAGGCCGAGGCCGCGGCCGAGGTCGAAGAGACCCCCACCGCCGCGCCCGCCGTCGTGGAGGAGGCGCCCGCGGGTCGTACGCGTCGTCGTGCGACGCGTCGCGCCTCCGCGCCGACCGGGACGCCCAAGGCGGCCGAGATCGTGGAGGCCGCTGAGGCCCCTGAGGCCGTGGCGACGGCTGAGGCCGTCGAGGAGCCGGCGAGCGCCGACGTGTCCGCCGAGGCCGAGGCCCCCGCCGCCGTCGAGGAAGCCGCACCCCGCCGCACCACCCGTCGTCGTGCCACCCGGCGCGTCTCCGCACCCGCCGGTGCGCCCGAGGGCGACGCCGCCGACGAGCGTGTGGAGGCGCCCGTGACCAGCGAGAACAAGCCTGCCGAGAGCACCGAAGGCGCCGAGACCGAGGCCGCCGAGGACGGTGCACCGCGTCGTACCCGCCGCCGTGCCACCCGCAAGGCCGCCGTCGGTTTCTCCGCGCCCGCGCCGAAGGAAGCCGAGTCCGCGCAGCGGCCCAAGCGTCCTGCCGTCGCCGTGTTCCAGGCGCCCGTGTTCACCGAGCCGATGTTCCAGACGCCCGAGCGGGCCGCCGCCGCGGCTGCCGCCGAGGCGGCGGAGGAGGCCGCGGGAGTCACCGAGACCCCCGAGGCCGCCGAGGCCGCCGAGGTCGTCCAGGAGGAGACCGGGCCGCGCCGTCGCCGTCGTCGCCGGGCCGTCGAGGAGGAGCCCGCGGCCGTGACCGCGGAGGCCGCCGACGAGGCCGAGGAGCCCGCTGAGGACGCCGAGTCCGCCGAGGAAGCCGTCGAGAGCGACGAGGGTGAGGAGGAGTCCGCGGGCTCCCGTCGCCGTCGCCGTCGTGGCGGCCGTCGCCGTCGCCGTGGCGAGTCCGCCGAATCGGACGCCGAGGCGGGCGAGGACGAGTACGCCGCCGAGCAGGCGGCGCAGGACGCCGAGGACACCGCCGAGCAGGCCGAGGAAGACGCCGAGGAGGCCGAGGAGCGCGAGGAGTCGGGCGGCTCCAGCAGCAGCCGTCGCCGTCGTCGTCGCCGTCGTCGCTCCGGTGACTCCGGCACCGACGTCGAGCCCGGTGAGAACGACCCCGAGCGCACCGTCGTGAAGGTTCGCGAGCCCCGCAGCAAGAAGGACGAGCGGCCCGGCGATGGCACAGACGAGGTGCAGTCCATCAAGGGTTCGACCCGCCTCGAAGCCAAGAAGCAGCGTCGTCGTGAAGGGCGCGAGCAGGGCCGTCGCCGCGTTCCGATCATCACCGAGGCCGAGTTCCTGGCCCGCCGCGAGGCCGTCGAGCGTGTGATGGTCGTCCGCCAGAGCGGCGAGCGCACCCAGATCGGCGTCCTTGAGGACAACGTGCTCGTCGAGCACTACGTCAACAAGGAGCAGTCGACCTCGTACGTCGGCAACGTCTACCTGGGCAAGGTCCAGAACGTGCTGCCGTCGATGGAGGCCGCCTTCATCGACATCGGCAAGGGCCGCAACGCGGTGCTCTACGCCGGTGAGGTCAACTTCGAGGCGCTGGGCATGGCCAACGGGCCCCGCCGCATCGAGTCCGCGCTGAAGTCCGGCCAGTCGGTCCTGGTGCAGGTCACCAAGGACCCGATCGGCCACAAGGGCGCCCGCCTCACCAGCCAGGTCTCCCTCCCCGGCCGCTACCTGGTCTACGTGCCCGAGGGCTCGATGACCGGCATCAGCCGCAAGCTGCCCGACACCGAGCGTGCCCGGCTGAAGACCATCCTCAAGAAGATCGTCCCCGAGGACGCGGGCGTCATCGTGCGCACCGCCGCCGAGGGCGCGAGCGAGGACGAGCTGCGCCGTGACGTCGAGCGACTGCAGGCGCAGTGGGAGGACATCCAGAAGAAGGCGAAGAACGGCAACGCTCCGACGCTGCTCTATGGCGAGCCGGACATGACCGTCCGCGTCGTCCGCGACATCTTCAACGAGGACTTCTCCAAGGTCATCGTCAGCGGCGACGAGGGCTGGGAGACCATCCACGGGTACGTGTCCCACGTCGCGCCCGACCTGGTCGACCGTCTGTCGAAGTGGACCTCCGAGGTCGACGTCTTCGCGACGTACCGGATCGACGAGCAGCTGATGAAGGCGCTGGACCGCAAGGTCTGGCTGCCCAGCGGCGGTTCGCTGGTGATCGACAAGACCGAGGCCATGGTCGTGGTCGACGTCAACACCGGCAAGTTCACCGGTCAGGGCGGCAACCTCGAAGAGACCGTGACCAGGAACAACCTGGAGGCGGCCGAGGAGATCGTGCGCCAGCTGCGGCTGCGCGACCTGGGCGGCATCGTCGTCATCGACTTCATCGACATGGTCCTGGAGTCCAACCGCGACCTGGTGCTGCGGCGCCTGCTCGAGTGCTTGGGGCGCGACCGTACGAAGCACCAGGTGGCGGAGGTGACCTCGCTGGGTCTGGTGCAGATGACGCGTAAGCGCGTCGGGCAGGGCCTGCTGGAGTCCTTCTCCGAGACCTGCGTCCACTGCAACGGCCGCGGTGTCATCGTGCACATGGAGCAGCCGACCTCCGTCGGAGGCGGCGGCAAGCGCAAGAAGCGCGGCCGTGGCGGCGCCGAGCAGCCCGAGCACGAGCACGAGGCCGTGGCCACGGAGACGACCGAGGCCGCCGAGGCCGCTGAGCTCGTCGAGGTGGAGACCGAGGCCGAGGTGGCTGCCGAGGCTGCCGAGCCCACCGCGCTGCTCGCGCCCGAGTTCGCGCCGGACGAGGAGCTGTACGGCAGCGCCGCCGAGGCGGAGGCCGCGGCCACCCGCGGCCGTTCGCGGCGCCGGGCGACCCGGCGCGCGTCGGCTCCGGCGGGTGCGCCGAAGGCCGAGGGGCGTCCCCCGACGAAGCGTGAGGAGCGCGCCGAGCGCGCCCTCAAGTCGCGGGAGGCCGCCGAGTCCGAGCCCGTCGCGGTCGAGGACCCGGTCGTCGAAGCGCCCGAGGCGTCCGCGGTCGCGGAGGCCCCCGTCCAAGCGGAGGCCCCCGTGCAGGAGCAGGCCCCCGTGCAGGAGGAGGCCGCTCCCAAGGGCCGTACGCGCCGCCGGGCGACCCGCAAGGTGTCGGCCCCGGCCGGTTCGCCGAAGGCGGCGGAAGAGGCGGTGACGGTCACGGAGCCGGTTTCCGTGCCGGAGCCCGCCTCGGAGGTCGTCGAGCCGAAGCCCGAGCCCGAGGTCGAGCCTGCCGTCGAGCAGGTCGCCGAGGCGCCTGCCGAGAGCCCCGCCCCGGCCCGTCCGCGTCGCCGCGCGGTCCGCAAGGCCACCGCGCCCACCGCGTCCGAGGAGGCGGCTGTCGTGGTCGTCCCGTCGGGGACGGCGTCCGTGGAGACCGCCGAGGTCGTCGAGACGGCCGAGGCGGCCGAGGCGGCCGAGTCCGAGGCTCCGGCCGCCGCCAAGAAGGCGGCCGCCCGTAAGACGGCGAAGAAGGCGACGGCGAAGAAGGCCGCCACCAAGAAGACCGCTGCCAAGAAGACGGCCGCCAAGAAGGCCACGGCCAAGAAGGCGACCGCGAAGAAGGCCACGGCCACCAAGGCGACGGCGAAGAAGACCGCGGCGGCGGAGCAGACCCTGTCCTCCGTGTCGGCTTCGACCGACGAAGGCTGAGCCACTGTCTCCGGAGCGCACGAGCACTCCGGAGACCGGCTCGAACGACGCCCCCTGCAGGGGGCGTCGCCGTGACCGGTGGCACACCTGTGGGGCCCGGCCTGGTTTGACCCTTTCGGTCGTGGCCCCGTAACCTTGACCGTCGGCGTGTCCATAGACGCGCCGCATTCCCGTAAACCTCTTCCTCCCGGCGCTCTGCGCTTCGGGAGAGGCCGTTCGCGCGAGCGCGCGGCTGGACTGCGGGATTCCGTTCCGAGCGAGAGAGAGATCCGCGTGTACGCCATCGTGCGCAGCGGTGGTCGCCAGCACAAGGTTGCTGTCGGCGACATCGTTGAGGTTGACAAGATTTCCACTGCCAAGGTTGGCGACACGGTCGAGCTCTCGACCCTGCTCGTTGTCGACGGCGACGCCGTGACCAGCGACCCGTGGGTACTGGCCGGCATCAAGGTCCAGGCCGAGGTCGTGGACCACCACAAGGGCGCGAAGATCGACATCCTTCGCTACAAGAACAAGACCGGCTACCGCCGTCGTCAGGGCCACCGCCAGCAGTACACGGCGATCAAGGTCACTGAGATCCCCGCGGCTGCGAAGTAAGGGACTGAGGAGAGATGGCACACAAGAAGGGCGCATCGTCCACTCGGAACGGTCGCGACTCCAATGCTCAGCGGCTCGGCGTGAAGCGCTTCGGCGGTCAGGTCGTCAACGCCGGTGAGATCCTGGTCCGCCAGCGCGGTACCCACTTCCACCCGGGCAACGGCGTCGGCCGTGGCAAGGACGACACGCTGTTCGCCCTTGATGCCGGTGCGGTGGAGTTCGGTACCCACCGTGGCCGCAAGGTCGTGAACATCGTTCCGGTCGCCTGATCCAGTCCCTTTAGGACGCAGGTTCCGTAGAACAGAGTTCTTCGCGAGGCGGACCTCACTTCCCGATCGGGAAGGCGGGTCCGCCTTTCGCGTGTTACGCAAGAGACATTCCGTACGGAAGGCAATCCCGTACGCGTCCGTACGCAAGACATTTCCGTACGCAACCGAAGTAACCGAAGTGCTGGAGGCACCCCCATGACCACCTTCGTGGACCGCGTCGAGCTGCACGTCGCCGCGGGTAACGGAGGCCACGGCTGTGCCTCCGTTCACCGGGAGAAGTTCAAGCCGCTCGGCGGCCCCGACGGCGGCAACGGCGGCCGTGGCGGTGACGTGATGCTGGTCGTCGACCAGTCCGTCACCACGCTGCTCGACTACCACCACAAGCCGCACCGCAGCGCCACCAACGGCAAGCCCGGCGAGGGCGGCAACCGTTCCGGCAAGGACGGCCAGGACCTGATCCTGCCGGTGCCGGACGGCACGGTCGTGCTCGACAGTGCGGGCAACGTGCTCGCGGACCTCGTCGGCCACGGCACGTCGTACGTCGCCGCGCAGGGCGGCCGTGGCGGCCTCGGCAACGCGGCGCTGGCCTCGGCCCGTCGCAAGGCACCCGGCTTCGCGCTGCTCGGCGTGCCCGGGGACCTGCAGGACATCGTCCTTGAGCTGAAGACGGTGGCGGACGTGGCCCTGGTGGGCTACCCGAGCGCCGGCAAGTCGTCGCTCATCTCGGTCCTGTCGGCCGCCAAGCCGAAGATCGCGGACTACCCGTTCACGACTCTCGTCCCCAACCTGGGTGTCGTGACCGCGGGCGAGACCGTCTACACGATCGCCGACGTGCCCGGACTCATTCCCGGCGCGAGCCAGGGTCGGGGCCTCGGCCTGGAGTTCCTCCGCCACGTCGAGCGTTGCAGTGTCCTGGTCCATGTCCTGGACACCGCGACTCTGGAGTCCGACCGTGACCCCGTCTCCGACCTCGACATCATCGAGGAGGAGCTGAAGCAGTACGGCGGCCTCGACAACCGGCCGCGCGTCGTCGTCCTCAACAAGATCGACGTTCCGGACGGCAAGGACCTGGCCGAGATGGTTCGCCCGGACCTGGAGGCGCGCGGCTACCGCGTCTTCGAGGTGTCCGCGGTCGCGCACATGGGCCTCAAGGAACTGTCCTTCGGGCTCGCCGAGCTCGTCGGTCGGGCGCGGGCAGCCAAGCCCAAGGAGGAGGCGACCCGGATCGTCATCCGCCCGAAGGCGGTGGACGACACCGGCTTCACCGTGGTCCAGGAGGAGGACGGCCTCTTCCGCGTGCGCGGTGAGAAGCCCGAGCGCTGGGTCCGGCAGACCGACTTCAACAACGACGAGGCCGTCGGCTACCTCGCCGACCGCCTCAACCGTCTCGGTGTCGAGGAAGAGCTGATGAAGGCGGGCGCCCGCACGGGTGACGGCGTCGCCATCGGCCCCGAGGAGAACGCGGTCGTCTTCGACTGGGAGCCGACGGTCATGGCCGGTGCGGAGATGCTCGGTCGCCGTGGTGAGGACCACCGGTTCGACGCGCCGCGGCCCGCGGCCCAGCGTCGCCGTGACAAGCAGGCGGAACGGGACGAGTCGGAGAAGGAGTACGACGACTTCGAGCCGTTCTAGGCGGCAGTTCTCGTCTCTTGGGGGCGTCGCCCCCAAGCCCCCGCTCCTCGAACGCCGGGCGGGCTGATTTCCTCAGCCCGCCCGGCGTTCGAGCACGAGCGCGAAGCGCGCGACACGGGGGTGTGGGGGCGGAGCCCCAAGGGCGGGGACGGGTAGGGGCGGAGGGGGCGAAACACATCCACGCACGCCCCGGGCAGCCGCCACTCCAGGTGAACGCCAGGGAAATGAACGGCATGGGCAGGGCAACCAACCGGGCGGGCAGGAAGTCGTAGTGGGCGCGGATGAGGATCTTCCTCTTCGCGCCCAACTTCCTTCCGGACGCCCGGAGTCGACGTGCCCGAGCCCGCTCCGCCGACTACGCGCCGCGCGGTCGTCATAGCGATCGCCCTGCTCGCCGCGACCACGACGGCCGTCCCGATCGCCCATGCCCGCTCCACCGCGACGAGTGCGCGGGTCGACTTCGACGGTGACGGGTACGGGGACATCCTGGCCGGCAACCGGGACGAGACCTTCGGCGGACTGAAGCAGGCGAGCACGTTCGCCGTCGTACCCGCTGGGCCGCACGGACCGACCGGCGCCGGCTCCAGGGTGTTCAGCCAGAACAGCGCCGATGTGCCGGGCACCGCCGAGAAGGGCGACCGGTTCGGCGACAACACCTACCTCGTCGACGGCTGGCGACGGCAGGGGGGAGCCGGTCGTCGCCGCGCCGCAGGAGGATTCCGGGGCCGGCGCCGTCCGGGTGTTCCGGGCCACCTCCGCCGGGGCCACGGCCAAGGGCTCCTTCGCCCTCGTCGCCCGCGTCCTCGGCACGGTCGCGAGCGGTGCCGCACTCGGTGTGACGCTCCCGAACTGACTCCTCACCAGGCGGTCGGCGTGCTCCGTCGCGCACCGCACACGTACACCCCGAATTCAGGAGGCACCCGACATGAGCACTCGCAAGAAGGCCTGGCGCGTCGGCCTGACCGTCGCCCTGTCGGTCACCGGCGCCGTGGCGGTCACCGGCGCCGGGCACGCGGAGCAGACGCAGACCACCAGCAAGCTGCGGAGCGACTTCAACGGTGATGGTTACCAGGACCTCGCCGTCACCGCGCCCGCCGCCACGGTGGGTGGCAAGGCCAAGGCCGGCTATGTCGCGGTGATCTACGGATCGTCGACGGGCCTGAAGACCTCGACGAGGCAGGTGTTCAGTCAGAGCACCGCGGGCATACCCGGCGTCGAGGAAGCCGGGGACGCGTACGGAAGTGACATCGCGACGACGGACCTGGACCAGGACGGGTACGCGGATCTCGTCGTCGGCGCCTCCGGGGAGGACATCGGCACGATGACCGACGCGGGCTCGGTCGCGGTGATCTGGGGCGGCGCCAAGGGCCTCTCGGGAGGGGCGACGCTCTACAACGGGGCAAGCGCCTACTACTTGGTGGGTCACCAGGTCGCGGCCGGGGACTTCGACGGTGACGGCGACCAGGAGGTGGTGACGGACGACGCGGTGACCCAGCTCAAGGTGCTGTCGGGGCCCTTCGGGCGCGATGGCTCCGCGAGCGGCGCCACCAGTCTGATCGCCGACGACATCCGGTTCATGGACCTGGCCACGGGCGACCTCAACGGCGACGGCATCACCGACCTCGTCTCGGTGGTCCACGACGGCGACGAGGGCGACTCCCGGCGCATTGCCTACTGGGCCGGTACGCCGAGCGGGCCGGGCCCGTACGCGGAGGTGCGGACGGCCGACGATCGACGGCTGCAGGGCGGTGAGGTCCTCGGCATCGGCGACGTGAACAAGGACGGCTACGACGACATCGTCGTGGGACGCGCCGACGGGATGGACAGCGACCTCTCCGTGCCGCTCGCCAAGGGCGGCATGGTCACCTACGTTCCGGGCAGTGCGAGCGGCCCCGTCGCCGACAAGGCGAAATTCTTCAACCAGGACAGCCCCGGAGTACCGGGCGTCGCCGAGGGAGCCGACGGACGCGGTGGCGGTGACTACTTCGGCAGCTCGATCTCGGTCGGTGACATCGATGGCGACGGCTACGCGGACGTGGCCGTCGGTGTGCCGGGCGAGGACTTCGACGGCACGACGCGGGCCGGTTCCGTGGTCACGATGCGCGGTACCGCGAGCGGCCTGACCGGCAGCGGCGCCAAGGTGTTCAGCCAGAACACCGACGGGGTGCCCGGCACCGCGGAGAACCAGGACGTCTTCGGCTGGGCCACCCGGCTGACCGACGCCAACCGCGACGGGCGTGCCGAACTCGCCGTCGGCGCCCCTGGCGAGAACACGAACGCCGGTTCGGTGTGGGTGTTCAAGTCCACCGCGTCCGGCGTGACCCCGACCGGCTCGTACACCTTCGGCGCGGGCACGCTGGACACGGTGGCGGCGGGCGCCCGGCTGGGCCAGGGCTTCGCCTACTGACGCTCCTTCAAGCCCGTCGCGGAGCGGGAGAGTTTCGCCAAATTTAGGTCGAGTTTCGCCAAAACCTCCGTGTCGCCGCGGTCGTTCGTTGCTCGTGCATTTGTCATGCATACGATGCGTTCTGTTCAGTGAGCGGGCTGCTGCGCCGTGTGAGCTTCCCGGTGTCCAAGGGGCCACCGACGTAAGGGAGTTCGCCGATGACCGGAGCAATCTCAAGCGATCGACGCCGCTTTCTCACCGCCGGGGCCGCCGTGCTCGGCGCCGCCGCCTCTGCCCAGCTCTGGTTGCCCGGCATCGCGCGCGCGGCCGAAACACCGCTGCCCGATGGTGTGTTCACGCTCGGTGTCGCCTCCGGTGACCCGTTGCCCGAAGGCATCGTGCTGTGGACCCGGCTCGCTCCCGACCCGCTGAACGGCGGCGGCATGCCCGACCGCACGGTGTCCGTGGACTGGGAGATCGCCGAGGACAGCCGCTTCCGCAAGCCGGTGCGCCGCGGCACCGCCCAGGCGCGGTCCGAGTACGGACACAGCGTGCACGTCGACGTCCGCGGGCTGCGCCCCGACCGCGCGTACTGGTATCGCTTCCGTGCCGAAGGACAGCTCTCGCCGACCGGCCGCACCCGCACCGCCCCGCACCCGCACAGCTCGGGCGGCACCCTGCGGGTCGCGCTCGCCTCCTGCCAGAACTGGCAGAACGGCTACTTCACGCCGTACGCCGACATGCTCGACCAGGACCCCGACTTCGTCCTCTTCGTCGGCGACTACATCTACGAGTCCAAGCCGGCGGCCACCGCCGTACGCAAGCACGAGGGCAGCGACGAGCCGTACACCCTCGTCCAGTACCGCAACCGCTACGCGCAGTACCGCACGGATCCGCACCTCGCGGCGATGCATGCCCATGTTCCCTGGGTGGTCACCTTCGACGACCACGAGGTCGACAACGACTTCGCCGGCGAGATCCCGCAGGACCCCGACAAGCAGTCGCACGACGCCTTCGTGGCCCGGCTGACCGCCGCCTACCAGGCGTACTACGAGCACATGCCGGTCCGGGCCACCGCGATCCCGAACGGGCCGCACATCCAGATGTACCGGCGGCTCGACTTCGGGCGCCTCGCCCGCCTGAACGTGCTGGACACCCGGCAGTTCCGCAGCAACCAGGCGATCAGCCAGGAGGGCGCCGAAGACCCCTCGCTCACCATGCTCGGTGCCGAGCAGAAGGACTGGCTGCTGGATGGCCTGCACAAGTCGCCGACCCGCTGGAACCTGATCGCCTCGCAGATCATGATGGCCGAGACCGACCTCCAGGTCGGCGAGGGCAAGCTCTGGTACTACGACGCCTGGGACGGCTACCAGGTGGAACGCAACGCCCTCATGGAGGAGTTCGCGAGCATCCGCAACCCGGTCGTCCTGACCGGCGACCGGCACCTCACGATGATCAGCGACCTCAAGGAGGACTTCGCGGACCCGGACTCCGACGTCGTCGGCGCCGAGTTCGTCGGCACCTCCATCTCCAGCGGCGGCGACCAGGACCAGACGGCCTTCCACAAGGAGTGGGACCCGCGGATGGCGGACAACCCGCACTGGAAGTTCATCGACGCCCACCGCGGCTACCACCTCTTCGACATCCGCCGCGACGGCATCGATGCCCAGGTGCGCGTTCCGGAGACGGTGCTGCAGCCGGACGCCGCCTCCAGCACGCTGGCCCGGCTGCGGGTCGAGGCGGGAAAGCCGGGCGTACGGCTCGTATGACGGTCACCTGAGCAGCTGGGCCGGAGCGGCTGGGCCGGGCGTACGGCTCGTGTGACGGGCGCCTGAGCACCTGGGCCGGGTGTACGGCTTGTGTGAACCGACGCTGAACCGTGGGTGACGCCCTGGGACTCACTGGAGTCCCAGGGCCAGCCTGCGCTCAGGAATGCTCCTTATCGTCCTCTTACCATGGAGACCGACTGTTCGATACGCCACACGACGGCCGCTGAGACGGCTGCTCCCGTCCTGCCCGCCGGCCCCCGGTTGCGGTCATTGCCCGCCGGCACCCGGCTGCTGCACATAGGCCCGTACAAGACCGGGACCACGTCGATCCAGGGCGCGCTGTTCGCCGCGAAGGACGCGATGGCCGAGCACGGCGTCGCCTTCCCCGCGCACAGCAGGCACCCCATGGAAGCCGCCCTCGCGGTCTGCGCCCGGCCCGGCATGATGGGCGACACCCGGCCCACCGAGGGGCACTGGCAGCGGCTCCTGGACGCGGTGCGCGCCACCAGGAAGCACACCTCGGTGATCAGCAGCGAGTTCTTCGCGGACGCGCCCGACGACGAGACCATCGCCCGGATCGTCGACGACTTGGGCCGGGACCGGGTGCACGTTCTGGTCACGCTGCGCCCGCTGGCGAAGATCATGCCCTCGCAGTGGCAGCAGTATGTGCAGAACGGTCTCCGCATGGGGTACGAGGACTGGCTCGACCACATGCTGCGCAAGGCCCCGTACGAGAAGCCCAACCCGAGCTTCTGGCGTCGGCACCGCCACGACCGGCTCGTGGAGCGCTGGACGCGGGTCGTCGGTGCCGAGAACATCACCGTCGTCGTGGTCGACGACCGGGACCGCGGCGGTCTGATGCGCACCTTCGAGTCCCTCCTCGGCCTGCCCGACGGTCTTCTGGTGGAGGTGCCGGACACGGCGAACCGTTCCCTCACGCTCGCCGAGACCGAAATGCTTCGGAAACTCAACATGGAATTCCGCGGAAATGGCCTGCCCGACGAGCTGTATTCCAAGCTGGTGCGCAATGGCGCGGTCATGCATATGAAGAACACCTGCCGGCCCGCGTCGGACGACGCGCGGATCACCACCCCGATGTGGGCTCTGGAGGAAGCGGCCGGCATCGGTGCGGAAATGGCCGAACGGATCGGCACCATGGGCGTACGGATCCTCGGAGATCCGGCGCTGCTGTCCGCCGTCCTTCCCTCGGCGAGCGCGGAGCCGGAGCCCGCCCGCATAGTCCGGAGGTGGCTGCCCACGCGCTCTACGGGGCGCTCGTCGTGGCGGCCGAGGTCCCCGCGCACTCCGCCGCCCGCACGGTTCACCAGACGCCGTCCGGGGAACTCGTGCGGGTTCTCGGCCATCGTGTGCTCAAGCGCCTCAAGCGGAGCTGAGGAGAGCACGTACGCCTCGGGCGGAGCTGAGGAGAACACGTACAAGAAACGTGTGCAGTTACTCACAGCAAATCCGGACAATCCGGTCCGGTTTCCCGGAAGTCGCCTGCATGCTAGGTGAATAACCGGTTGCGCGCACATATGCAGCAGACGGCGCTCACCTTGCATGGCAGTAACCGTAAGTGGGACCATTCCCGGGTTCCCTGTCGCCCCAAGGTAGGTCACCTGTGTCTGAGCACTTTGCCAAGCCCCGTACCACCGCAGTGATCCTGGCCGGCGGGACCGGTCAGCGCGTGGGTCTGTCGATTCCGAAGCAGCTGCTGAAGATCGCCGGCAAGGCGGTCATCGAGCACACGCTGACCACCTTCGAGCAGGCCGACTCCATCGACGACATCATCGTGCTGATGGCCCCCGGCTATGTGCCGGACGTCGAGAAGATCGTCGCGAAGGCGGGCTTCACCAAGGTGACTCGGATCATCGAGGGCGGCACCACGCGGAACGAGACCACCGAGCGCGCGATCGCAGCCCTGGGCGAGGGGCTGGCCGAGGGTCAGGACCGCAACGTCCTGTTCCACGACGCCGTGCGCCCGCTGCTGTCCGAGCGCGTCATAGACGACTGCGTCACGGCCCTCGAGCGCTTCCAGGCCGTCGACGTCGCCATCCCGTCCGCGGACACGATCATCGTGACCCGCACGCACGGCGAGGACGGCGAGTTCATCACCGAGATCCCGGACCGCTCCCGGCTGCGCCGCGGCCAGACGCCCCAGGCGTTCAAGCTGTCCACGATCCGCCGTGCCTACGAGGTCGCCGCCGGTGACCCCAACTTCCAGGCCACGGACGACTGCTCCGTCGTACTCAAGTACCTGCCGGACGTGCCGATCCACGTCGTCGCGGGCGACGAGTACAACATGAAGGTCACTCAGCCCGTCGACGTCTTCATCGCCGACAAGCTCTTCCAACTCGCCTCCACCGCCGCGCCCGAGCAGGCCGACGAGGAGGCCTACCGCGCGCTGCTCACCGGTAAGACCGTGGTGGTCTTCGGCGGTTCGTACGGCATCGGCAAGGACATCGCCGAACTCGCCGAGGGCTACGGCGCGAAGACCTACGCGCTGGGCCGCTCGACCACCGGCACGCACGTCGAGAACCCGGAGGAGGTCGACGACGCGCTGTCCGCGGCGTACGCCGAGACCGGGCGCATCGACTACGTCATCAACACCGCGGGCGTGCTGCGCATCGGCAAGCTCGCCGAGACGGACAACGCGACCATCGAGGAAGCGCTGAAGGTCAACTACCTGGCCCCGGTGCAGATCGCCCGCTCCTCGTACAAGTACCTGGCCGAGACCAAGGGCCAGTTGCTGCTCTACACCTCCAGCAGCTACACCCGCGGCCGCGCCGAGTACAGCCTCTACTCCTCCACCAAGGCCGCCATGGTGAACCTCACTCAGGCGCTGTCCGACGAGTGGGCCGGCGACGGCATCCGCGTCAACTGCATCAACCCCGAGCGCACCGCGACCCCGATGCGCACCAAGGCGTTCGGCCAGGAGCCCGCGGGCTCGCTGCTGTCCTCCGAGGCCGTCGCGCACACCTCGCTCGACGTCCTGCTCTCCGAGCTCACCGGCCACGTCATCGACGTCCGCCAGCAGGACCCGACGGCCGGCGCGGGCCGCGCCTCCGGCTTCGAAGCGGCCCTGGCCAGCGTCCTGGATCGCCAGGACGGCGTGGCATAATCAGCTAATAGCCTTTTGGAATTCAGGCCTCTGTTTCTGCGCATTTGCGGCGCATTCGCAGAGGCCTGAATCCGTAGAGTTCACTTTTCGGCTTTTGGTTCACTTTTAGTATCAAACCGGCACACACCCCTCAAGAGCAGGTTTCTCCGTGATTTCCACCGCTATTCGCGTTGCCCGGGTGGGTAGTGCGGCCGAGCTGGCTGCGGCGGCCCTCATGATGCTGGGCTTTCCCTGCCTGATGCTGGCCGCGCTCCTGCCGAGCGTCGCTGCCTTCGCGGCCGCGGCCGCCGTGACGTACCTGGCGGACCACTATCTGCACCGGCGTGGCAGCTATCTGATCAACCGCCTCAGCAAGGTGCGGGCCGGTCTGTCCATCAGGTTCCTCATCCGGCAGCTGCTCCTCGTGCTGCTGCTGGCGCGGCTGGACCTGTCCGGCAGCATGGTCTTCTACGCGGCCATCGCGTGCTTCCTGGCCTTCTACGGCTTCCAGGCCCCGCACGGCGCGCTGATCACGCTGATCCGGCTGCGTCGCAAGATGCCCGTCGCCACCCGCAATGTCGACCTGAGATCGCGCGTCCGCATCCCGGACGCACCCCCGCGCCGTCTGCTGCACCGGTCCGCCGAGAAGATGCTCCACCTCGACCTGGCGGCGGTCGTCGGCGTGCTCGTCGCCGGGGCGACCGACAACAACGTCTACGGCTTCGCGGGTGTCGCCCTCACGCTGGCGCTGGGCTTCGGCTACGTCGCCGTGCTCGTCCCGTTCGTCCGCGGCCGGAAGGTCCCGCCGAACGCGGAGCAGGTCCTGGCGGCGGTCGACGACTGGCTGCGCGAGTACCGCCCGGAGACGGTGCTCTACTTCTCGGGCTCCAAGGACTCGGCGTACCAGGTCAACATGTGGCTGGAGACGATGGAGCAGCTGGACACCAAGCCGCTGATCATCCTCCGCGAGCGCGCCATCCTGGAGCGCATGGCGCCGACCACCGTGCCGGTCATCTGCGTGCCCGGAGGGGTGCACCTGATGAACATGGACCTGTCCACGGTGCGGGTCGCGCTGTACGCGGCGAACGTCGGCAAGAACATCCACATGCTGCGTGTGCCGACCATCAAGCACGTCTTCATCGGCCACGGCGACAGCGACAAGCTCGCCAGCGTCAACCCGTACAGCAAGGTGTACGACGAGGTGTGGACCGCGGGCCGTGCGGGCCGCGACCGCTACGCCATCGCCGATGTCGGCGTCCGCGACGACGACATCGTGGAGGTCGGACGCCCGCAGCTCGCCCCGATCCAGTCCTGGCAGGGCGTGCCCGAGGGTCGTATCCCCACCATCCTGTACGCCCCCACGTGGGAGGGCTGGGACGACAACCCCGGCAACACCTCGATCCTGCTCGCGGGCGAGAACATCGTGAAGCGGCTGCTCGCCGCCGACCAGCCGGTCCGCGTCCTCTACAAGCCGCACCCGTTCACCGGCACCCGCAGCGCGCAGGCCAAGGCCGCGCACAAGCGGATCACCGGGCTGGTGGAGAAGGCGGCCGCCGAGCGTGTCGCCGATCCGCGCTTCGCCGCCGACGCCGCTGCGCAGAGCGCGGGCAAGGCCGAGTTGGCCCGCATCGAGGCCCGCATCGCCGAGCTGACCGGCGCCGCGGAGGCCGGCGACGACGCCGAGGCCACCCGTGACGGCATGGTCGACGCCGCCAAGCACGCCGAGATCGCCCGGCTGCGCGCCGAGTGGAACGACGCCTACTGGCGCTCGTTCGCCACCTGGGAGCACCGTGTCATCGCGGGCGCCGAGCCGCGCCTGTACGACTGCTTCAACGTCTCCGACGCGATGGTCTCGGACATCTCCAGCGTGGTCTCCGACTTCATCGCGAGCGGCAAGCCCTACGCGGTCACCGACTCCGCGGAGCTCGGTGTCGAGGAGTTCAAGCGGCAGAACACCGCGGTGCGCGCCGCCGTGATCCTGTCCAACTCGGCAGGCGAACTGGGCGAGTTGCTCGCCGCGGTGACCGACCCGGCCGCCGACGCGCAGGCCGCCGAACGCCAGGAGCTGAAGCGGTATCTGCTCGGCCCCGACAAGCCGACCTCGATCGACCAGTTCAACTCCGCGGTGCGGGAGCTGGCGCGGAAGGCCGAGCGGCGCAACCTGGGCCAGGAGAGCGGCACTTCGGCCGCCGCCGTGGACCTGGCGACCGCGTTGCCCGGCCAGCGGGTGACCGGCGACACGGACGGTGCGGCGGTCACGGGCTGACCGAGTCCGCGTGCGCACATGGGCATGGCCCCGAGGAGCACTCCTCGGGGCCATGCCCATTTCTTACGCTTCTCACGTTTTCTCTTACGTCCGTCTGCCAGGCTTCACTGTGAAGTCACCCATCGTTTCCTGTGAGCTGGGTCACGAAGTGAGCGGTTACGGGCAACCCGTACGTACTTTCAGTCGTCTTCAAGGTAGCGATTGAGGTGATAAGGGGGAAATGTTCCAGTGACACTTCCCGTAACAAGGGGGAAACGTGACGCAACCTGATGTGACAGTCATCATCGGGGCGTACGAAGCGATGCCGTACCTGGTCAAGTGCCTGGAATCCGTGGAGAACCAGACACTCGACGCGGCACGGATCGAGGTGATCGCGGTCGACGACGGGTCGACGGACGGCACGGGGGAGTATCTGGAGAAGTTCGCCGAGCGGTCGGCCATGCAGGTCACGGTGATCAGGCAGCCGAACTCGGGCGGCCCCAGCGGCCCGCGCAACGTCGGTCTCGGCAAGGCGCGTGGACGCTACGTCTTCTTCCTCGACGCCGACGACTACTTCGGCCCCGAGGCGCTGGAGCGCATGGTCTCGATGGCCGACGAGCAGGGCACGGACGTGGTGCTCGGCAAGGTCGTCGGGGTCAACAGGAACGCTCCGAAGTCGATGTGGGGCAAGGACCGGCCCCGTACCGACGTCTTCTCCTCGAACATCAAGTTCACGCTCAGCGCGCAGAAGCTCTTCCGCCGCGAGCTGCTCACGCAGCACGGCATGTGCTTCGACGAGTCGCTGCAGACCGGCGAGGACGCCCTGTTCACGATGGAGGCCTACCTCCGCGCCGACGGCGTCTCCGTGATCGCCGACTACGAGTGCTACTACCTGGTCGGGCGCGACGACGGCAAGCATGTGACCAAGAGCGGCGGTTACGCCCTGCGCTTCGACTCCGCCGGCGCTCTGATGAGCCTGATCGCCGAGCACGTGCCCGCCGGTCCGCGGCGCGACGCGCTCATGATCCGCCCCTTACTCATCACCCTGCTCCCGCAGTTCGGTCCCGGATTCCTCAAGCAGAGCGAGAAGATCCGGCGCCACAAACTCGAGCTGGCCAAGCCCTTGTTGGACGCCTACTGGCACGAGGGCGTCGCCTCGCGCTTCAAGGTCCACGAGCGGCTGCGCCTGCACCTCGTGGCCCAGGGCCGGGGCGATCTCCTTGTCGACGTACTGGAATTCATCAAGGCGAAGAAGGCCCCGGAGGTCCTGCTGGAGTCCCGCGGCCGCAAGGCCTTCCTGGCCTACCCGCACTTCCGCGACCCGGCCGCCGGCATCCCGGACAGCTGCTATGTCCCGACGACCCGCGAGACGGTCACCATCGAAGGCTTCAGGCCGCGCACCAGGCGCTTCCCGCGACTGCGGCGGGTGGCCCGGCGGGTGTTGAGGGCGCTGCGCGCGGCGTGAGCCGTACATCCACGCGGTCGGCGTTCGGCCGTCGGCGGTCGCGTCCGGGGACTGGACCGGCGGGCATCGGCCCGCCCTCTTCGCGTAGATTGCCGGGCGGGGCACCCGGATCGACGCGAGGGGACACACAGCAGGTGGCAGGGGCGAGGCAGAACGTGACGCAGGCCGACACGAGTGCCGTGGCGCAGGCCGATACGAGTGCTGTGGCAGAGGCCGACACTGGTGCTGTGACGCAAGCTCACAGAAATGCCGTGGCGCAGGCGCACCGGATCGTCGTCAAGGTCGGCTCCTCCTCGCTGACCACTGCGTCCGGCGGCCTCGACGCGGACCGGGTCGACGCCCTGGTCGACGTCCTCGCCAAGGCCCGCAGCGGCGGCGAGAAGGAGATCGTCCTCGTCTCGTCCGGCGCCATCGCCGCGGGGCTCGCGCCGCTGGGGCTGCGCCGCCGCCCCAAGGATCTCGCCCGGCAGCAGGCCGCCGCCAGCGTCGGCCAGGGCCTCCTGGTCGCCCGCTACACCGCCTCCTGCGCCCGCT
The DNA here is from genome assembly GCF_044457265.1 of Streptomyces sp. NPDC050564. Taxonomy (NCBI): domain Bacteria; kingdom Bacillati; phylum Actinomycetota; class Actinomycetes; order Kitasatosporales; family Streptomycetaceae; genus Streptomyces; species Streptomyces sp. NPDC050564. The sequence continues at coordinate 481,466 of NZ_JBITGS010000001.1, read as the reverse complement.
ACGGCATCCGCGTCGGACAGGTGCTCCTCACCTCCGACGACACCAGCCGCCGCGCCCACCACCGCAACGCCTCCCGCACCCTCGACAAGCTCCTCGCGATGGGTGCCCTGCCGGTCGTCAACGAGAACGACACCGTTGCCACGGACGAGATCCGCTTCGGTGACAACGACCGGCTCGCCGCGCTCGTCGCCCATCTCGTACGGGCCGATCTGCTCGTCCTGCTCTCCGATGTGGACGGCGTGTACGACGGCGACCCCAGCAAGCCCGGTACCTCGCGGATAGCGGAAGTACGTGGGCCTGCTGACCTCGACGGCGTCGACGTCGGCAGCGCGGGCAAGGCGGGCGTCGGCACCGGCGGCATGGTCACCAAGATCGAGGCGGCCCGGATCGCCGCCGCGGCGGGCATTCCAGTAGTGCTGACCAGCACTATCCACGCCGCCGACGCCTTCGCGGGCCGGGACACCGGCACCTACTTCCATCCCACCGGCAAGCGGTCCGCCGACCGGCTGCTGTGGCTTCAGCACGCCTCCACCCCGCAGGGCGCGCTCACACTGGACGACGGGGCCGTGCGCGCGGTGGTCGAGCGGCGCAAGTCGCTGCTGCCGGCCGGCATCGCGGCCGTCGAGGGCGAGTTCACCGCGGGCGACCCGGTCGAGCTGCGCGACAGCACGGGCCGGGCGGTCGCGCGAGGTCTGGTGAACTTCGACGCCAAGGAGATTCCGCAGCTCATCGGCCGTTCGACCAGGGAACTGGCTCGCGAGCTGGGCCCCGCGTACGAGCGTGAGGTCGTACACAGGGACGACCTCGTACTGCTGAATCCGTAAGACAGCCGTTCTGCCGCGTCCGTGAGCTCGTACGACAGGCGTTCTGGGCACCCGCAAAACAGCTGTCCACTACACCCGTAAACGGCCGATTCCCCCGCCCTCAGTGGGGGACGTTCCGTAAAACCGCCACGCGACGGCTCCCCACCTGCTCAACTTTGGGGCAGGGAGACCCCGGTATTCGGCACGACCATTGCGTAAAGGAGGCCGTCGTGAGACGAGTGCGCCCCGAGGCGGCGGCGTCCCGCGGTGGTGCCGCCTCCCGTGCGGGTGGCGCCGCTTCCCGTGCAGGAGGTGCCACGTCCCGTGCGGGTGCTGCCGCTTCCCGTGCGGCGGGCGAGGAACGGGCCCTGACGAGCGTCGCGGCCGGTGACACATACAAGGGCGAGGAACCGGCGGACCAGCCCCGGCTGTGGCACGTCACCCTCAGCGTCTCGGGCGATGAGGCCCCTCTGAAGGAGGTCAGGCGCGGTCTCGAACAGCTCGCCCACGACCACCCGTTTCTGCTGACCAGCCGTTACGCCAACGACCACGCGGAGATCCGCTACTGGGAAGAGGCCCGCGATCTGCACGATGCGGCGGCGGTCGCCCTGCGTCTGTGGGGCGAGCACCGCCAGACCGCCAAGCTCCCGCCGTGGGAGATCGTCGGCCTGGAGGTCATCGACCGCGAGACGTACCACCAGCGGATCGCGGAGGGCTACGGACCGCTGCCGGCGACGCCCGTCGGAGTGCACCCCTTCTGAGTCGGCGTCCGGCTCCACGTCGAAGTGCGCCCCCCTCAGTCCACGCGCGAGCTCACGTCGGAGATCGCGCGCTTGAGTCCGCGTCCGGGCTCACGTCGGAGTTCGCCCTTTTTGGGCTCGTCTCGCGGTGTGGGATAGCCGGTGGACCCGCTCGCCGGGCGCACTACCCTTCCCTCATGACCACGCTCTCGCCGTACGACTCGATGTCCCCGGTCACCCAGGCCGCCTATCGCGCGAAGGCCGCCGCCGCAGACCTGGCGCCCCTGCCCCGGGCCGAGAAGGACGACGCGCTGCTCGCGATCGCGGACGCGCTGGAGGTCCGTACCAGCGAGATCGTCGCCGCCAACGCCAAGGACATCGCGCGCGCCCGTGAGGCCGGGACCAGCGAGACCGTCATCGACCGGCTCACGCTCACGCCCGAGCGCGTGCGCGCGATCGCCTCCGACGTCCGCGACGTGGTGGCGCTTCCCGACCCGGTCGGCGAGATCGTCCGCGGCTCCACCCTCCCGAACGGTATCGACCTGCGCCAGGTCCGCGTGCCGCTCGGTGTCGTCGGCATCATCTACGAGGCCCGCCCGAACGTGACGGTCGACGCCGCCGCGCTCTGCCTGAAGTCCGGAAACGCGGTGCTGCTGCGTGGCTCGTCGTCCGCGTACGAGTCGAACACGGCGCTCGTACGGGTCCTGCGCGACGCCGTGGGCGGCGCCGGGCTGCCCGCCGACGCCGTCCAGCTCGTGCCCGGCGAGGGCCGCGAGTCCGTCCGCGAGCTGATGCGCGCCCGCGGCCTCGTCGACGTGCTCATCCCGCGCGGCGGTGCCTCGCTGATCCGCACGGTCGTCCAGGAGTCCACCGTCCCGGTCATCGAGACCGGCACCGGCAACTGCCACGTCTACGTCGACGCGAACGCCGACCTCGACATGGCGATCGACATCCTGATCAACTCCAAGGCCCAGCGGCCCAGTGTCTGCAACGCCGCCGAGACGCTCCTGGTCCACCAGGACATCGCCGCGCAGTTCCTGCCGCGCGCCCTGGACGCCCTCGCGGACGCCGGGGTCACCGTGCACGCCGACGAGCGCGTCCTCGCCTACGCCAAGGACTCCAAGGCCACCGTCGTCGAGGCGACCCCCGAGGACTGGGAGGCGGAGTACCTCTCGTACGACATCGCCGCCGCTGTCGTCGACTCGCTCGACAGGGCCGTCGAGCACATCCGGCTGTGGACCTCGGGCCACACCGAGGCCATCGTCACCACATCGCAGCAGGCCGCCCGCCGCTTCACCCAACTGGTCGATTCCACGACGGTCGCCGTGAACGCGTCGACCCGCTTCACCGACGGCGGCCAGTTCGGCTTCGGCGCCGAGATCGGCATCTCCACGCAGAAGCTGCACGCGCGGGGGCCGATGGGGCTGCCGGAGCTCACGAGCACGAAGTACATCGTCACGGGGGACGGGCACATTCGGCGCTGAGGCGCCGGTGCAGGGACGGTCGGCGCGCGCGCCGGAGCCGGGGGCGCGCGGCGTGCGGTGGACGGCCCGCGCTCCGCGCGAGACGCGTCTCGTCAGGTGGATGAATTTCCATACCGTCTGCCCAAAATGACCCCCCAGGTCTACTCTGGATCCGTGCCGGAGGACGTGGGGGGCACGCCGTTCCCTGACGGCTGGGAGCCCGACGACGACCGCGACCGCGGGGGTGCGGACGAAGAGTTCGCCTCCGTGGTCTTCGACGAGGACTTCGTACGGGCAGCGGTGATTCACGAGCCGACCGCTGTGGAGAGACTCCTGGCAGCCGCCCAGGCCCGCGCGGAGGCCTCCGAGGCCGAGGGGCGCCGGGCGCACGCCCGGGGTGCCCGCGGCGACGACGAGCGCTACGAGGACGGCTTCGGGCCCGACGACCGTGGCGATTTCGGCCACGATCCCGAATGGGACGATCTGGACGACACCGAGGTCCTGGAAGGCCGCTACGGCGCACCGGGGACGTACGGCAGGGCCTACGGGAAACAGACTCGCTGGCACCGCCCCGTCGCCTGGATCCTCGCCCTCGTGATGGGCATCGGCATGGTCGCGCTGGCCTTCACGGCGGTCTACCGGGGGGCGTCCTCAGGCCGTCAGGAACAGGTCCCGCCGCCCGCCTCGACAGGCCTGGAGCATGGCCAGGACAAGGTCACCGGCACCGGTCCCTCCGCATCGGCCGACTACTCCCAGCCAGCGGTGTCGGCGGTCCCCCGGACACCCTGACACCAACGCTGCCGACGACCCTTCGAACACCGTGACGATCCTGGTGAGAACCTGTCAGAACTTGTCGTGTACCAGGGCGTTTACCTGAGCTCCGGGAGACCTACTCTGAATATATGGGCGGGCCTGGAGACCCACCTGAGGGGACACCCGAGGGTGCTCCCGCTGGTGGAGAGGACGAGTACCGATCCGTCGTCTTCGACGAGTCGTTCGTCCGCGCTGCCCGCCTCCAGGAATTCTCGGCCCAGGAGCGCATGGCCGACCACGCCCCGGCCGTACGCCGCCGCCCATCCCTCCAGCGCGGGCTGTCGCGGCAGGCGCTGATCCTCGTCCTGCTGATCGCCCTAGCCTTCGGCACCGCGATCTACATGGGTGTACGCCATCCGTACCAGGCCCCCACCGCCCAGCCCCCCGAGCCCCTGCGGATGACGGTCATACCCCTGGCCCCGCAGACCGCCGTGCCCGGCTCCACGAGCGCCGACGAGTTGTACGCGCACAGCCCGGCCGCCCAGTTCCGCATCGGCGCCGAGGGCGTCACGCTGCCCGCCTCTCGGCGCACCGCGCACTTCTCCGACAGCCAGGTCGTCACCGCCCTGACCACCGCCAAGGACTACCTCGTCGAGTCCTCCCTCGACCCGGACGTGCTCACCGGCGGTGCCACCCGGCCGGTGCGGATACTGCTCGACCCGCAGCAGCTCGACCAGTTCGACCAGAGCATCGACCGGCCGATCGCGGACGGGCGGCACGCGCCCACCGGCTGGCTGGTCCGCTTCGACGCGGCCCAGGTCCAGCTCGCCGACAAGAAGATCCGTGTGCAGGGCACCCTCCAGGCCGCCGAGTTCGACTCGACCACCCTTGAGGTCATCGCCGACCACACCTTCGTCTACGCGCTGAAGCCGACGGGCTCGGACGCGAAGGCGAAGGCCTCGCTGTTCACCGTCCGGCGCGAGCTGCACTTCCGCTTCGACCGCGACGACCTGCGCATGCACCAGGCCGAGCTGGTCGTCTCCTACGTCCAGGCCGGGCCGCTCGCCTGTTCCGAGGACTCCGTCAACCACCTTCGCCCGCTGCTCGCGGGACAGACCGCGAAGGCGGGCGGCCCGGCCGGCACCGACCCGTACGCCACCGGCAGTGCGACGGCGCTGTGCGGGTCGCTGGCGACGAGCGCGCAGCCGAAGCTGTAGCCGTTACCGGCGGCGTCTCCGGCGGCGCGGCCCGTTTCGGGCCGCCCTTGGCCGGTTCCAGGTCAGCCGTCGCCGTTGGGGCTTTCATCGTCCGGGTGCGCGTCGGTGTCCCGCGGCGGCGCGTCCTTCGGTGAGCCGGACGTGTCCTTGCTGGAGCCGCTGCCGCCGCCGCTCGCGAAGCCGCCGAAGCCGCGTCGCACCCGTCCCCCGAGGTCTCCCGCACCGCCGGCGATGTCGGTGACCAGCTTCATCAGCGGGTCCTTGGAGTTCTTCACGTCGCTGGCGTAGCTGGCCGCCGACTGCCGGAAGGAGTCCGAGACCGAGGTGTCCTTGTCCTCGTGGCGCCGAGAGTAGTGACCGTCCATGATCCGCTGGAAGTCGCGGGACTCGGCCCACTTCTTCAGCTCGCCCGCGCGGACGGTGGTGAAGGGGTGGGTGCGGGGGAGGGTGTTGAGGATCTTGAGCACCGAGTCGCGCAGGTCGCCCCCGGCCTCGTACTCCTCTGCCTGGGCGAGGAACGCGTCCACGTTCATCTCGTGCAGGTGATTGCCTCCGGCGAGCTTCATCAGGCCGCGCATCGAGGCCTGCAGGTCCTGGCCGACCAGGAGCCCGGCGCGGTCCGCGGACAGCTCCGACTTGCGGAACCACTCGCGCAGCGCGGTGACGATCGCCATGATCGCGAGGTTCCCGAGCGGGATCCAGGCGACCCGGAGCGCGAGGTTGGTGAGGAAGAGCAATATCGTGCGGTAGACCGCGTGGCCGGAGAGCGCGTGGCCGACCTCGTGGCCGACGACCGCCCGCATCTCCTCCTCGTCCAGCAGTTCGACGAGCCCCGTCGTCACGACGATGATCGGCTCGTCCAGACCGATGCACATCGCGTTCGGCTGCGGGTCCTGGGTGACATACATCGGCGGGACCTTCTCCAGGTCCAGGATGTAACACGCGTCCCGCAGCATGTCGTTGAGGTGCGCGAACTGGGCGTCCGAGACGCGCACCGAATCGGACAGGAACAGCAGCCGCAGGCTGCGTTCGGGCAGCAGACCGCTGAGCACCTTGAAGACCGTGTCGAAGCCGCTGAGCTTGCGCAGGGCCACCAGGGCCGAGCGGTCCGCGGGGTGTTCGTACGCCCGAGAGGAGATCCCCTCGAAGCGCCTGCGCTGCCTGCTCGGCACGTTCTCGTGCCCGTTCTGCTCGTGGCCGTCGTCGGACATGTGTTCCCCCATGTGCGTCTGAGTGCCCTATGTGCCCCCAAGGCAGAGCCCAGCCTAGGCGGAGATACCGTGGACGGGCAGTACAGAGAAGGAGTCGTACGCCATGGAGCACATCCCCGCAGCCGCCTGGCTCACCGAAGCCGCGAACGCGGCAGACAAGCAGGGCCCGGGCAATCTGCTCCGTGTCGTGCTGATCGTGATGGTCGTCGGAGTGGCTCTGACCGCCTGGTTCCTGCTGCGGGGGTACAAGCGGGACGACTGAGCGCCACGTCATGGAGGAGGCCGCGACAGCCGGCACAGGGGTGTGCGCGGCAACCGGCGTCCCCAACGGCGGAGTCGGGGTGATCGTGGCGGAGGCGCCCGCATACGATGGGCCGACGTCTTTATCCCGCCCACACCGGATAGGTCCTGCCGAGATGAGCTTCCACAGCACCGCTGCACAGTTGGTCACCGTCGCTGCCGAGGGCGAGAACGGCGGCAACCATGAGAGCCTCAGCCCGTTCCTGACCGGCGGCGGGGCGCTCTTCATCCTGCTTCTGCTGCTGTGGATCACCACGCGCTTCAACCGGGACCGCTGAGCCCTTTCGGGGCCGCTCGGGGCCCCTGTCGGCCGGAGCCCGTCGGCCGGGCCGGTAGGGTCTGCACGCATGGGAGAGCAGGACATGCCTACCGGTCCGGCGAGTGACACGGAGAGCGGCGCCGCCGGCGCCGCCACGGGTGGCGCGAACGGCGCGGCCGACGACAGCGCGGCGAAGCGCCTGACGACCGGCCCCGGAAACGGCCCCACGAATCCGGGCAAGCGCCGCCTCGGCGTCATGGGCGGAACCTTCGACCCGATCCACCACGGGCACCTCGTGGCGGCCAGCGAGGTCGCCGCGCAGTTCCACCTCGACGAGGTGGTGTTCGTGCCGACCGGCCAGCCGTGGCAGAAGACCGACCGCAAGGTCACCCCGGCCGAGGACCGCTATCTGATGACGGTCATCGCGACCGCCGAGAACCCCCAGTTCTCGGTGAGCCGCATCGACATCGACCGCGGCGGCCCGACCTACACCACGGACACCCTGCGCGACCTGAAGGCACTCAACCCCGACACCGACCTCTTCTTCATCACGGGCGCCGACGCGCTCGGCCAGATCCTCACCTGGCGGTACACGGAACAACTGTTCTCCCTCGCGCACTTCATCGGGGTCACCCGGCCCGGCCACCCGCTGACCGATCCTGGGCTTCCCGAGGGCGGTGTCTCGCTCGTCGAGGTTCCCGCGCTCGCCATCTCGTCCACAGACTGCCGTGCGAGAGTGGCCAAGGGCGATCCCGTCTGGTATCTGGTGCCGGACGGTGTGGTGCGCTACATCGACAAGCGCGAGCTGTACCGCGGCGAGTGAGCCGAGAGGGGCACCGGTGAACGACCGATACGACGGATACGCGGGCGGCGACCAGTACGAGCTCGTCGGCTACGACGAGTTCGGGCAGCCTGTGTACGGACAGGTGCCGCAGCAGCCTCCCCAGGGGTACGACCCCTATGGCGCCCAGCCGCAGGGCTACGGCTACGACCCGTATGCGACCGGTCAGCAGCAGCCGGTGCAGCCGTACGACACGGGCCAGCACCCTCCTGTGTCGCCCTATGACACCGGTCAGCAGCCGCCCGTCCCCTCGTACGACCCTTACGGCACCGGCACCGGCACCGGCGCGCCCGGCGCCGCCGGGACCACCTCGCCCGGGTACGACCGCTACGGGCAGTCCGCGGGCCCGGCCGGCACCGCGAGTACCGGTCAGCAGCCCCGAGTCGCCGAGCAGACCGCCTACATCCCGCAGCAGGCCGGACCAGCCAAGGGCGGCGAACCCCGGGGCGGTCGGGCCGACCGGGACTACCGCACCGAGCAGTTCGCCTTCGTCGAGGAGCAGGAGGACAACTCCGAAGACGTCATCGACTGGCTGAAGTTCACCGAGAACCGCACCGAGCGCCGCGAGGAGGCCCGGCGCCGCACCCGCAGCAGGGTCGTCACCCTGGTCGTGGTGCTCGCCCTGGTCGCGGTCGGCGGCGTCGGCTATCTCTGGTACGCGGGCAAGCTGCCCGGCACGTCCTCGAAGGGCAAGTCCGCTACGACGGCCGCCGTGGGTGCTCAGAAGCGTGATGTGATCGTCGTCCACCTGCACAACACCAACGGTGGCGGCACCTCCACCGCGCTGCTCGTCGACAACACCACCACCAAGCAGGGCACCACGGTTCTGCTGCCCAACACCCTTGCCCTGACGGGCGACGACGGCTCGACGACCACGCTCGCCAAGTCCGTCGACGACGACGGCTCCTCCGGGACCCAGGACGCGATCGACACGGTGCTCGGGACCAACATCCAGGGCACCTGGCGCCTCGACACCCCCTACCTCAACAACCTGGTCGAGCTCGTCGGCAACATCGACATCACCACCAACGCCGATGTGCCGGACCCCGGTTCGAAGAAGAAGGGCGAGTCGCCCCTCGTGAAGAAGGGCGAGGAGCAGACCCTCAGCGGCAAGATGGCCGTCGCCTACGCCACCTACCGGGCCTCCGGCGAGTCCCAGAACGCGCAGCTGGAGCGGTTCGGACAGGTCATGCAGGGTGTGCTGCGCAAGCTGTCCTCCGACAAGCAGGCGGCGACCACCACCGTCCAGACCCTGGCGCAGATCCTCGATCCGTCCCTGACCGACCAGGACCTCGGCGCCTTCCTCGCCAAGCTCGCCGACCTTGCCAAGGGCGGCGACTACAAGACCGCGCTGCTGCCCGTGCAGCAGGACGGCACCCTGAGCGACAGCGCCTCCGACAGCGTGGTCAAGGACGTGCTCGGCGGTACCGCGAAGAGCCCCGACGCCGGCGCCGCCGTCCGCGTCGGCATCAGGAACGCCACCGGCAACAAGGCCGCCGCCGCGCAGGCCCGTGTCGTCCTGGTCAACGGCGGTTACACCTTCCTCGACTCCGGCACCGCCACTGCCGTCCAGAGTGTGTCCCTGGTCACATATGCCGACGCCGCCAAGAAGAACGACGCCGTCGAGGTCGCCAAGACCCTGGGGCTGCCCACGAGCAGCGTGAAGAAGGGCAAGGCCACGTCCAACGCGGACGTGTCCGTGGTCCTGGGCCAGGACTACAAGGCGAGCAGCGGCTCGACGGGGTGACGGACGCCACGTCCCGGGAGCGCCCGGGGCGGGGCTGAAGAAACGCGTGGGGTGTCGTCGGCGGTCCGTGAGACCCTGGAGTCATTACTGACCGCCGACGGAAAGCCGCGTAGTGACCGCCACGGACCGCTCCATCGAGCTCATCAACACCGCCGCACAGGCGGCCGCAGACAAGCTCGCGCACGACATCATCGCCTACGACGTCAGCGACGTGCTCTCCATCACCGACGCCTTCCTGCTGGCGTCCGCGCCCAATGACCGCCAGGTCAAGTCGATCGTCGACGAGATCGAGGAGCGGCTGAGCAAGGAGCTCGGCGCCAAGCCGGTGCGCCGCGAGGGCGACCGCGAGGCCCGCTGGGTCCTGCTCGACTACGTCGACATCGTGGTGCACGTGCAGCACAGCGAGGAGCGTGTCTTCTACGCTCTGGAGCGGCTGTGGAAGGACTGCCCGGAGCTGGACCTGCCCGCCGACGCCAAGGCCACCCGCGGCAAGGCGGCCGAGCACGCCAAGCTCCAGGCCGAGGAGGACTCCGCCGAACTGGGGGAGCTGCGGTGAGCGCCGAAGCCGGGAGGAAGCCGGGCCGGGGCCGCCGCATCATCCTCTGGCGGCACGGCCAGACCTCCTGGAATGTGGAGCGCCGCTTCCAGGGCTCCACGGACGTCGAGCTCACCGAGACCGGGGTGGGCCAGGCCCGCCGCGCCGCCCGGCTGCTCGCCTCGCTGAAGCCCGACGCGATCGTCGCCTCGGACCTCCAGCGCGCCGCGAACACGGCCGACGAGCTGTCCGCCCTCACCGGCCTCGACGTCACCCACGACGAGAGCCTGCGGGAGACCTACGCGGGCGTCTGGCAGGGGCTGACGCACGAGGAGATCATCGCCCGGTACGGCGACCAGTACTCCGCCTGGAAGCGGGGCGAGCCGGTACGCCGAGGCGGTGGCGAACTGGAGACGGAGGTCGCCGACCGCGCCGCCCCCGTGGTGCTGCGGCACGCCGAGAAGCTCCCCGAGGACGGCACCCTCGTCGTGGTCAGCCACGGCGGCACGATCCGCACCACCATCGGCCGCCTCCTCGGCCTGGAGTCCCAGCACTGGGAGAGCCTCGGCGGCCTCTCCAACTGCTGCTGGTCCGTCCTCGGTGAGGGCGCCCGCGGCTGGCGCCTCCTCGAGCACAACGCCGGCACGCTGCCGGAGCCGGTGCTCGGCGACGACGACTGAGCGGCCCCCTGTCCGGTCCCGCGGGCCCGTCGGGACCGGATTTCACTTTCCGGCTGGTCGCAGGCTAAAGTTCTTCTTGTTCGCCCCGCCGGGCGGGAAGAACACGAGGGGCTATAGCTCAGTTGGTAGAGCGCCTGCATGGCATGCAGGAGGTCAGGAGTTCAATTCTCCTTAGCTCCACAGATTGACTCTCTTTTGAGTTGTCAAAGAACAGTGGTGAAGATCCCGTTCCCATCAGGGGCGGGATTTTTCATGTCCCCGTCCCTATCGCCTCGGCACCCAAGGAGTGTGACGGCGGCCACAACACCTCCCGACGATCCCGCAACGCGGCCAGCCTTCTCCTCGCCTCCTCGTCTTCCGGTGTGTAGGCCACGATCCGGCACTCCGGCATGCCGTTGATCGACAGCGACACCGAGGTCATGTGCAGTTCGCCCACAGCCTCGTGCCGGAACGTCTTCACACGCGGTCCCGGCGGCACGACATCGCCTCCCGACCACAGCTCCGCGAAGTACGGACTGGCGGCCGAGAGCCTGCGTATGAACTCCTCCCAGGCGGGCTCGCCGACATGTCTTCCGTACGACGACCGCATGGTCGCCACCATCAACGGCAGCTCGCTGTCCCGGAACACGACCGGGCAGTTCGGTTCGGGCACGGTGAACAGCGTCCACAGCGCGTTGGGAACGCCGATGTGGAGCGTCTGCGGCACGAAGAACACGTCGCGGTAAGAGGGGTTGGTGGCCAGGATGTCGTACCGCGAGTTGTAGACCGCTGCCGGACGCGGGTCGAGGGCGTCGATGATGCCCTGGATCTCCTCGCCCACGGTCTGCACGGGGCCCTCGCGTTCGGGCTCGTAGGGCACCTCGGCCAAGTGATAGAGATGCTCGCGCTCGGGCTGGTCGAGGCGCAGCGTGCGCGCCACTGCATCCAGCACCTGCGCGGACGCGTTGATCGGGCGCCCCTGCTCGAGCCATGTGTACCAGGTGACGCCGACCCCGGAGAGTTGTGCGACCTCCTCGCGGCGCAGCCCCGGCGTACGGCGCCGTAAGCCCGGTGGCATCCCCACATCGGCCGGTGTCACCCGCGCCCGCCTGCTGCGCAGGAAAGCGGCCAGCTCCGGCCTGCGACGCTGTGTCGTGTTCATCGGCCTCACTTCCCCCGTCACTCATCGTCCGTGCCGAACCCGTCCGCTGCCAGGTGCTGTCAGTACCAGCATCGGCGGGCTCTCGTTACCCGTATCCAGCCGCCGTCACGCTCGACGGCATGACGACGACAACCCCCGCGGGAACAGGTCCCGCACGCGATCCAAGTCCTGAGACCAGTAAAGACCCCGGCACTGACAACCGGCCCGGACGCCTGCTCGCGGTCGTGCTCGCGGCCCAGTTCATGGCATTGCTCGACGTCTTCATCGTGAACGTCGCGGTGCCCACGATCGGTTCCGAACTCCACGCGTCCGGCGCCGGACTGCAGCTGGTGGTCGCCGGATACTCCATCTCGTACGCCGTGCTGCTGATCACCGGAGCACGACTGGGCGACCGGCTGGGCCACCGAGGGGTCCATCTGGCCGGGCTCGCGCTGTTCACCGCCGCCTCGCTGGCCTGCGGACTCGCCCAGGGAACAGGGGAGTTGATCGCCTTCCGGCTGATCCAGGGCGCCGGATCAGCTGTGATGATCCCGCAGGTGCTCAGCCTGATCCAGCGCAACATCACCGGCGAGGCACGGGCCCGCGCCCTCGGCGCCTACGCGGCGGTCCTCGCCACCGGCGCCGCGGCCGGACAGGTGTTGGGCGGCGTTCTGGTCAGCGCCGACCTGTTCGGCACCGGCTGGCGGCCGGTGTTCCTGGTCAACGTGCCCGTGGGCGTCGTACTCCTGGCCGTCGGCAGCCGTGTGCTGCCGCGGGACGACGTATCGGCCCTTGAGCGCTCGCGCGGCCTCGACCTGCCCGGGCTCGTGCTGTTGGCCGCCGCCGTCTCCCTCTTCACCGTGCCACTCGTGCTCGGGCAGGAGGAGGAGTGGCCGCTGTGGTCCTGGCTGTCACTGGGAGCGGCCGCGGCGTTCTTCGCCCTGTTCTGTCTGTACGAGTCCCGGCTGGCCCGGCGCGGCGGGGTGCCGCTGATCGCGCCGAGGGTGCTGCGCCACCCGGGCATCGGCCTCGCCGTGTTCCGGCTCCTGGCCGTGATGGCGGTCAACGCGGGCTTTCTGTTCGCACTCACCCTGCACATCCAGGGCGGCCTCGGCTACAGCGCGCTGCGTGCGGGACTCACCTTCGCGCCCACCGCGGCGGTCTTCGGTCTGGTCGGCCTGACCTGGCGGAACTGGCCCGCTTCCTGGCAGCGCGGGCTGATACCGACCGGGTTCGCGCTCGCGGCCGTCTCGGTTGCGGGGGTCGGTGGCGTACTGAAGGACGGGGGCGACGGGGGCCTGTGGCTGTATGTGGCGTTCGCGGGTGTCGGTGCCGGGCTCGCGCTCGGCTTCAGCCCCACGCTCACCAGGGCTCTGGCCACGGTGCGGCCCGAGGACGCGGCGGACGCCAGCGGACTGCTCGCGACGGTCACCCAACTCGGTCAGCTGATCGGTGTCGCGGCCTTCGGCACACTCTTCCTGAACCGGCTTGAGTCACTTGGGCCCCCCGGGGCGTATACCTCTGCGGACGCGCTCCTCGCGTGCACATATGCGCTGGCCGCGACGGCCACGTTGGGTGCCGTGTCCGGACTGGTACGAAGGCGTCGCTGACCGTATTGCTCCGGCCGTGGCAGAATCAAACGGCCGGAAGGGGGCGCGGCCCGACGGGAGGGAGAAGCGATGCCTGCGAGCATCCTCGAGGAGGTCGACATTCTCCTCGAAGTGGCACTGACGCGGAAAAAAGCCACTCTTCTCAACTGCCCTTCCTGCGGATCGGTCCACGTCGCCCAGGTCCTCGGTGACAACGGTGGGATCTCCTACGTGTGCACGGCCTGCGGCCACAGCTGGAGCTGATCGATGGGTGCACACAGGCGGAAGTGCGATTGGTGCGGCAGTGGTACGCCGATCGTCCGCGACATGGAACCGGTCAACCACGACTACCAGTACTGGTGCGAGGAGTGCGCGCGGGCGCTGATCATAAAAGGCGACCCGATCGAGACGTACCGCGAGCTCGAGGGCGAGCCGATCTATGGCCGGCTCCTCGACGAGCACTGCACGCTCAAGCGGTTCTACTCGTTCGCCACAGCCTGAACCCGATGAGGGCCAGGAAGGCGAAACCGGTCCCTACGTAGAGGGCGGACAGCGTCAACTCGGAGCCATCTTGGTGCAGTTCGAGTCTGCCCGGCCCGTGCGGCACCCACCACAGCGCGTACGTGCAAAAGGCCAGGGCCGTGCAGACGGCAGCCGTCCGCCGCGTCATCGCGAGGACCAGCACCATCGGCAGGCACCACACCCAGTGATGCGACCACGACACCGGACTCACCAACAGCGCTGTCACCGCGCAGGAGGTCGCCCCCCAGGCGCGCCGCCCACGCAGCTCGGCGGCCACGGCGATCGCGAGGCCCCCGACGCCCGCCAGGGCCGCCGTCGCACCCCACCAGACGCCGGGATCCGTGGTGTGCAGCAGCCGGGCCAGGACACCGCGCAGCGACTGGTTCGCGGTGTCCTCGACGAGCCCGACCCGGCCCGCCGCGAAGACCATGCGGGTCCAAAAGCGCCACGAGTCGTACGGCAGGATGGCCGCCGCCAGCAGCGTCGCCCCGGCGAACGCGGTTGCGGCCCCCCGCGCGTGCCGCAACCACGGCCCACCGGACCCCCGCCTTGTATGCTCCACGACACCGGTGACCAGCAGAAACACCGCGAAGAGCGCGGGCGTCAGCTTGATCGCCGCTGCGATCCCGATGCCCACTCCGGCACATCGGTGCCCGGGACGTCGTGACAGGTCCCACAGCACCAGCACGGCGAGCAGCAGATTGATCTGGCCGTACCGCAGCGTCGTCCACACCGGCTCGCACCACACGGCGGCCGCGGCGACCCACCAGACGTACTCCACGCGCGTGTGGCCGACGAGTCGCAGTGAGAGGGAGACGAACACCACAAGAAGAGCCAGGTTTCCGGCTGTCGCCAGGGTCCGCATGGCCGCCGTGTCCAGCAGTGTCAGCGGTGTGAACAGGAGCGCCGCGAACGGCGGGTAGGTGGTGGGCAGATGGGCCTCGGTCGTGCGCAGTGCGTAGAGGTCGCCACCCGCGCGGACGGTCTCGCCCTCCGCGCGGTACACCATCAGGTCGATCATCGACACGTGTGCGGCCCGCTGAGCGCACCAGAAGACCGCGAAGGACAGCAGGCATACACCCAGAGCGACGGGCGCACGGCGGCGGACACGAGGGAGCGCGATCACGGTCACGAAGGCCGACACTATCCCGCATGTCCGTATTGTCCGCGCGGGACGGAAACGATTTGGTGGTGCACCCGGAGGACCGTGTAATGTTGGCGTCGCCGCCGGGGAAACCGGGCGACACGGCAAATATGCGGCTCCGCCGCGTGGCCGCGAGGGGCTATAGCTCAGTTGGTAGAGCGCCTGCATGGCATGCAGGAGGTCAGGAGTTCAATTCTCCTTAGCTCCACAGACGTTGAGAGCGGGCCACCCGATCAGGGTGGCCCGCTTCTTCGTGTTCAGCGGCCGCTGCCGAGCGCCCGGCGGCCGCGACCCTGGGAGAGGACCGGCAGGTTGTTGCGCGCCGGCGCGGAGGACCGGGTGTCCTCCTCGATGCGCAGCGCGAGCGCCGGGCAGCGACGCACGGCACGCAGGGCCTTCGCCTCCGCATACCGGGGCACCGGCGCCTGCGCGACGGTCGGGAAGCCGTCGGCACCCAGCTCGAAAACCTCCGGAAGGATGTCCGCGCACAGTCCGTGACCCCGGCACAGCGTCCAGTCGACGTAGATCTTCTGACGGCTGGGGCCGGCCTCCGGCTGCCCCTGGCCGCCCGGGATGCCTGTAGGGGCCTGGCCGCCCTCGAAGAGCGGCAGAACGCCCTCCACGGGCCTTCCGCAGCCGTTGCCGAGGACGTGCGCGGCCAGGTCGTCCGTGAACGCCTTGATGGTCGACTCGATGAACATCGCCGAGCCGTCCGGGTGCGAGCAGGCGCCGCGCCGCTTCACGGCCTTGGCGACCTGCTTCACGGCCTCCAGGGCCGCCGGGCCGCCGCCATTGAGGATGTCCTCCAGGCCGCGCGCCGCGGCGGGCAGACCCAGGTAGCAGGGCCCGCACTGTCCGGCGCTCTCCTCGGCCAGCCACTGCGCCACGCGCAGTGACTCGCCCAGCGGGCACGTCTGCTGGCTGATCGGGAGGATCGCGCCCGCGCCGAGCGCGCCGCCCACGGCGTCCAGGGAGTTGCGCGAGACGATCGCCTCGTTGAGCGCCGCCGCGTCCAGCCACTTGCCGTGGTATCCGCCGGTGAGTACGCCCTGGGGCATGGGCGGGGCGCCGGCGAGCTGGAGCACGTAGCGCAGCGGCACGCCGGTCGGGACCTCGATCACCATGGGACGGGCGACCGCGCCGGAGACGGTGAGCATGACGGTGCCGGGCTCGTCGTACAGGCCCGTGTTGCGGTAGCGGTCGGGGCCGATGCGCGCGGCGATGGCCAGCTGGGCGAACGTCTCGGCGTTGGACAGCAGCGTGGGCGCGCCGCCGACGCCGCTCTGCGACGCGCTGATCTTGCGGCCGGGCGGGATCGCCGGGCCGCCGTCGATGGACCGGATCAGTGAGGCGGCCGCTCCGGTCACCATGCGCACCGGATTGCGCTGCACGCGCGCGCGTAGGGGTGATCCGCGCCGGTTGCTCAGCCCGCGCTCGGCCAGCGCGGCTTCCATCGAGGCCTGCGTGGACGCACGTGTCACTCCGATGACCAGGGTGCGAGCACCCATGGCCTCCGCGGCCAGCAGGGCGCCGTCCAGGATGAGGTGCGGGGCACGGTTGATGAGCACCGTGTCCTTGCGGCAGGCGGGTTCGTCCTCGCTTCCGTTGACGACCACCACGGGGCGAATGCCCTTCTGGATGGCCGACTCTGCTACCGAGCGCAGCTTCTTGGCGAAGGGGAAGCCCGCCCCGCCGCGACCCTTCAGAGAGATCGCCTCGGCGAGGCCCGCGAGCTGCTCACCGCCCATGGGTTCGAGCGGCCCGTGCACCTTGAGGTGCATGGGTAGATCCAGTCGTTCAACCAGGTCGAAGCCCGACGTGAGCTGCGGAAGCCCGACGACGCGGACCTCCGGGACGTCGGGCAGGGCCTCGTTCACTTAAAAGCCTCCGGAAGGGGCGTTCCATGGTTCACCGGAGCCAGGAGCGTCGAAGGCGCCCGGCAGTACGTCAGTCGTGGGACCGCTGTCGTACGTGTCGTTGGTGTTGTACGTGCCGTAGGCGGGGTTCGTCTCACCGGTGTCGTACACATCACTCGTGCCGTAGGCATTGGCGGCCGAATTGTCATAGACCGGGATGTTGTACCCCGTGTCGTTGAGCGGGTCGTACGCCGACTGAGGCGCCTCGCCGACGGGGGGAGGGGAGGGGATGGGCCAGCTTCCGGACGTGCTGCTGCCGTCGACACGCGGGAACGACTCGGTGGGCTGCATGTCCATCGGCATCTGGAAGCGCTCGGTCGGGGTGGCGCCGAAGCTGTCTGCGCCTGACGCCCCGCCGGACACCGCCCGGTAGGCGGCCGCGAAGCCGGGCATGCTGCCCGTGGTTGCCGGGTCGGGCGCGGCCTCGTACAGCGACGAAGGGGACTGGGTGCGCTGCGGGGGCACGAACGAGTCGCCCATGGACTGAGCCTGGGCGGAGCGCGCGGCGAAGCCCGGCAGCGGGGAGTCCGCGGCGGCGGCACGGGATGCCTCCAGATCCTCGCGGGCGCGGGCGCCAGGGCTGTTGTTCTCCCCGATGATCGCCAGAATCCGGTCGGCGACCTTGCGCTTGACCGGGCCGGAGGCCGAGCGAAGTGCCAGGGCGCCCATCACGGCGACCAGGCAGAGGCTGTAGAGCACCGTGACGTACGTCTTCGCGGGGCGTCCCGCGTACAGGCCGTGCACCAGGGCGGAGCACCAGGCCGGATACGCCAGCATGTGCACGGCCCGCCAGCGTGCCGCGACCGGCGCGGGGGACGCGAAAGCGCTGCGCAGCGCGCCGGTGATGGCCGTGAAGATCATGAGCAGGCCGGCCAGGGAGCCGAATCCGATGAGGCCGTTGGTGCCCGTGAGGCCGAGCCCGAAGGGGATCAGTGCGGCGACCAGAGTGGTGTGGTCGAGGGCCAGCTTGACCGTGATGTGCAGCAGGAGGAAGGCGACCGAGGAGACGGCGGTCGTCCTGTGCACGGCCTGGGCGACCAGCCGCTGACGCGTGTTGAGGAACAGCCGGTCGGTGGCGACGAGGCCCCACACCACGGAGCAGGTGAGGGCGACCAGCGACAGCACGCCGGCGCCGAAGTTGAGGAAGTCGCGCAGGCCGTCGCCTCCGACCAGCACGACCATGGGTATGAGCAACAAGGCGGCAGCCGTCAGTGCCCCATAGGCCGAGCGGCCCGGTCGGGGTAGCGAGCTGTTGTTGCGACGAGGGTTCATGGGGGGGGTACTCCCAACGGTTCGGGGAAGCGGTCCCGAAGCCGCACTCTAGGTCGAGCCATACCGATGAGTACGAGGTTTGAGTTATTGCGTTGTTACCAAAGGGCAATGAGCTCTTTGTGTTGTCCCTTAGCGTCCGTTACGCGAAGTAACTTTTGAATATTGTTCAGCTTTACTGGTGATCGTGCGGCGCTCGGAGGGGTGGCACGGCGTGCCGAACGGTCCCCGGCAAGCTCGTCGCGGCGCCCGCGGGGGCTGCGGTACCCTGACGCCATGCGTGCCGTACGCCTTCTGCTTAGCGAGCCGCGCTGATCAGTCCCGACCGCTGAAGAATCGTGGCCGGAATCGGCGCGGCGTCCCCTCCTGTGCGAGGGGATTTTTCGTTTCTTGAATGTCGCAGCCGCTGGCAGAGACGATCGATGGAGCTTTGAGGATCATGAGCGAGACGACTACCGCTGCCACCGCCGAGATGGCAGCGCCGCACCGCTACACGGCCGCCCTGGCCGCTGAGATCGAGGCACGCTGGCAGGACTTCTGGGACGCCGAGGGCACGTACGAGGCGCCGAACCCGAGCGGTGACCTGGCCGGGGACCCCGGGCTGGTCGCCAAGCCCAAGAAGTTCATCATGGACATGTTCCCGTACCCCTCCGGTGCGGGCCTGCACGTCGGTCACCCCCTGGGCTACATCGCCACCGATGTATTCGCCCGATTCCAGCGGATGACCGGCCACAACGTCCTGCACACCCTGGGCTTCGACGCCTTCGGCCTGCCCGCCGAGCAGTACGCCGTGCAGACGGGCACGCACCCGCGCGTGTCCACCGAGGCCAACATCGAGAACATGAAGGTCCAGCTGCGCGCGCTGGGCCTGGGCCACGACAAGCGCCGGTCGTTCGCCACGATCGACCCGGACTACTACAAGTGGACCCAGTGGATCTTCCTGCAGATCTTCAACTCCTGGTACGACGACGAGGCCAAGAAGGCCCGTCCGGTCTCCGAGCTGGTCGCCCAGTTCGAGAGCGGTGAGCGTGCCGTACCGGCCATCGACGGCACCACGCGCGCGTGGAACGAGCTGAGCGCCGCCGAGCGAGCCGACGTCCTGAGCGGATACCGCCTGGCGTACGCCTCCGACGCGCCCGTCAACTGGTGTCCCGGACTGGGCACCGTACTGGCCAACGAGGAGGTCACCGCCGACGGCCGTTCCGAGCGTGGCAACTTCCCCGTCTTCAAGGCCAAGCTGCGCCAGTGGAACATGAGGATCACGGCGTACGCCGACCGGCTGCTGGACGACCTGGACGCGCTGGACTGGCCCGAGGCCATCAAGCTGCAGCAGCGCAACTGGATCGGCCGCTCCGAGGGTGCCCGCGTCGACTTCCCTATCGACGGCGAAGCGATCACGGTCTTCACGACGCGCCAGGACACCCTGTTCGGGGCGACCTACATGGTGCTGGCGCCCGAGCACCCCCTGGTCGAGAAGTTCACCCCGGCCGCCTGGCCCGAGAACACCCACGAGGTCTGGACGGGCGGCCACGCGACCCCGGCCCAGGCCGTCGCCGCCTATCGCGCGCAGGCCGCCTCGAAGTCCGACGTGGAGCGCCAGGCCGAGGCCAAGGACAAGACCGGTGTCTTCACCGGCGCGTTCGCGACCAACCCGGTCAACGGCGAGCAGATCCCCGTCTTCATCGCCGACTACGTACTGATGGGCTACGGCACCGGCGCGATCATGGCCGTCCCGGCGCACGACACCCGCGACTTCGCGTTCGCGCGCGCCTTCGAGCTGCCGATGCGGTGCGTCGTGGAGCCCTCGGACGACCGCGGCACGGACGCGTCGACCTGGGACGACGCCTTCGCCTCGTACGACGCGAAGATCGTCAACTCCTCCAGCGACGAGGTCTCCCTGGACGGCCTGGGCGTCGTCGACGCCAAGGCGCGCATCACGGAGTGGCTGGAGCGCAAGGGCATCGGCGAGGGCACGGTCAACTTCCGGCTGCGTGACTGGCTGTTCAGCCGCCAGCGCTACTGGGGCGAGCCCTTCCCGATCGTCTACGACGAGGACGGCATCGCGCACGCGCTGCCCGAGTCGATGCTGCCCCTGGAGCTGCCGGAGGTCGAGGACTACTCGCCCCGCACCTTCGACCCGGACGACGCGAACACGTCTCCGGAGACGCCGCTGTCCCGCAACGAGGACTGGGTCGACGTCACCCTGGACCTGGGCGACGGCCGTGGTCCGCAGAAGTACCGCCGCGAGACCAACACCATGCCCAACTGGGCCGGTTCCTGCTGGTACGAGCTGCGCTACCTGGACCCGCACAACGACCGGAAGCTGGTCGACCCGGCCATCGAGCAGTACTGGATGGGCCCGCGCGAGGGCCAGCCGCACGGTGGCGTCGACCTCTACGTCGGCGGCGCCGAGCACGCCGTGCTGCACCTGCTGTACGCGCGCTTCTGGTCGAAGGTCCTGTTCGACCTGGGGCACGTCTCCTCGGCCGAGCCGTTCCACAAGCTGTTCAACCAGGGCATGATCCAGGCCTACGTGTACCGCGACAGCCGTGGCATCGCGGTGCCCGCCGCCGAGGTGGAGGAGAGCGACGGCGCGTACTACTACCAGGGCGAGAAGGTCTCCCGGCTGCTGGGCAAGATGGGCAAGTCCCTGAAGAACGCGGTCACTCCGGACGAGATCTGCGCCGAGTACGGTGCGGACACGCTGCGCCTGTACGAGATGGCGATGGGTCCCCTGGACGTGTCCCGGCCGTGGGACACGCGCGCGGTGGTGGGCCAGTTCCGGCTGCTGCAGCGGCTGTGGCGCAACGTCGTCGACGAGGCGACCGGTGAGGTCACGGTCGTCGATTCCGAGCCGGACGAGGAGACGCTGCGTGCTCTGCACAAGGCCATCGACGGCGTACGCCAGGACCTGGAGGGCATGCGGTTCAACACCGCCATCGCCAAGGTCACCGAGCTGAACAACCACCTGACCAAGGCGAGCGGTCGGGTGTCGCGGACGGTCGCCGAGGCTCTGGTGCTGCTGATCGCGCCGCTGGCCCCGCACATCGCCGAGGAACTGTGGCGCAAGCTGGGCCACACCGACTCGGTCGTACACGAGGACTTCCCGGTCGCCGACCCGGCGTACGTCGTGGACGAGACCGTGACCTGCGTCGTGCAGATCAAGGGCAAGGTCAAGGCGCGCCTGGAGGTCTCCCCGTCGGTCTCCGACGAGGAACTGGAGAAGGTCGCGCTGGCCGACGAGAAGGTCGTCGCGGCGCTGGGCGGCGCGGGGATCCGCAAGGTGATCGTGCGGGCGCCGAAGCTGGTGAACATCGTTACCGCATAGTCGTTTCGGCTGGTGAGCGTGGCGGGCGGGCTTCGGCTCGGCCGCCGCGTCCGTCCGGGCGTGGCCGACTCGGTCTGTCCGGGCGCGGCCGCCTCGGGGTAGTCCCCTACGGGCAGGTTCGGGGTTCTTCTGGAACTCCGAACCTGCCCGTAGCGTTTACCGTTGAAGAGCGCGGCGGCAGCTGTCGCGGCCGGTTGGAGGAGGAGCGTGGTGGGAACCTTGATCACAGTTATCGCCCTGCTCTTCCTGCTGTTCGTGGTGCTGGGCGCGTATGCCACGGTGAAGGTGGTGGGTGCCGCCAAGCGCGGTGTGGACCGCACGATGTCGCAGGCGCGACGCACGGTCGAGGACACCACGCTGCGCGCCAAGACTCTTGCCCAGCCGGGCCCGCTGGGCGAGCTGGCCCAGCTCCGCCTGAAGCTGCGCACCTCGATGCGTGCCACGCAGGACGCGCTGCACGCGGGCGTGGCGGAGGACGAGTCGCTGAAGGAGTCCCTGGGCCTCTTCGAGCGGCTCAGCGTGCACGGGCACGAACTGGACGACGAGCTCAAGCGCCTGGAGACCGAGCCCGACCGGGGCGCGCTCGCCTCGCGGCTGCCCGGACTGCGCGAGCGCACCGAGCGGATCACGCAGTCGGCGGACTCGCTGCGCTGGGCCGCGCGCGACCGGGCCCGCCGCTTCGCGGACGACGACCTGGACTCGCTGAGCGCCCAGATAGACGTGGAGGCCGGCGCACTGCGGCACTGGACGACCGAGCCGAAGCCGGCGGCTTCCTGGCCCGAGGCGCCGGTGCCGGACGCGGCCACTTCCGGCGGGCAGACCTGGCCGGACAGCCCGGAGTCCCGGACGGCCGAGGAGCCGACGCGCGCCGCCATCACGCCTCCGGGCCGACGCCCCGCCTACCCCTGGCAGAAGAAGCCCCGTCCCGAAAGCACGACTTGATCCGGCCGCTCCAGTCGCAGGTGGGAGGGGCCGGGCTGCCGCCCGCCCGCCCCGACAGGTAACCTCCAGCTCATGTCCCGCCATGTCGCGATCGTCACCGATTCAACGGCCTACCTGCTGCCGCGGACGATGGAGCGTCACGGCATCACAGCGGTGCCCCTGACCGTGGTCCTCGGTGACCAGGCACTCGAAGAGGGCACCGAGATCTCGGCCCGCTCCCTGGCCCAGGCGCTGCAGAAGCGGCGGCCCGTCACGACGTCCAGGCCCAGCCCCGAGCTCTTCGCCGCGACCTACCGCAAGGTTGCCGAGTCCGGCGCCTCCGGCATTGTCTCCCTCCATCTGTCGTCCGAGTTCTCGGGCACGTACGACGCCGCGGTACTCGCGGCACGTGAGGCTCCGGTGCCCGTGCGGGTGGTGGACACCGGGATGGTCGCGATGGCCCTCGGGTTCTGCGCCCTGTCCGCGGCCCAGTCCGCGGAGTCGGGCGGCACGATCGACGAAGCGGTCACGGCCGCGGAGAAGAGGGCCGCGGGCACCTCCGCGTACTTCTACGTCGACACCCTCGACTATCTGCGCCGCGGCGGCCGGATCGGGGCCGCGCAGGCGCTGCTGGGCTCCGCGCTCGCGGTGAAGCCGCTGCTCCAGCTGGACGACGGCCGCATCGAACTCCTCGAGAAGGTACGGACGGCGTCCAAGGCGATCGCCCGGCTGGAGGAGATCGTGGCCGAGCGCGCCGGCGGCGCCCAGGTCGACATCGCCGTCCACCACTTGGCCGCCCCGGATCGGGCCTCGGCTCTCGCGGACCGGTTGCGGGAGCGCGTTCCTGGCCTGGCCGATCTGCATGTCAGCGAGGTCGGCGCGGTGATTGGGGCGCACACAGGGCCCGGACTGCTGGGGGCGGTCGTCTCGCCTCGGTGAGCCCGCGCATCACTCATGTGGGTGGCGGAGTTATCCACAATTGGGCGGTAGCCCACCGGAATTGAGCAAGATCATCGCGAAAGCGCCGAGGCGCCCGATCCTCGTCGCATGGCACTTCGATCACCTTCACGCACAGCCACGCCCACCAGCGGTCCGGGTCGCGGCCCCGTCTCCGACGGCCGCATCCGCCATCGCCGCCGCTCCCCGCGCAGCCGGGCCCGACGCCACGAGGCATCGGCCGAGGCCCTCCGGCTGCGCGCGGAGGCACTCTTCGCCCAAAGAGCCGGAGAACGGCATGAGTTGGGGAACGGACCGCCGGGGGCGGACAGGGATGTGGGAGACGGGCCGCGCGCGAGCACCGCGGTGGGATTGGGCGTTGCCGATGTGTGGGGACCGGAGAACAGGGTCGGCGAGGCCTTGGGGCGCGGCAGGTCAACGGCGGGTGGGGGCCTGCATCCTGATGGCGCCGGAGCACGCGAGAGGCCGAGGACTGACGGCGCCGGCGTACATGGGACGGTGAGGCCTGGTGGCGACTGGGGCCACGGGCGCTTGAGCTCTGCTCGCGCCCGGGCACGTGGCGTGGTGAATCCTGAAGAGTCGTGGGCGCCGGGGGCACCGGGCTCTGAAGGGGCCTGGGCCCGCGGGTTGCTGGGCTCTGGCGGCTCCCGGGTCAGCGGTGCCGTGGCTGCGGACCGGGACGCACCGGACAGGGGTGCGGCGCCTATCGCGAATGCGAACGCGAACACGCACACCCACGTGGACGCGTACACGCCCACGGACGCGCACACAAATACGCCCACGGACACAAACACGCCCATGGACACAAACACGCCCACGGACACGGACGCGCACGCTGACGTCGCTTCGAGTACGGCGGGGTCGGGGGTGGCCTGGCGGGACCGGATGGGGCCTGCCGTGCGGGAGCGGATGCCGCTGTGGCTGCAGTCGAGGTGCGGTCTTGAGCGCAAGAGCGTGGCCGCACTCACCGTGCTGCTGGTCGTCGCCGCGGTCTTCGCGGTGCAGCACTTCTGGGTCGGCAGAACTCAGTCGGTCCGGGCCCCCGAGGTGGTGCGGGCGGTGCCTCCATACGGCGGAAGGGCCGGGCAGGGGGAGCCGTCGGACGCGGGACCGGATGCCTCGGCCGGAGCACCGAGCCCCGTTGGCGCGGCGGGGACCGCGATCGTCGTGGACGTCAGCGGCAAGGTGCGCAGCCCTGGGCTCCAACGGTTGCCGTCCGGTTCCCGCGTCGCGGACGCGCTGCGCGCGGCGGGCGGGGTCCGCCCCGGCACGAACACCGATGGTCTCAACCGCGCGCGCCTCCTCATGGACGGCGAACAGATCGTGGTCGGTGCTCCCGCGCCTGTCGCGGGACCGGGCGCAGGCGGGACGGGCTCCGTCGGCACAGGGGGATCCGCTGCCGGCGCGGCACCCTCCGCTCCGGTCGCGCTCAACACGGCCACAGTGGACCAGCTCGACAGTCTCCCGGGCGTCGGCCCCGTCCTGGCCCAGCACATCATCGACTACCGCACCCAGCACGGCGGCTTCCGCTCGGTCGACGAGCTCCGCGAGGTGAATGGAATCGGGGATCGCCGGTTCTCCGATCTCCGGAATCTGGTGCGGCCATGACCGGGCCGGAGGTGCCAGAAACGGCCAAGGTGCCGGAAGAGACAAAGCAGTCGGAGGAGGCAAAGCAGGCGGGGGAGACGAACGCGCCGAGAGAGCTCGGCGAGGCCAAGGCGTCGAGAGGGCCGGGGGAGACGAAGACGGGAAGAGGACCAGGGGAGACGAAGACGCCAGGTGGGCCGGACGATCCCGACGTGCCGGAGCGCGCCGTGCCGAACCGCCCAAGCATCCCCGGCGCCGCGAGCCGACGCCCGGTGCATGCCGCCTCGGGCAAGCGGTTGGGGGCCTCGCATCCCCGAGAGGAAGGACCGACGGATCTGCGGCTCGTGCCGCCCGCTCTGGCGGCCTGGGTGACGGCTGCTGCGACGGTGGGCGCCTCGCCCGGCTGGGTCACGGGCGTGGTCGCGGTTTCGCTGGTCGTGGCCGGCGTGCTGCTGGTGACAGGGCGGAGAGGGGCGCCCGGTGCGAAGCGACACGGGGGACAGGCGGCGGATTCGTGGCGTCGGGCCTCCGTTGCCGCAGCGCTGCTCTGCGTCGCCGCGGCCGCGGCCTCGGCGGGGCTGCACGGGGCGGATCTGCGACGGGGGCCCGTTCCTTCCCTGGCGCGGCAGTTCGCCCGTGTGACGGCCGAGGTGGAGATCGCCTCCGATCCGCGGCTCACCCGGCCCCGGATCAAGGGGGATCACATGGCTCCGACGGCCGTGCTGCTGGACGCGGAGGTCAGACGGGTGACGCGAGCGGACGGGACGGCCGTGGCGACACGTGCGCCGGTGCTGGTGATCGTCGACGCGCGCTGGCCAAGGGGTTCGCCTCAGCTCTCCGGCGGGGGCCCTGAGGGTTCACCCTGGCTGTCGCTGCTGCCGTCCACGCGGCTTCGGGTGTCGGCGCGGCTCGTGCCCGCCCTGTCGGACGGCGATGACATCGCGGCCGTTCTGCGAGTGTCGGGCGGCGCGCCACCCGAGGTGGTGGGAGAGCCGTCCGCGTCGCAGCGGTTCGCCGGCCGGTTGCGTGAAGGCCTGCGGAAGGCGACGGACGGGTTGGAGACGGACGCGCGGTCGCTGCTGCCCGGGCTGGTCGTCGGGGACACCACGCGCGTAACGCCGGAGCTGGACGACGTGTTCAAGGCGACCGATCTCACGCATCTCCTGGCTGTCAGCGGCGGTAATTTCACGATCCTGCTCGCCCTGTTCATCGGACCGCCGGGCCTGGCCCAGCGCGCCGAGCGGCGGGGTCTCGCACCGCGGCTCGGCGTTCCGCTCCGGGCGACCGCGCTGCTGGGCGGAGCGCTCACGCTCGCGTTCGTGATCGTCTGTCGCCCGGATCCGAGTGTGCTGCGGGCCGCGGCCTGCGGATCGATCGCACTGCTCGCCATCGCGACCGGGCGCCGCAGATCGTTGATCCCCGCGCTGGCCACGGCCGTCCTGCTGCTGGTGCTGTACGACCCGTGGCTGGCCCGTAGTTACGGCTTCCTGCTCTCCGTCCTGGCGACCGGCGCCCTGCTCACCCTCGCCCCGCGGTGGAGCGCGGCGCTCCAGAGGCGACGTGTGCCGCCGCGTCTGGCCGAGGCGCTCGCCGCTGCCGCCGCGGCGCAGGCCCTGTGCGCGCCGGTGGTAGCCGTCCTGTCGGCTCGGGTGAGCCTGGTGGCGGTGCCGTGCAATCTGCTCGCGGAGATCGCGGTCGCGCCGGCCACGGTCCTGGGCTTCGCGACACTGGCGACGGCCGCAGTGGCGATGCCCGTCGCCAAGGCACTGGCGTGGTGCGCGAGTTGGCCCACCCGGTGGATCGCGGACATCGCGCGTGCCGGGGCGGCTCTGCCCGGAGGGGGAGTGGACTGGCCGGGCAGCTGGACGGGGGCGCTGCTGCTCGCTCTCGTCATCGCGGTGGTCGTGTTCGTGGGGCGACGGCTCCTGAGACATCCGTGGCTGAGCGGCGTCTGTGTGCTGCTGTTCCTGCTGGTCGTGGTGCAGCCACCGCCTCTCGCCAGGGTGATCACGGGGTGGCCACCGCCCGGCTGGCGGTTCGCGATGTGCGACGTGGGGCAGGGGGACGCAACGGTGCTCTCGGCGGGCGAGGGCGCAGCGGTGGTGGTGGACGCGGGGCCCGATCCGGTGTTGGTCGACCGCTGCCTGAGCACGCTCGGCATCACCAGGATTCCGCTCGTCGTACTGACGCACTTCCACGCCGATCACGTCGCGGGGCTGCGCGGCGTGCTGCGCGGGCGTTCGGTGGGCGCGATCGAGACGACCGGCTTCGAAGAGCCGCCGGACCAGGTCGAGTTCGTACGAAGGGAGGCGGCAACACGGCACATCCCCGTGACGCGGGCCGTGGCGGGGGAGCGGCGGCGCACGGGAAGCCTCGACTGGCGGGTGTTGTGGCCGCCCCCGAGCCCGGCCCCGACGCCGGACGGCCCGAACGACGCCAGTGTCGCCCTGCTCGTACGGTCCGCCGGACTGCGGCTGCTGTTGCTCGGTGACCTCGAACCCCCGGCCCAGCGAGCCCTGTTGAGGTCGCCGGCGGCCGCTGAGCTCGGAGCGGTGGATGTTCTCAAGGTCGCCCATCACGGCTCGGCCTACCAGGACCCGGACCTCATACGCAGGGTGTCTCCGCGGCTCGCGCTGATCTCGTGCGGCAAGGACAACCCCTACGGGCATCCCGCGCCGAGCACCGTAGCGGCGCTGCGGGCCGGAGGTGCGGTGGTGCTGCGCACGGACGAGGACGGGGCGCTGGCCGTCGTCGGTACGGGTGGAGGGTTGAGTGTGGCGAGAGACTGAACTCATGAATTCCGCACAGGCCGACGCCTACCTCCGCCGGATCGGGGTCCAGCACCCCGCGTGGCCCACGTCCGATGTGCTCCGGGACCTACAACTGCGCCATCTGCAGACGGTGCCGTTCGAGAACCTGTCGATCCACCTCGGTGAGGAGATCGTGCTGGAGGAGAACAGCCTGATGGACAAGCTGGTGGGCGCTCGCAGGGGTGGGTTCTGCTACGAACTGAACGGCGCGTTCGGGGCGTTGCTGGGGGCGCTGGGCTACGACGTGACGCTGCTCGCGGCGCGGGTGTACGGCGAGGAGGGGCGGCTGGGGATTCCGTACGACCATCTCGCGCTGCGGGTGCGGACGGTGGACGGGGGCGACTGGCTGGCCGACGTCGGGTTCGGGGCGCACAGCCACTACCCGCTGGCCTTCGGGGAGAGGGGGGAACAGGAGGATCCGGGCGGCACGTTCCGGGTCGTCGAGTCGGGGCCGGATGCTGCGGGGGTTCGCGGTGTCGGCGGTTCGCGCGAGGGCGAGGACCTCGACGTCATCCGGAACGGCAAGGTGCAGTACCGCCTGGAGGTGCGTCCGCGGGTGCTGGGGGACTTCGTCACGGGGGCCTGGTGGCACAGCACGTCGCCGGTGTCGCATTTCGGGCGGTCGCTGGTCTGTTCGCGGGTCACGAAGGACGGAGGGCGGATCACGCTCAGCGGACGGAGCTTCACGGTGACGACGGCCGACGGGACGAAGGAGGTGTCGGAACTGGTCACGGACGAGGAGGTGCTGGCCCTGTATCGGGAGCGCTTCGGGATCGAGTTGAGCGAGGTTCCGGAGGTGAGGAGGCGCGGGAGTGAGGAGTGAGGAGTGAGACGGGCGGGAGTGGCAAGGGCGCGACAAGCGCGTCGGCGTCGGGAGGCGCACCGACTGCGGGAGGAGTGGGAGGCGCGGGATGCGCGGCGGGTGCGGGAGGCCCGGGCTGACCTGGCGTTCTGGCATGGCTGTCGTGAGGGCCGCCCCCGTCGTCGGGGCTGCTGGGCGTATCGGAAAATGTCCATGTGAGTGATGTGAGACATGTGCTGGTGCTGCCCGACCGCGAGCCGCGGAAGAGGCGGCGGAGGCGCTCGGTGACCGGTTCGGGCTCGATGAGGAGCCGCAGCTCGTGCGGGACGCGCTGGCCGGTGAGGACGACGCCGAGGACGCCCAGTGGCTGGTGGTCCTGACGGACCCCGGGGAGCGGCTCGACCCGAAGGAACTGGACGAGTTCGCGGAGGAGTGGGACGGCTGGCGCGAGGAACCGTAGCGCTCCGCCGAGGGAGGGCGGCCCGACCGGTCCGCGTTGTCAGTGGCGCATGGGATGCTTTCGATGATGGCCAGGAAGACTGCACATGACGACCCTCTCGCCCCCGTCACGCTTGCCGTGGGCCAGGAGGACCTCCTGCTCGACCGTGCCGTGCAGGAGGTGGTGGCCGCCGCCAGGGCCGCCGACGCCGACACGGATGTACGGGACCTCACCCCGGACCAGTTGCAGCCCGGCACGCTTGCCGAGCTGACGAGTCCGTCGCTCTTCTCCGAGCGCAAGGTCGTGGTCGTACGCAACGCGCAGGATCTGTCGGCCGACACCATCAAGGACGTGAAGGCGTACCTGGAGGCGCCGGCCGAGGAGATCACCCTTGTGCTGCTGCACGCGGGTGCCGCCAAGGGCAAGGGACTGCTCGATGCCGCGCGCAAAGTGGGGGCGCGGGAGGTGGCGTGCCCCAAGATGACGAAGCCGACGGATCGGCTGGCGTTTGTCAGGGGGGAGTTCCGGGCGCTGGGGAGGTCTGCCACGCCGGAGGCCTGTCAGGCGCTCGTCGATTCCATCGGGAGCGATCTGCGGGAGCTGGCTTCCGCGGTGTCTCAGCTGACCGCCGATGTCGAGGGGACGATCGACGAGGCCATCGTCGGGCGGTATTACACGGGGCGGGCCGAGGCATCGAGCTTCACGGTTGCTGATCGGGCTGTGGAGGGGCGGGCCGCGGAGGCGTTGGAGGCATTGCGGTGGTCTCTGTCCACCGGGGTTGCCCCCGTGATGATCACGAGTGCGTTGGCGCAAGGGGTGCGGGCCATCGGCAAGCTGTCCTCCGCCCGTGGGGGACGTCCTGCCGACCTTGCGCGTGAGCTCGGGATGCCGCCGTGGAAGATTGATCGGGTCCGGCAGCAGATGCGGGGGTGGACTCCTGACGGGGTGGCCGTTGCGTTGCGGGCCGTCGCGGAGGCCGATGCCGGCGTCAAGGGTGGCGGGGACGACCCCGAGTACGCGCTGGAGAAGGCGGTAGTTGTTATTGCTCGGGCGGCTCGGTCCCGTCGGGGTTAGGTGCCCGGCGGTCGCGTCGGCCGCGGGGTTGCGCCCCCTCCGCCCCTACCCATCCCTGAGCTCTCGGCTTCGCTCGAGCAGGGGGATCACCAGCATCGTCACTGGAGGACTCCGCCTCCCCAGAGCCCCTGCAGTGGCGCATGGGATGCAACGGCAGGCAAAGCTGGATACAGCAATGCCCCCGAAGTGGGTCCGGGGGCACTGTACGCGGCGTGGCGACCACGATGTCTGTCCGTGAGTCGAGGTAGAGGGCTCGACGTGTCCTCACGGTGGATGGAACGTTCCCCAGGCTTGCGAGCGCAGGCCGCGCACGGGTCCGGGGGTGCCGGTCAGGAGCGGGTGAGAAGGCCCGCTTGGTCCTTTCCGGTGGTCAAGTCAGGGGTGAGCCCAGCAGGGCCCAGCCGACTCAGCCCTTGAGGGAAGCGACCTTCGAAGCAAGCGCCGACTTCTTGTTGGCGGCCTGGTTCTTGTGGATGACGCCCTTCGAGACAGCCTTGTCGAGCTGGCGCGACGCGGCGCGCGTGTACTCGGTGGCCTTCTCGACGTCACCCGCGGCAGCGGCCTCGCGGGCCTTGCGGATCGCGGTCTTCAGGGAAGACTTGACGGCCTTGTTGCGCAGCCGGGCCTTCTCGTTGGTCTTGATCCGCTTGATCTGGGACTTGATGTTCGCCACGAAATGAGCCTTTACAGGTTCAGGCGCGCGAGACAGCACGTCTCACTCGCCGTTTTGATTTCCTTGGGGTGTGCCTCCTGCAGAGAGGGCATGAGACACAGCGAACCAGGCTACCAGCCGTCGTGCGACCGGCCCAAACCGGTCGTCGACCGCCCGCTCCCGCGGCCCGAAGCCGCCAGCTCATGCGGCCCAAAACGGTCGCAGCTCCCCACCCGTGGGACCATGGAGCCTACGTATCGATCCGACCCGAGGCGACAGGCGCCTCAAGAGACAGGACCCTGCGTGCCCGCGACCCCTAACAATGTGCCCGAGCCGAGCCGTACCGCCCCGGCTCTGATCCGCAATTTCTGCATCATCGCGCACATCGACCACGGCAAGTCCACGCTCGCCGACCGCATGCTCCAGCTGACCGGGGTGGTCGAGCAGCGGCAGATGCGTGCCCAGTACCTCGATCGCATGGACATCGAGCGCGAGCGTGGCATCACGATCAAGTCCCAGGCGGTCCGTCTGCCCTGGGCGCCGACAGAGGACCCGGGCAACACCCACATCCTCAACATGATCGACACCCCTGGGCACGTGGACTTCACGTATGAGGTGTCGCGGTCCCTGGCGGCCTGCGAGGGCACGGTCCTGCTCGTTGACGCCGCCCAGGGGATCGAGGCTCAGACCCTCGCCAATCTCTACCTGGCGATGGAGAACGACCTCAAGATCATCCCCGTACTCAACAAGATCGATCTGCCGGCCGCCCAGCCGGAGAAGTTCTCCGAGGAGCTCGCCAACCTCATCGGGTGCGACCCCGAGGACGTTCTCAAGGTCTCCGCCAAGACCGGGCTGGGCGTCGAGGCGCTGCTCGACAAGGTCGTCGCCGAGATCCCCGCACCGGTCGGCGTCCAGGACGCCCCCGCCCGCGCGATGATCTTCGACTCGGTCTACGACTCCTACCGCGGTGTCGTGACGTACGTACGAGTCATCGACGGGCAGCTCAACAAGCGTGAGCGGATCCGGATGATGTCCACGGGAGCCACGCACGAGCTCCTGGAGATCGGGACCAACTCGCCGGAAATGCTTCCGGCCGACGGGCTCGGGGTCGGCGAGGTCGGATATCTGATCACTGGCGTGAAGGATGTCCGCCAGTCCAAGGTCGGTGACACCATCACCACCCTGCAGAAGGGCGCGACCGAGGCGCTCGGCGGGTACAAGGACCCCAAGCCCATGGTCTTCTCCGGGCTGTATCCGCTGGACGGGTCCGACTACCCCGAGCTGCGCGACGCCCTCGACAAGCTGCAGCTCAACGACGCCGCGCTCGTCTATGAGCCGGAGACCTCCGCCGCTCTCGGCTTCGGTTTCCGTGTCGGCTTCCTGGGGCTGCTGCACCTGGACGTCATTCGTGAGCGTCTGGAGCGTGAGTTCGGACTCGATCTCATCGCCACCGCGCCGAACGTCGTGTACCGCGTGGTCATGGAGGACGGGACCGAGCACACGGTCACCAACCCGAGCGAGTTCCCGGAGGGGAAGATCAGCGAGGTGTACGAGCCCGTCGTACGCGCCACGATCCTCGCGCCCTCCGAGTTCATCGGCTCGATCATGGAGCTGTGCCAGACCCGGCGCGGCACCCTGCTCGGTATGGACTACCTGTCCGAGGACCGGGTCGAGATCCGCTACACGCTGCCGCTCGCCGAGATTGTCTTCGACTTCTTCGATCAGCTGAAGTCCAAGACCCGCGGCTACGCCTCGCTCGACTACGAGCCCACCGGCGAGCAGACCTCCAGCCTGGTCAAGGTCGACATCCTGCTGCACGGCGACAAGGTGGACGCCTTCTCGGCGATCACGCACAAGGATCAGGCGTACGCGTACGGTGTGCGGCTCGTCGCCAAGCTGCGCGAGCTCATCCCTCGGCAGGCCTTCGAGGTGCCCATCCAGGCGGCCGTCGGCTCCCGGGTCATCGCCCGCGAGACCATCCGCGCCATCCGCAAGGACGTCCTCGCCAAGTGCTACGGCGGTGACATCTCCCGTAAGCGGAAGCTGCTGGAGAAGCAGAAGGAGGGCAAGAAGCGGATGAAGATGGTGGGGTCTGTGGAGGTTCCGCAAGAGGCCTTCATCGCCGTGCTGTCCAGTGACGACAGCGGGGGCTCGGCCAAGGGCAAGAAGTAGCCACTTGTTCCTCGGGAACAGTCGTCTGTTACCCCCGGAAACTCGGGCACAATGCGGGCTCGTCGCGCTTCGGCGCGGCGAGCCCGTACGCGTGCGTAGGGTTGCTCTCTGTAGGAAGTGACAGGCCGCCGCCTCTTACGCACCGGCCGGACGCGCTCTACTCTGATCTCTGCTCGATGGTTACTCGCGAGTTAAACAACAGCCGCAACCAGCCAGCCGCACAGCAGTAGTCGGCAGCCAAGAGACAGCAGTTGGCAGCAGCCAACACAGTCGGTCGAGCCAGACGCACGCACTGTCGCGGGCCCCGGAGGATGTCGTGAGCGACACACAGACCTTGATCGAGAACCGTCCGCCGTCCGTGGCGGCCCTCTTCCTGGAGCGCGTGGCGGCCACACCGGACGCCGAGGCCTATCGCTACCCGGTGCCACCCTCCCCCAAGCTCTCGGCTTCGCTCGAGCAGGGAGGTGCCCCCACGGGCGAGGGCCCGGACGAGTGGAAGTCGCTGAGCTGGGCGCAGGCCGCCGAGCGGGTCTTCGCCATCGCGGCCGGTCTGATCGAACTGGGAGTGCGGCCGGAGCAGCGCGTCGCGCTCGCCTCGTCCACCCGGGTCGAGTGGATCCTGGCCGACCTCGGCATCCTGTGCGCGGGCGCGGCCACAACGACCGTGTACCCGCAGACCAACGCCGAGGAGTCGGCGTTCATCCTCTCCGACTCCGAGAGCAAGGTGCTCATCGCGGAGGACGCGGAGCAGCTCGCCAAGGCCCGGGAGAAGCGCGCCGAGCTGCCCGAGCTGACCCACGTGGTCGTCATCGACCCGGCCGGCGTCGAGACCGGCGACTGGGTGCTCACGCTCGCCGAGCTGGAGACGCGCGGCGCCGCCTACCTGGAGAAGAACCCCGACCTGATCAAGGAGAAGGTCGGCGCGATCACCGCCGGGCAGCTCGCGACCCTCATCTACACCTCCGGAACCACGGGTCGCCCCAAGGGCGTCCGCCTCCCGCACGACAACTGGGCGTACATGGCGAAGGCCATTGCCGCGACCGGGCTGGTCGGCCAGGACGACGTGCAGTACCTGTGGCTGCCGCTCGCACACGTCTTCGGCAAGGTGCTCACGTCCGGTCAGATCGAGGTCGGGCACGTCACCGCGGTCGACGGCCGCGTCGACAAGATCATCGAAAACCTGCCGGTCGTGCAGCCGACGTACATGGCGGCCGTCCCGCGCATCTTCGAGAAGGTCTACAACGGGGTCGCGGCCAAGGCACGGGCCGGCGGCGGCGCCAAGTACAAGATCTTCCAGTGGGCGGCCGAGGTCTCCCGCGAATACGCGAAGGTCAGCCAGGACAACTTCCGCCGTACCGGCACCGCCTCCGTCCCCTTCGGGCTGGGCGCCAAGCACAAGGTCGCGGACGCGCTTGTCTTCGCCAAGATCCGCGAGGCCTTCGGCGGTAACCTGCGCGCCTGCGTCTCCGGCTCCGCCGCGCTCGCGCCCGAGATCGGCTACTTCTTCGCGGGCGCCGGGATCCACATCCTGGAGGGGTACGGCCTCACGGAGTCCTCCGCGGCCTCCTTCGTGAACCCCGGCGAGGCGTACCGCACCGGCACCGTCGGCAAGCCGCTGCCCGGCACCGAGGTGCGCATCGCGGACGACGGCGAGATCCTGCTGCG
The DNA here is from genome assembly GCF_044457265.1 of Streptomyces sp. NPDC050564. NCBI lineage: Bacteria > Bacillati > Actinomycetota > Actinomycetes > Kitasatosporales > Streptomycetaceae > Streptomyces > Streptomyces sp. NPDC050564. The sequence goes on along the minus strand of NZ_JBITGS010000001.1, from coordinate 446,950 downwards.
CGGTCCCGGCATCATGGAGGGCTACCACGGGCTGCCCGAGAAGACCGCCGAGGTCCTTGAGTCGGACGGCTGGTTCCACACCGGCGACATCGGCGAGCTGTCTCCCGACGGTTACCTGCGCATCACCGACCGCAAGAAGGACCTCATCAAGACCTCCGGCGGCAAGTACATCGCGCCCGCCGAGGTCGAGGGCCAGTTCAAGGCCGTCTGCCCGTACGTCTCCAACATCCTCGTGCACGGCGCCGACCGGAACTTCTGCACCGCGCTCATCGCCCTCGACGAGCCGTCCATCCTGGACTGGGCGAAGGAGAACGGTCTGGAGGGCAAGTCGTACGCCGATGTCGTCGCCGCGCCTGCCACCGTCGCCCTCGTCGAGGGCTACGTCAAGGAACTCAACGAGGGCCTCCAGCGCTGGCAGACCATCAAGAAGTTCCGCCTCCTGCCGCGCGACCTCGACGTCGAACACGGCGAGATCACGCCCAGCCTGAAGCTGAAGCGGCCGGTCGTCGAGCGGGAGTACAAGCACCTGATCGACGAGATGTACGCGGGTTCGCGCGAGGCCTGACCTCGAGCGGCGCACGCGAGGCCGGATCTCAAGCGGCGCGGGGGGGCGGGGCTACAGGCCCCGCCCCCTCCGCATCTCTCTCAACAGCTCCTCCATCTGACGTACCTGATGACGCAGTTCGAAGACGTCCTGGAGGCTGCTGGCAGCCATGTGCGTCTCGATCTTCTTCAGCCGGTTGGCGAGCTCGTCGAACTGCTCCTGTTCGCGTGCGAGCATCCGCTCGAGCTGCTGGTTCTTGCGGTGCAGGTCGAGGAAGACGGTGACCTTGGCGCGCAGGACCCATGGGTCGAAGGGTTTCGTCAGATAGTCGGCGGCGCCGGTCGCATACCCGCGGAAGGCGTAGCCCGCGTCGGCGTCCGTGCCGGTCAGGAAGATGATGGGGACGTCCTTCGTCTGGTCGAGCCGCTTGATGTTCGCGGCGGTCTCGAAGCCGTCCATGCCCGGCATCCGGATGTCGAGCAGGACGACGGCGAACCGCCGCCGCAGCAGGGCCTTCATCGCCTCCTCGCCGGAACGCGCGCGCACCAGTGGTTCGTTGAGGGACCCCAGGACGGCCTCCAGTGCGATCAGGTTGTCCTCCATGTCGTCGACAAGAAGGATGCTGGCGCGCTCGTCGGTCGTTTCCTCAGCGCTCATGATGACTGTTGCCTCACTCAGTCGTCGGTGGAACCGCGGACTCCCCTGATGTGCTCGGTCCCGGTACAACCGCACCGTCCGCGGGGTCCTGCTCCGGCTCGTCCGTGCCCTCCGGGTCGAGGAGGGCGCAGACGACGGTGAGGAGCTGGTCGACGTCCACCGGCTTCGGTACGTAGTCGTTGGCGCCCCGTGCGATGGACTTCTCGCGGTCGCCGGGCATCGCCTTCGCGGTCAGCGCGACGATGGGCAGGCCGGTCCAGCGCGGGGTGCGGCGGATGGCGGAGATCGTTTCGTAGCCGTCCATCTCCGGCATCATGATGTCCATCAGGACGAGTTCGACATCGGGATTGCGTTCGAGCGTCTCGATGCCCTCGCGGCCGTTCTCCGCGTAGAGGACGGGCATGCCGACACGGCCCAGGACATGGGTGAGCGCGAAGACGTTGCGGATGTCGTCGTCCACGATCAACACCCGTCGACCCGGCAGGACTTGACCCGCCCGGCCGGACTTCCATGCCTCCAGTTTGGTGGGTGTCGGCCAGGTGTCGTCGGTGTCGTGCGCGGTGTACGGCTCGCTGGACAGCTGCTCGGGCACGTGCACCTGGCGGTCCTCGGGGGCGGGGCCGGTCGCCGTGTGCCCGGGGCTCACGACAGGGACGTACAGCGTGAAGGTGGAGCCCTTGCCGGGCTTGCTCTCGGCGATGATCCGGCCGCCGAGCAGCCCGGCGATCTCCCGGCTGATCGACAGGCCGAGGCCCGTGCCGCCGTACTTGCGGTTGGTGGTGCCGTCGGCCTGCTGGAACGCCTCGAAGATCACCGGGAGTTTCTCCGCGGCGATGCCGATGCCGGTGTCGGTGACCGCGAAGGCGATCACGTCGTCGCTGTTCTCGCGGGTGAAGTTGTGTTCCGGGTCCTTGAGGCGGTTGACGCGCAGCTCGACGCGACCGGTCGCGGTGAACTTGATCGCGTTGGAGAGCAGGTTGCGCAGGATCTGCTGGAGCCGCTGCTCGTCCGAGTACATCTCCCGTGGTACGTCCTCGCCGACCGTCACCTCGAAGGCGAGCCCCCGGTCCAGAGTGAGCGGGCGGAAGGTCGCGTGGACGTAGTCGAGCAGCTTGATGAGGGGGAGTCGCTTGGGGCGTACGTCCATCCGGCCGGCCTCGATCTTCGACAGGTCCAGGATGTCGTTGATCAGCTGGAGGAGGTCGGAGCCGGAGCGGTGGATGGTGGTCGCGAACTGCACCTCCTGGTCGGAGAGATGGCCGTCCGGGTTGTCGGAGAGCAGCCGGGCGAGGATCAGCAGCGAGTTGAGCGGTGTGCGCAGCTCGTGCGACATGTTCGCCAGGAACTCGGACTTGTACTGCGAGCTGGTCGCCAGCAGGGCCGCCTTCTCTTCGAGTTCGGCGTTCGAGCGCTGCAGCTCGGCCTGCTGTGACTGGAGTTCGTCCGAGCGGTCCTGGAGCTGGACGGCCAGCCGTTGGGACTCCCCGAGCAGGGACTCCGTACGGGAGTTGGCGATGATGGTGTTGATGGCGACGCCGATGGTGTTCACGAACTGGTCGAAGAAGGCCAGGTGGACGTCGGAGAAGCGGGAGAAGGAGGCGAGTTCGATGACGCCCAGCAGCTTGTCCTCGAAGAGGATCGGGATGATCACGACGCTCGCCGGGGCCGCCTCGCCGAGCCCGCTGTTGATTTTGATGTAGTCCGGCGGGGCCTCTTCGACGAGGATGCGCTTCTTCTCGCGCGCCGCCTGCCGGACCAGGCCGTGCACCGGCATGCCGCCGGTGTCGACGGTCGCGCCCTGCGCCGAGCCGTACCCGGCGATGAAGGCGAGTCCCTTGGTGGGCACCGCCGTTCGCAGTGACGTGCCGTCCTCTTCCGGGTCGGCCAGGAAGAAGGCGCCGTACTGGGCGTTCACCAGCGGGGTCAGCTCGCGCAGGATCAGGTCGGCGACCTCCATCAGGTCCCGGTGGCCCTGCATCAGCGCGGCGAGGCGGGCGAGGTTCGACTCCAGCCAGTCCTTCGCGCGCGTGGTCTCGCGGAGGTTGGCCACCATCAGGTTGATGTTGTCCTTCAGCTCGGCGACCTCGCCCTGGGTCTCCACCGTGATGGAGCGGGACATGTCGCCCTGGGCCACGGCGGACGCCACTTCGGCGATCGCGCGGACCTGGGTGGTGAGGTTGGAGGCGAGCTCGTTCACGTTCGTCGTCAGGCGCTTCCAGGTGCCGTACACGCCCTCGACCCGGGCCTGGCCGCCGAGTTGGCCCTCGGAGCCCACCTCGCGGGCCACGCGGGTGACCTCGGAGGAGAAGGAGGAGAGGGTGTCGACCATGGTGTTGATGGTCGTCTTCAGTTCGAGGATCTCGCCGCGGGCGTCCACGTCGATCTTCTTCGACAGGTCGCCCTGGGCCACGGCGGTCGCGACCTGCGCGATGTTCCGCACCTGTGAGGTCAGGTTGTCGGCCATGTAGTTGACGTTGTCGGTGAGGTCCCGCCAGACGCCCGACACGCCGAGCACCTGGGCGCGGCCGCCCAGCCGTCCGTCGGTACCGACCTCGCGGGCGACGCGGGTGACCTCGTCGGCGAAGGCGCGCAGCTGCTCCACCATCGTGTTGACGGTGTCCTTCAGCTCCAGGATCTCGCCGCGGGCGTCGACGGTGATCTTCTTCGACAGGTCGCCGTTCGCGACCGCCGTGGTCACCTGGGCGATGTTCCGGACCTGTGAGGTCAGGTTCAGGGCCATGAAGTTGACGTTGTCGGTGAGGTCCTTCCAGACGCCCGACACACCGCGCACCTGGGCCTGCCCGCCGAGGTTTCCCTCGGTGCCGACTTCGCGGGCGACGCGGGTGACCTCGTCGGCGAAGGCGGAGAGCTGGTCGACCATGGTGTTGATGGTCGACTTGAGCTCCAGGATCTCGCCCTTCGCCTCGACGGTGATCTTCTTGCCGAGGTCGCCCTGCGCCACGGCGGTGGAGACGAGAGCGATATTGCGGACCTGCGACGTGAGATTGTCCGCCATGAAGTTGACGTTGTCGGTGAGGTCCTTCCATACGCCGCTCACCCCGCGAACTTGCGCCCGGCCGCCTAGGTTTCCCTCGGTGCCGACTTCGCGGGCGACGCGGGTGACCTCGTCGGCGAAGGCGGAGAGCTGGTCGACCATGGTGTTGATGGTCGACTTCAGTTCGAGGATCTCGCCCTGCGCGTCGACCGTGATCTTCTGGCTGAGGTCGCCGTTCGCCACGGCCGTCGTGACCTGGGCGATGTTCCGGACCTGGGACGTCAGGTTCGAGGCCATGAAGTTGACGTTGTCGGTGAGGTCCTTCCAGACCCCGCTCACGCCCCGCACCTGCGCGCGTCCGCCCAACTGGCCCTCGGTGCCGACTTCGCGGGCGACCCGGGTGACCTCGTCGGCGAAGGCGGAGAGCTGGTCGACCATGGTGTTCACGGTGAGCTTCAGTTCGAGGAGCTCGCCGGTCGCCTCGACGGTCACCGTACGGGTCAGGTCGCCGCGCGCCACCGCCGTGGTCACCAGGGCGATGTCTCGCACCTGGGCCGTCAGACGGGAGGCCATCGTGTTGACCGCCTCCGTCACATCCCGCCAACTACCCGACAGGCCCGTGACCTTGGCGCGGCCACCGAGCCGCCCCTCGGTGCCGACCTCGCGGGCGACACGGGTGACCTCGCCGGTGAAGAGGGAGAGCTGGTCGACCATCTTGTTGACGGCGCGGCCCAGTCTGCGTAAGTCGCCGCGGAGTTGACGGTTGCCGTCGTGCAGGTCGACCCGCTGGGTCAGGTCGCCGCCGGCCACCGCGTCGAGGACTCGGGTGGCGTTCGCCGCGGGGGCCACCAGGGCGTCGAGCAGCTGGTTCACGTCGTTGACGCGCGCCGTCCAGCCGCCCTGGCCGGGGCTGGCCGAAAGACGCTCGTCGAGCCGCCCGTGCCGTACCAACTCCCGGCGGACACGCTGCACCTCGGAGTTGAAGTGGGTACTGCGGTCCATGATCTGGTTGAACATCGCGCTGAGGTCGGCCACCAGGCCGTGCCCCGTTTCCGGCACCTTGCTGAAATCCCCGTCCCGTGCGGCGGTCATCGCGGCGAGCAGCGGACGCAGATCCGATGCTCGAATCTGTCCGTCTTCGAGCACACGCATACCACTGTTCTCACTCATGGCGGCCCACTTCGGTAACTCGGCGCTTATGGGCAGGGTCAGTCTGTCACTCTGTCCGCATCGCCTGAGGCGTATTCGTCCGAACTGCTCAGGGAGCTGCACAGTGGGGGCCATTCCGACGCAACGGGAGTCCATGGCGCGTGCCCCTGATGCGCCTGCGCACAACCGCGCCGGCCAGGAAGTCGTGGCCCGCACCGCGCTGCCCGGCACTCCGCTCGCCCCCGGAGCCGCCCGCCGGTTCGTGCGTGGCACGCTCGCCGACTGGACCGAACTCGCCCTTCCGGGCGCCGAGATCATCGACGACCGCCTCACCGACGACGCCATCCTGGTGATCAGCGAACTCGTCACCAACGCCGTGGTGCACGCGGGCACCGACGTCGAGCTGCTGTGCCGCCTCGAAACCGCGGGTGACGGGGCGCCGGGACCGTTGGTCATCGAGGTCTCCGACCACCACCCCTCGCGCGCGGTACGCGACGACAGTATCGAACGGCCGTACGGCACGCCGGAGTACGGGCGCGGGTTACGGCTCGTGTCCGCGCTCTCCGACGCCTGGGGGATCACCTATCGCACCGGGGTCAAGACCGTGTGGGCGCGGCTGCCCGTCGACGGGAGCGCGGTCATGGAGGTGGCGGGCAATTCGGGTGCGCAAGGCGTCCCTGCAGCGGGTGGCGTCCCGGGCGCCGAGACGATGTCGGAAGCCGACAGGAATTCCGCATCCGGAAGGATCTCGAATACGGGAAGGATCTCGGATGCGGGGTGGATCTCGGATCCGGGAGGGGGATCGGATTCGGGGCGGATCTCGGACGCGGGAAGGGGTTCGGGCTCGGGTTCGGGAAGGGGCTCGGACGTGGGCGGGATCTCGAGTTCGGGAAAGGGCTCGGACGGAGGAAAGGTCTCGGAATCGGGGCTGATCTCCGATGCGGGAAGGATCTCGGGAGTCGGCAGGATTTCGGGAGCCGAAAGGATTTCCGGAGTCGCGGAGAAGATAGCGGCGTACGCCGGTGAGCAGGCGCTTGAGCGCGGGATACGGGTGGGCGAGATACTCGCCCCCGAGATACTTCCGCCCGAGCCGCGACGCAGCGCCCAGCAGGACCAGGACTGGCTCAACCGCGGGGCGCTCTCCTTCCTCGCCGAGGCGTCCGATCTGCTCGCCGGGCAGCTCGACGAGGATCTGGTGGCCGCGCTCGCCGGACAGCTGCTCGTGCCGCGCCTCGCCGACTGGTGCGCGGTGTGGCTGGAGGACGAGGCCACCGACCGGGCGGGCGGTCTCGGCTTCGCCCTGGGACCCCGGCTGGCCCGGGTGTGGCACGGCAGTGAGAACCGCATCGAGGAGCTGCGCCGTGCCCTGGAGAAGGACCCGCCGCTGCTGCCCGACGCGGTGCGTTCCCGGGCCGTCCCCGTGCCCTGGCCCGGTGAGGCGCTGGGCGGGCGCGGGGCGAGCGGGGCGGCGCTCGCGTACCGGCTGATCGCGGGCGGGCGGCCGCTGGGCACGCTCGTCATCGGACGGGCCGGGCTGGTCGACTTCCCCGACGAGATCACCGGGCTCGTCGAGGACCTCAGCCGTCGCATCGCCCTCTCCATCGGCGCGGCCCGCCAGTACGCGCGCCAGGCCACCATCAGCCGGGTCCTCCAGCGCGGCCTGCTGCCCGGCGCGGTCGCCGAGATCCCGGGCGTACGCAGCGCGCTCGTGTACGAGCCGCTCGACAAGGGCGGGCCCAGCGGCGACTTCTACGACCTGTTCCCCGCGGGCGACGGGCGCTGGTGCTTCGCGGTGGGCGACGTCCAGGGCAAGGGCCCCGAAGCCGCCGTGGTGATCGGCCTGGCCCGGCCCTGGCTGCGGCTGCTGGCCCGTGAGGGCTACCACGTCGCGGACGTCCTCGACCGCCTCAATCAGCTCCTGCTCGACGACGCGACGGAGGCCGCGGACGCGGCGGCCCGTGCGCTCGTGGCAGCGGGCGGGCCGGGGCTGGGCGCGGACCTCGGCCCGCAGACGCGGTTCCTTTCCATGCTGTACGGCGAGCTCGTCCCCTTCGACGGGGGTGTGCGCTGCACTCTGGCCTCCGCCGGGCATCCACTGCCGCTGCTCCTCGGGCCCGACGGTGACGTACGGGAAGTGGCGGGGCCGCAGACTCTTCTCGGCGTCTTCGAGGACGCCTGCTACAGCTCCGAGACCTTCGAGCTGCATGCCGGTGACACCTTGCTGTGTGTCACCGACGGGGTGACGGAGCGGCGCAATGGGTCCCGGCAGTTCGACGACGAGGACGGGCTCGCGAAGGCTCTGGAGGGCTGTGCGGGGCTGAGTGCCGAGCTGATCGCGGAACGGATCCGCAGGCTGGTGCACGAGTTCGGGGCGCGGCCGCCGGAGGACGACATGGCCTTGCTGGTACTGCAGGCCGAGTAGCGGGAACAGCGTTTTTCTCGCCCCCTCCGCCCCTACCCGTCCCGTACCTGGGGGCCCTGCCCCCAGACCGCCCGGGTTGTCTTTTTGGGTGCGGGCCGGTGGGGGCTGGTCGCGCAGTTCCCCGCGCCCCTGACGGGGCGCTCCTGAATTCTGGCGAGCGAGGGCATGGGCGGACGTGCTGGACAATGGAAGGCATGCCTTCCGCACTTCCCGACGGTGAGCCCGTCCCCGACGACGGGGCGCTGCCCGCGCACGCCCTGGCCGGGGCGGCCGAGCGACCCCTCGGGTTCTATCTCCACGTGCCGTACTGCGCGACCCGCTGCGGCTACTGCGACTTCAACACCTACACGGCGACCGAGCTGCGGGGCACCGGAGGCGTGCTCGCCTCCCGCGACAACTACGCGGACACGCTGACCGACGAGGTCCGCCTCGCCCGCAAGGTCCTCGGCGACGACCCGCGCCCCGTTCGCACGGTCTTCGTCGGCGGCGGTACGCCGACCCTGCTCGCCGCCGACGATCTCGTACGGATGCTGGGGGCGATCCGCGACGAGTTCGGGCTCGCGGACGACGCGGAGATCACGACCGAGGCGAACCCGGAGTCGGTGGACCCGGCATACCTGGCGACCCTGCGCGCCGGGGGCTTCAACCGGATCTCCTTCGGCATGCAGAGCGCCCGGCAGCACGTACTGAAGGTGCTCGATCGTACGCACACCCCCGGCCGCCCCGAGGCCTGTGTCGCCGAGGCCCGCGCGGCGGGCTTCGAGCATGTGAACCTCGACCTGATCTACGGCACGCCCGGGGAGTCCGACGACGACTGGCGCGCGTCGCTCGACGCGGCCCTCGGCGCCGGCCCCGACCACATCTCCGCGTACGCCCTGATCGTCGAGGAGGGCACCCAGCTCGCCCGCCGCATCCGCCGTGGCGAGGTCCCGATGACGGACGACGACGTTCACGCGGACCGCTACCTGATCGCGGACGAGGTGATGTCGGCGGCCGGGTTCGACTGGTACGAGGTGTCGAACTGGGCCACCTCCGAGGCCGGCCGCTGCCTGCACAACGAGCTGTACTGGCGCGGCGCCGACTGGTGGGGCGCGGGCCCCGGCGCCCACAGCCACGTCGGCGGCGTGCGCTGGTGGAATGTGAAGCATCCCGGGGCGTACGCCGCCGCCCTGGCCTCCGGCCGCTCCCCGGGCGCGGGCCGCGAACTCCTCTCCGAGGAGGACCGCCGCGTCGAGCGGATCCTGCTCGAACTGCGGCTGCGCGAGGGCTGCCCGCTGTCCCTGCTCCGGCCGGACGGGCTGGCCGCCTCCCGCCGGGCCTTGTCCGACGGACTTCTCGAACCCGGCCCGTACGACGCCGGTCGCGCCGTTCTCACGCTGCGGGGGCGGCTGCTGGCCGACGCGGTGGTGCGGGACCTGGTGGACTGAGGCACCCGGGGACGCGGCCGGGGTCGGGGGCGGTGCGCCTACCGGCGCGCGCGGGGTGCCGCCTTCTGTGGGGCGGGTGCCGCCCCGGCGGCACGACTGCCCACAGCTACGCCGGGGCCGTCACGAAGTCGATCAGCTCCTCGACCCGGCCCAGGAGTTCCGGCTCCAGGTCCTTGTAGGACCGCACCCGGGACAGGATGTGCTGCCAGGCCGCGCCGGTGTTCTCCGGCCAGCCCAGGGCGCGGCAGACGCCCGTCTTCCAGTCCTGGCCGTGCGGGATCCTGGGCCAGGCCCCGATGCCCACGGAGGACGGCTTCACGGCCTCCCAGATGTCGATGTACGGGTGGCCCAGCACCAGGGCGTGGTCGCTGGTGACCGCGTCCGCGATGCGGGACTCCTTCGTGCCGGGGACCAGGTGGTCGACCAGGACGCCGAGGCGGGCGTCCGGCCCCGGCGCGAAGTCCGCGACGATCGACGGGAGGTCGTCGATGCCCTCCAGGTACTCGACGACGACGCCTTCGATACGGAGGTCGTCGCCCCAGACGCGCTCGACCAGTTCGGCGTCGTGGCGGCCCTCCACGTAGATACGTCCGGCCCGCGCGACCCGGGCCCGCGCGCCGGGGACGGCGACCGAACCGGAGGCCGTGCGGGTGGGACGTACCGGACCGGAGGCCGGGCGGACCAGCGTCACCACCCTGCCCTCCAGAAGGAAGCCGCGCGGCTCCAGCGGGAACACGCGGTGCTTGCCGAAGCGGTCCTCCAGGGTCACCGTGCCCGCCTCGCAGCGGATCACCGCGCCGCAGAAGCCGGTGCCGGGCTCCTCGACCACCAGGCCGGGGTCGGCGGGGACCTCGGGCACGGCCTGGGGCTTCTTCCACGGCGGGGTGAGGTCCGGAGAGTACTGGCGCATTCGGATGACGATAGGAGAAGCTCCCGGCCCGCTACGAAGACACGCCGAAACGTGTGGCCAACGCGTCCCGCTGCGCACGGACAAACGCCGCATTCACCGCCGCGCCGTGTCCCGGCACGTACACCGCGTCCTCCCCGCCCAGGTCGAGCAGCCGGTCCAGCGCCGCCGGCCAGTGGGAGGGAACGGCGTCGGGACCCGCCTGGGGTTCGCCCGACTCCTCCACCAGGTCGCCGCAGAAGACGGTCTCCGGTGAGCCGGGTGGGCCGGGGACCAGGACCACCAGGTCGTGGCAGGTGTGGCCGGGGCCCACGTTGGCGAGCAGGACCTGTATGCCGCCTCCGAGATCGAGGGTCCACTCGCCGGACACCGAGTGGCGGGGGTGGACCAGGAGGTCCGCGGCCTCCGCCGCCTCGCGCGGGTCGAGACCGTTGCGTACGGCGTCCGCGCGCAGCTCCTCGCGGTCGTGCGCGAAGACCGCGTCCAGGCCGACCGCGCCGAACACTTCCACCCCGGCGAACGCGGCCGCCCCGAAGACATGGTCGAAGTGGGGATGTGTGAGTGCGAGGTGCGTCACACGGCGGTCGCCACCGAGGATCCGTCGCGCCTCGGTCCGCAGTTGCGCGCCCTCCCGCAGGCTCGACCCCGCGTCGATCATCAGCGCCGCGCCGTCGCCCACCACGAGCCCGGCCGTGCAGTCCCAGACCGGAAGCCGCTTCCGCCCGACCCGGGGCGCCACCGTTTCCCACCCCAGGTCTTCCCAAGTCAGCCTCATATGGAGACGCTAGCCGTGAGAGCCTGCCAGGCACGACATCGCAGGCCCGCCCTTGCCGGGGCCGTACCTCACCGCCGTACACTGGGCCGGGGAACGCTGGCACTCGCGTGCGCTGAGTGCCAGGCCGAAGGCCACGAAGTGCGCGGGGAAGACTTCTGGAGGTGTGCGCGATGCTCAGTGAACGCAGGCTTGAGGTGCTGCGCGCCATCGTCCAGGACTACGTGGGCACCGAGGAGCCGGTCGGTTCCAAGGCGCTGACCGAGCGGCACCGCCTCGGCGTCTCGCCTGCGACCGTGCGCAACGACATGGCCGTGCTGGAGGACGAGGGCTACATCGCCCAGCCGCACACCAGCGCCGGGCGCATCCCCACCGACAAGGGCTACCGCCTCTTCGTCGACAAGCTCGCGGGCGTCAAGCCGATGACCGCGCCCGAGCGGCGCGCCATCCAGAACTTCCTCGACGGCGCCGTCGACCTCGACGACGTCGTGGGCCGGACCGTACGGCTGCTCGCGCAGCTCACACGGCAGGTCGCTGTGGTGCAGTACCCCTCGCTGACGCGCTCGACCGTGCGGCACGTGGAGCTGCTCTCGCTCGCCCCAGCGCGCGTGATGCTCGTGCTGATCACCGACACCGGCCGGGTCGAGCAGCGCATGATCGACTGCCCTGCGCCGTTCGGCGAGACGTCGCTCGCGGATCTGCGGGCCCGGCTCAACAGCAGGGTCGCGGGCCGCCGTTTCGCGGATGTCCCGCAGCTCGTGCAGGACCTGCCGGAGGCCTTTGAGGCGGAGGACCGCGGTACGGTCTCGACAGTGCTCTCCACCCTTCTGGAGACGCTCGTCGAGGAGACCGAGGAGCGGCTGATGATCGGCGGCACCGCCAATCTCACCCGTTTCGGACATGACTTCCCTCTCACCATCCGGCCGGTGCTCGAAGCGCTGGAGGAGCAGGTGGTGCTCCTCAAGTTGCTTGGTGAGGCCGGGGATTCGAGCATGACCGTGCGAATCGGGCACGAGAACGCGTATGAGGGACTCAACTCCACGTCCGTGGTCTCGGTCGGCTACGGTTCGGGCGGCGAGGCAGTAGCCAAACTCGGCGTGGTCGGCCCGACCCGCATGGATTATCCGGGAACGATGGGAGCGGTACGAGCGGTGGCACGGTACGTCGGACAGATCCTGGCGGAGTCTTAAGTGGCCACGGACTACTACGCCGTACTCGGCGTGCGCCGCGACGCGTCCCAGGACGAGATCAAGAAGGCGTTCCGGAGGCTCGCGCGCGAGCTGCACCCGGACGTCAATCCCGATCCGAAGACGCAGGAGCGGTTCAAGGAGATCAACGCCGCGTACGAGGTGTTGTCGGACCCGCAGAAGAAGCAGGTCTACGACCTCGGCGGCGACCCGCTGTCCCAGTCGGGCGGCGCGGGCGCGGGCGGCTTCGGCGCGGGCGGCTTCGGGAACTTCTCGGACATCATGGATGCCTTCTTCGGTACGGCGTCGCAGCGCGGCCCCCGGTCGCGCACCCGCCGTGGCCAGGACGCCATGATCCGGCTCGAGATCGAGCTGGACGAGGCCGCCTTCGGCACGACGAAGGACATCCAGGTCGACACGGCCGTCGTCTGCGCCACCTGCAATGGGGAAGGCGCGGCGCCGGGCACCTCGGCGCAGACGTGTGACATGTGCCGCGGTCGCGGTGAGGTGTCGCAGGTGACGCGGTCCTTCCTGGGCCAGGTCATGACGTCCCGCCCCTGCCCGCAGTGCCAGGGCTTCGGCACCGTGGTCCCGACCCCGTGCCCGGAGTGCGCGGGCGACGGCCGGGTGCGCTCCCGTCGGACGCTGACCGTGAAGATCCCGGCCGGTGTCGACAACGGCACGCGGATCCAGCTCGCCGGCGAGGGCGAGGTCGGCCCCGGTGGCGGGCCCGCCGGTGACCTCTACGTCGAGATCCACGAGCTGCCGCACGCCGTGTTCCAGCGGCGCGGCGACGATCTGCACTGCACGGTCACCATCCCGATGACCGCGGCGTGCCTCGGCACGAAGGTGCCGCTGGAGACGCTCGACGGCCTGGAGGAGGTCGACATCCGTCCGGGCACGCAGTCCGGGCAGTCGATCCCGCTGCACGGGCGGGGCATCACGCATCTGCGGGGCGGTGGCCGGGGCGATCTGATCGTGCACGTCGAGGTGATGACGCCCACGAAGCTCGATCCCGAGCAGGAGCGGTTGCTGCGGGAGCTTGCGAAGCTGCGGGGTGAGGAGCGGCCGACCGGGCAGTTCCAGCCCGGACAGCAGGGGCTGTTCTCGCGGCTGAAGGACGCGTTCAACGGCCGCTGAGGTGAGGTTTTCGCCCCTCCGCCCCTGGCCGTCCCGTCCCTGGGGGGCTCCGCCCCCCAGGCCCCCGGTCGTCTTTCGGCTGCGGGTGGGTGGGGGCTGGTCGCGCCCACGCGGCGGAGCCGCAAATGTCACAGCCTCGGGCCCCTTACGGGGCGTTCGACAGGGGCGAAAATAGGTGGTCGCGGGTGCCCATCCCGTTGGCCTATGCCAGGCGGAAGGCCGGATTCGGACTTGTACGGGGGACGTGACAACATGCCGTCATGTCCTCCGCACTGACCGATCTCTTCCCCCACCCGATCGTGCAGGCCCCCATGGCGGGCGGCGTCTCCGTCCCGCATCTCGCGGCCGCCGTGTCCGAGGCCGGTGGGCTCGGGTTCCTCGCCGCCGGGTACAAGACCGCCGACGGCATGTACCAGGAGATCAAGCAGCTGCGCGGACTCACGGGCCGCCCCTTCGGTGTGAACCTCTTCATGCCGCAGCCCGAGTATGCGGACTCCGCCGCCGTCGAGGTGTACGCCAACCAGCTCGCTGGTGAGGCCGCCTGGTACGAGACCGAGCTCGGCGACCCCGACAGCGGCCGGGACGACGGCTACGACGCCAAGCTCGCCGTCCTCCTCGACAACCCGGTGCCGGTGGTCTCCTTCCACTTCGGCGTTCCCACCCGCGACGTACTGGACTCGCTCGCCCGCGCCGGCACGCTGACGATGGTCGCCGCGACCACCGCCGAGGAGGCGCTGGCCGTGCAGCGGGCGGGCGCCGCCGTGGTGATCGTGCAGGGCGTCGAGGCGGGCGGCCACCAGGGCACCCACCGCGACAACCCGGAGACGGACGGCACCGGCATAGGGCTGCTCTCGTTGATCGCGCAGGTCCGCGAGACCGTGCAGATCCCGATCGTCGCGGCGGGCGGCATCATGCGCGGCAGCCAGATCGCCGCGGTGCTCGCGGCGGGCGCGAGCGCGGCCCAGCTCGGCACCGCGTTCCTCGCCACCCCCGAGTCCGGCGCGAACGCCATGCACAAGCAGGCGCTGACCAACCCCCTGTTCGTACGGACGGAGTTGACGCGCGCGTTCTCCGGGCGCCCGGCGCGCGGACTGGTCAACCGCTTTTTGCGCGAGCACGGTCCGTACGCGCCCGCCGCGTACCCCGAGATCCACCACCTCACCTCCCCGCTGCGCAAGGCGGCCGCCGCGGCGGGCGACGCGCAGGGCATGGCACTGTGGGCCGGTCAGGGCCACCGCATGGCCCGCGAACTGCCTGCGGGGCAGCTGGTGGAGGTGCTGAGCGCCGAACTCGCCGCCGCCAGGACAGCGTTGTCGGCGCTCCCGGAAGAGGACGGGGGTGCGGGCCGATGACCGCCCCGGTGTTCGTGGTCGAAGATTTCAACGCGGGGGGCGGCGGACGCTATGTCCTCGACGGGCCCGAGGGGCGGCACGCCGTCTCGGTGAAGCGGCTGCGGCCCGGCGAGGACGTCGTCCTCACCGACGGGGCCGGGCGCTGGGCGGAGTGCGTGGTGCTGGAGACCGAGGGCAAGGACCGGCTGATCGTCCGGATGGACTCGGTGACCGAGGAGCCGGCGGAGGAGCCGCGCATCACCGTCGTGCAGGCCCTGCCCAAGGGCGACCGGGGCGAGCTCGCCGTCGAGACCATGACGGAGACCGGCGTGGACGCGATCGTGCCCTGGGCGGCCTCCCGCTGCATCACGCAGTGGAAGGGCGAGCGGGGGCTGAAGGCGCTCGCCAAATGGCGGGCCACGGCCCGGGAGGCCGGCAAGCAGTCCCGGCGCGTCCGCTTCCCCGAGGTCGCGGACGCGATGTCGACCAAGCAGGTTGCCGCACTTCTCGCCAAAGCGGATCTGGCGGCGGTACTGCACGAGGACACGGAGCTCGGGACCGAGCCGTTCGCGACGGCCGAACTGCCCGGTTCCGGGGAGATCGTCCTTGTGGTCGGCCCCGAGGGCGGGATCTCGCCCGAGGAGGTGGCGCTGTTCACCGAGGCGGGTGCGCGGACGTTCCACCTGGGGCGTACCGTGCTGCGTACTTCGACCGCCGGGACCGTGGCGGCGGCGCTGCTGCTGGCCCGTACCGGTCGCTGGTCCTGACACTCACGGGGGATCGCCTTGGAACTCGCTCAGGTACGGCTGCTCGTCTCGGACTTCGCCGCCTGTTACCGCTTCTACGCCGAGGTGCTGGGTCTCAAGCCCCAGTCGGGTGCGACGGAGGGGCCGTACGAGAAGTTCAGCCCCGCCACCGGGTCGGCGGGCATCGCCATACAGGACCGGTCGGTGATGGCCGAAGTCCTGGGTGAACTGGGCGACTTGGCTACCGGGCATCGGTCGTTGGTGGTGCTACGGGTGGATGACCTGGACGCGTACTGCGAGCAGATCGCCTCGCGTGGCGCGACCGTCCTGCACGGTCCTGTCCCCATGACCGACCGCATGCGCGTCGCCCACCTCAAGGACCCGGAGGGCAACCTGGTGGAGCTCCAGGAGTGGCTCCTCCTGCGTACCTGAGGGCCAGGCCTCTTTCGCCCCCGCCGCCCCGGCAGGGGCGGCGGGGGTGAAAAACCCTCCTTCGGGTGGTCCTGGGGATCGTGGCCGCATGCGGTCTACCGCCGTTCGCGGGACAGTGGCAGGCTGCCGTCTATGGGGGCTTTGAGGCGGATAAGGCGTCGGACAGGGCGTCGACAGGTGCTGATGGCGGTGGGGCTCGGAGCGGCCGGAGTGTTCGGGGTGGCCGCGTGCGAGCCGACGGGCGGGCTGAGTTCGGCCACGGTGGCCTACACGACCGACCGGACCGCGACCAAGGAACTCGAACGACAGCATGTGAACGTGCGCTGGCTCAGCTGCACGGCGTCCTACGGCGGGGCCAACAAGGCCTACACCCCCGGGAAGACGCCCGCGCCGACCGTGAGCACCGCCGCCTCCGTCGACTGCCAGGGGCAGACGGATGACGGACGGGAGATCGTCGTCAAGGGCAAGGTCACCCGCGCCGTCGACGGCGCGTGCGTACGCGGGGACCTGCGCGCCACGGTCGGCGGCAAGGAGTGGTTCCACGTGAGCGGCCTCGGGAACTGCAACGCCACGAACGCCCCCAACCCGCCCATCTCGTACCACCCCACGAACGGGCAGCCCAACCCCACCGTCACCGTCACCGTGACGAAGACCATGTGGTGCAAGGGCGACCCGACCTGCTGGCCCTCCCAGGGCAAGTGACCTGCCCGGTGACCTGCCAGGCCCACACGGATCAAGTGATCGAAACCCCTTTCAAGGGGTGCGGTCGCTGCATAGGGTGATCGGGTGACAGAGTCCGCAGCCTCCGCGTATCTCCGGTTTCCGCATCTGCACGGCGAGTTGGTCGTCTTCACGGCCGAGGACGACGTCTGGGCCGCCCCGCTCGACGGCGAAGGCAGGGCCTGGCGGGTCAGCGCCGACAACGTCCCGGTGAACCATCCGCGCATCTCCCCGGACGGCACGACGGTCGCCTGGACGTCCACGCGTGACGGGGCGCCCGAGGTACACGCCGCCGCCCTGGCCGGCGGACCGTCCAAGCGACTGACGTACTGGGGCAGTTCGAAGACCCAGGTGCGCGGCTGGACCGCGGACGGTCAGGTGCTCGCGCTCAGCACCCAGGGACAGGCGAGCCTGCGGCGCAGCTGGGCCCGGGCCGTCCCACTCGACGGCGGCCCCGCGACGACCCTTCCCTACGGGCCCGTCGGCGACATCGCCCACGGCGGCCCGGGTGTCGTGCTGCTGTCCGCGCCCATGGGGCGCGAGGCCGCCTGGTGGAAGCGGTATCGCGGCGGCACGGCGGGCAAGCTGTGGATCGACCGGGAGGGCGACGGGGACTCCGCTTTCGTACGGCTGCATGAAGAGCTCGACGGGAACATCGAATATCCCCTCTGGGTGGGGGAGCGGATCGCCTTCCTGTCCGACCACGAAGGTGTCGGGGCGCTCTACTCCTCCCTCGCCGACGGCTCCGACCTGCGGCGCCACACGCCCGGTGGGGGAGGGTTCTACGCCCGCCACGCGGCCACCGACGGCACGCGGGTCGTGTACGCGTCCGCCGGTGAACTGTGGCTCCTCGACGACCTGGAGGGCGCCGAGCCGCGCAGGCTGGACATCCGCCTCGGCGGCCAGCGCGTCGACCAGCAGCCGCACCCGGTGAGCGCCTCGCGCTGGTTCTCCGCCGCCGCGCCCGACCACACCGGACGCGGCAGCGCGGTCTCGGTGCGCGGCGCCGTCCACTGGGTCACGCACCGCTCGGGTCCGGCCCGCGCCCTCGCCGCCGAGCAGGGCGTGCGCTCCCGGCTGCCCCGCACCTTCCGGGCGGAGGGCGAGGAGCACGTGGTGTGGGTGACCGACGCGGAGGGCGACGACGCCCTGGAGTTCGCCCCGGCGACGGGAGTCGCGCCGGGGGCGACCCCGCGCCGACTCGCCGCCGGGCAGCTCGGACGGGTCCTCGGGCTCGCGATGGCGCCCGACGGGAGCCGCGCCGCCGTCGCCTCGCACGACGGCCGTGTGCTGCTCGTCGAACGGGAGAGCGGGGAGGTGCGCGAGGTCGACCGCAGCGAGGACGGTGAGGTCAGCGGCCTTGTCTTCTCGCCCGACTCGGCCTGGCTCGCCTGGTCGCACCCGGGACCGCGCCCGCTGCGCCAGCTCAAGCTGGCCAACACCGCCGACCTGTCGGTGACCGAGGCGACCCCGCTCCGGTTCCGCGACTACGAGCCCGCGTTCACGCTCGACGGCAAGCACCTCGGCTTCCTCTCGGCGCGCGCGTTCGACCCCGTCTACGACGAGCACGTCTTCGACCTGGCGTTCGTGGGCGGCTCGCGGCCCTACCTGATCACCCTGGCCGCGACCACGCCGTCCCCCTTCGGGCCGCAGCGGCACGGCCGCCCCTTCGAGGCGCCGGACAAGGACGAGACGCCCGACAGCGAGGGCGCCCCCACGACCCGCATCGACCTCGACGGGCTCGCCGACCGGATCGTGCCGTTCCCCGTCGAGGCCGCGCGCTACTCGACGCTGCGTGCCGCCAAGGACGGGCTGCTGTGGCTGCGGCACCCGGTCCGCGGTGTGCTCGGCGCCTCCCGCGCCACGCCCGACGACCCGGACCCGCAGACCGAGCTGGAGCGGTACGACCTCGCCCACCAGCGCATCGAGCATCTCGCCGCGGACGCCGACCACTTCGCCGTCACGGGCGACGGCAAGCGGGTCCTGCTGTGGACCGACGGCAAGCTCAAGGTCGTACCCAGCGACCGGCGCGCCTCGAACGACGACGAGAGCGACACGAACATCACCGTCGATCTGTCGCGGGTCCGGCAGACCGTCGACCCGGCCGCCGAGTGGCGGCAGATGTACGACGAGACGGGCCGCCTGATGCGGGACAACTTCTGGCGGCCCGACCTGGGCGGGGTCGACTGGGACGCCGTACTCGACCGCTATCGGCCGGTTCTGGAGCGGGTCGCCACGCACGACGATCTCGTCGACCTGCTCTGGGAGGTGCACGGCGAACTCGGCACCTCGCACGCGTACGTCATGCCGCGTGGCGGAGGGGGTGGCGGCGACCGGGCACAGGGGCTGCTCGGCGCGGACATCTCCCGTCATGAGGACGGCAGTTGGCGCATCGACCGGATCCTCCCGTCCGAGACCTCCGACCCGGACGCGCGGGCGCCGCTCGCCGCTCCGGGGGTCGCGGTGCGCGCCGGAGACGCGATCGTCGCGGTCGCCGGGCAGCCGGTGGACCCGGTGGCCGGGCCCGGGCCGCTGCTCGTCGGCACGGCGGGCAAGCCGGTGGAGCTGACCATCTCGCCTTCGGGCGGCGGCGATCCACGTCACGCGGTCGTCGTCCCGCTCGCGGACGAGGAGCCGCTGCGCTACCACGACTGGGTGGCGGACCGGCGGGCGTACGTCCACGAGCAGTCCGGGGGCCGCCTCGGGTATCTGCACGTGCCGGACATGGTCGGCTCCGGGTGGGCTCAGCTCCACCGCGACCTGCGCATCGAGGTGGCCCGGGAGGGGCTGGTGGTGGACGTACGCGAGAACCGCGGCGGCCACACCTCCCAGCTCGTCGTCGAGAAGCTGGCGCGGCGGATCGTCGGCTGGGACCTGCCGCGCGGCCTGCGCCCGTACAGCTACCCGGAGGACGCGCCACGCGGCCCGGTCGTCGCCGTCGCCAACGAGTTCTCCGGTTCGGACGGCGACATCGTCAACGCGGCGATCAAGGCGCTCGGGATCGGGCCCGTGGTCGGCACCCGTACCTGGGGCGGAGTGATCGGCATCGACAGCCGCTACCGGCTCGTCGACGGCACACTCGTCACCCAGCCCAAGTACGCCTTCTGGCTGGAGGGCTACGAGTGGGGCGTCGAGAACCACGGTGTCGACCCCGACGTCGAGGTCGTCCAGGCTCCGCAGGACTACGCCGCGGGACGGGACACCCAGCTCGACGAGGCGATCCGCATCGCCCTGGCGGCCCTCACCGAGAACCCGGCGAAGGCCGCGCCCGCTTTGCCGCCGCTGTAACCCGCGGCGCCGCCGTGGCGGGGTGATCCACCGCTTCGCGGCGGATGTTGTTCCCCGTCCGTCCGCCCTTCCGGTTGGGCGGCGCACGCCCGCGACGGCGGTGGCCGGGGCACATCCGCGATGGCGGTGGCCGGGGCGGTGAAGGTCCCCGCGGGGCCCGGCGGCTGGAGGATGCCGGGTGGGGGCGGAGCCGTGTTCGATCGGCTCGCCACTGCCTGTGCAGGACCGCGGCCCGGCCGAGCGGTCCTGCCCGGCGGCCGGTCGGTGCGCCCTGTGTACGCCGCTGATGGTCGGCACAGCCGTACGCGGCCTGCCCGGTCGGGCCGATAGCATGCGGAGGTAATGATCGGCTGGCGTGAGGAGGCACACGCATGGCGGGAGAGCCGCAGGACGACTGCCTGTTCTGTAAAATCGTCGCGGGGCACATTCCAGCGACCGTGGTCCGGGAGACCGAGACGACCGTCGCCTTCCGCGACATAAACCCTCAGGCGCCCAGCCACGTCCTGGTCATCCCCAAGGTGCACTACCCGGACGCTGCCGCGCTGGCGGCCGCCGAACCCTCGGTCGTCGCGGACGTGCTGCGCGAGACCGCCGAGGTCGCGGCCGAGGACAAGCTGGAGAGCTACCGGGTCGTGTTCAACACCGGCAGCGGCGCGGGCCAGACCGTCTTCCACGCGCACGCCCATGTGCTGGGCGGTCGCGGCATGCAGTGGCCCCCGGGGTAACCGGCCTTGTCCGTACGCGAATTGGTGGTCCTCGGCACCGCCAGCCAGGTCCCGACCCGGCATCGCAACCACAACGGCTATCTGCTGCGGTGGGACGGCGAGGGACTGCTCTTCGACCCCGGCGAGGGCACGCAGCGCCAGATGCTGCGTGCCGGGGTCGCCGCGCACGACCTGCACCGCATCTGTGTCACGCACTTCCACGGGGACCATTCGCTGGGGCTCGCCGGCGTGATCCAGCGCATCAACCTCGACCGCGTGCCGCACGAGGTGACCGTCCACTATCCGCGCTCCGGCCAGCGGTTCTTCGACCGGCTGCGGTACGCGACCGCCTACCGCGAGACCGTCGAGCTGACGGAAGCCCCGGTCGAGGTCGAGGGCGTGCTGGCGACCACGCCCTCGTACACCTTGGAGGCCCGCAGGCTCTCCCACCCCGTGGAGTCGTTCGGGTACCGGCTGGTCGAGCCGGACGGGCGGCGGATACTGCCGGAGCGGCTCGCCGAGCGCGGCATCAGAGGGCCCGACGTCGGGCGTCTGCAGCGGGAGGGCTCGCTTCACGGGGTGTCCCTCGACGACGTCAGCGAGGTGCGGCACGGGCAGCGGTTCGCGTTCGTCATGGACACCCGGCTGTGCGAGGGGGTGGGCGCGCTCGCCGAAGGGTGCGACCTGCTCGTCATCGAGTCGACGTTCCTCGACGAGGACGAGCAACTGGCCATGGATCACGGCCACTTGACGGCAGGTCAGGCGGGACGGGTGGCCATGGAGGCCGGCGTACGCCATCTCGTGCTCACCCACTTCAGCCAGCGGTACTCCGAGCCCGAGGAGTTCGAGCGGCAGGCTCGGGCCGCGGGGTTCGACGGAGAGCTGACCGTGGCGCACGATCTGGTGCGGGTGCCGGTTCCGAAGCGCCGGTGAGCGAGCCGGCTCCGGGGCGTCCGTGGTCGCGGCCCGGACGCCCTTCCCGAGCGCTCGCCATCGGCACTCTTGATCGCGGCCCGGGGCGCCGATTCCGAGTGCCCGGAAATCGACCGTACGATGCTTTGATGTCCCTCCCCAAAGCAGAACTGCACCTCCACATCGAAGGCACGCTCGAACCCGAGCTCGCCTTCGCGCTCGCCGCGCGCAACGGCGTCACGCTGCCGTACGCGAACACCGAGGAGCTGCGCAAGGCGTATCTCTTCGACGATCTCCAGTCGTTCCTGAACCTGTACTACGAGCTCATGGCCGTACTGCGGACGGAACAGGACTTCGCCGACCTGGCCGACGCCTATCTGGCGCGGGCCGCCGCGCAGGGCGTCCGGCACGCGGAGATCTTCTTCGACCCGCAGGCGCACCTCGCGCGCGGGGTGGACATGGGGACGGTCGTGGAGGGCCTGCATCGCGCGCTGGCCGACAGCATGGAGACGCACGGCATCTCCACGCAGCTGATCATGTGCTTCCTGCGGGACGAGTCCGCCGAGTCGGCCATGGAGACGCTGGAGGCCGCGAAGCCGTACCTCGACCGGATCGTCGGCATCGGACTCGACTCCGCGGAGGTCGGGCACCCGCCGGTCAAGTTCCGCGAGGTGTACGAGGCCGCGGGCGCGCTCGGTCTGCGGCGCGTCGCGCACGCGGGCGAGGAGGGCCCGCCCGCGTACATCACCGAGGCGCTGGACGTGCTCGGCGTCGAGCGCATCGACCACGGGCTGCGCTGCATGGAGGACCCCGCACTGGTCGAGCGGCTCGTGCGGGAGCGGATCCCGCTCACGCTCTGCCCGCTGTCGAACGTACGGCTGCGGGCCGTGGACGTCCTGGAGGAGCACCCGCTGCCGGCCATGATGGACGCCGGGCTGCTGTGCACCGTCAACTCCGACGACCCCGCGTACTTCGGGGGCTATGTCGGCGACACCTTCCACGCCGTGCACGAGGCGCTGGGGCTGGACCAGGAGCGGCTGCGGGAGCTGGCCCGCAACTCGTTCGAGGCGTCCTTCCTGGAGCACGACGAGGAGCGGCGGGCCCGGTACATCGCCGAGGTCGACGCGTACGAGTTCGAGTAGCCGTCAGCCTGTCCCGGACCCCGGTGCGGCCGCTGCCGCCGCTTGCCGGGGTCCCGCCGTGTCGTACGCCGCCCGCCGGGCGGGCACGGCCTCCAGCGGGATCTCGACGACCGGGTGTTCCTGCGGGATGCCGCGCCTGAGGCTTAGCGCCACGGCCGTCATCGGGACGGTGACGGCGAGCAGGCCGAGTGCCAGGATCACGCCCATCGCCGGGAACCCGGCCCGCGCGGAGAGCAGACTCCCGGCGAGCGGGCCGCACGCCGTGCCCAGCGAGGAGGCCGAGCCGACGAGGACCGCCCACCGTCCGCGCGGGTCCAGGGAGGCGGCGAGGCCGATCACGTACGAGAGCACGACCGGGTAGAGCGTGTTCCAGGCGATCTCGCCCGTCGCGAACGAGGACAGGTCGCTCGCCGCCGCGCTGAGCGCGATGCAGCCGGCGATCAGTGCCGTACCCGCGCCGATCGGCAGGGCCGGGCCGAGCCGCGGGCCCAGGGCGCCCGCCCCGATCACGCCCAGCAGCCCGGCGCCGAGCGCCACCGCGAAGACCACGCCGACCGTCACTTCGCCGAGCCCCGCCTGGGTCACGCCGATGCGGCCGCTGACGCCCCAGAGGGAGTTCTGGGCGAGGGACCACAAGAGCATGGCGGCGGCGAGGACCAGGCCGGAGCGGAGGTGGGGGAGCGGAGTCCCGGTGCGCAGAGCCAGGGTCGCCGGGGTGCGGGCCGGGAGGCGCCCGGTCAGGGGCAGCACCAGCAGCGCCGTGCAGGCGATCGCGGCGAGGGGGAGGCCGTGGGCCGGGCCGAGATGAGGGATCGTCAGATACAGCGCGCCCGCGAGGGCGGAGACACCGAGCAGGCCCAGGGTGGTGGTGCGGTGGGGGTCGCGCTGGGCGGCGATGCCGGTCGCGGCGACCGTGGTGGCCGTACCGGATCCGAAGCCGCCGACGATCGCGCCGGTGATGACCAGCGGGACGGCCGAGGTGAGGGCGGCGGTGCCGTAGCCGGCGGCCGCGAGGAGCAGGCCGGTGCGGGCGAGCCTGCGCGGGCCGAAGCGGTCGACGCGGGAGGCGAGCAGGAAGCCCGCCGTCGCCGAACTCAGCAGCAGCGCGCTGCCGATGGCGCCGGCCTGCGTGGCCGAGAGCGGGAGGCCCGCGTCGAGCCTGCCGACGGTGGTCGGGAGCAGATAAGCGGCGAGGTACCCGGCCGTGAAAAGGGCGACGAGGGGCCAGGGCGGGGTGGTGCGGGCGGACACGGGCGTTCCCAGGGCATGCGAAAGAAGCGGCTCAAGAAGGGGGGTTGGGCGGCTGTCGACGGACAGGAACGCGCGGGCAATTTGTATCAAGGGGGTGGGGGTGCGAAGAAGGCGGGGCGGTGTGATGTGGGGCACGTTCTGTTTGGGGTGAGGGTGCTGGGGTAGGCGTGTGGATTTCGCCCTGCCGCTGCACCGGGTCGTCGGCGAGGCCCGCGTCGGCCCATTGACGACGGGTTGTTCGCCTACCTAACCTTTGTCTTCATACGTAGATGGTGTACGCCCACCGTAGGAGCCGTCCCGTGACCCGCGCTCTGACCATCGCCGAGGTCCGGCTGACCCCGATCCTCGTCGCCGACCCGCCCCTGCTGAACACGCAGGGCGTGCATCAGCCGTACACCCCCGGCTGATCGTGGAGGTCGTCACTGCGGACGGGGTGACGGGTGTCGGCGAGACATACGGCGACGGCACATATCTGGAGCTCGCCCGGCCGTTCGCGCGCAAGCTGGTGGGACGGCAAGTCTCCCACCTGAACGGGTTGTTCACGGTGATGAACGAGGTCGCCGTCGATCGGGCGCGGGTGGACGGCCAGGTCGACGTCGGCGGACTGCGCGGGGTGCAGACCGCCGACAAGCTGCGGCTGTCGGTCGTCTCCGGCTTCGAGGTGGCCTGTCTGGACGCGCTCGGCAAGGCGCTGGGACTGCCCGTGCACGCGCTGCTCGGCGGCAAGGTGCGGGACGCGGTGGAGTACAGCGCTTACCTGTTCTACAAGTGGGCCGACCATCCCGAAGGGGTCGCAGGGGAGAAGGACGACTGGGGAGCCGCGCTCGACCCGGCCGGAGTCGTCGCGCAGGCGCGGAAGTTCACCGAGCGGTACGGGTTCACTTCGTTCAAGCTCAAGGGCGGCGTCTTTCCTCCGGAGCAGGAGATCGCCGCCGTGCGGGCGCTCGCGGAGGCCTTCCCCGGCCGTCCGCTGCGGCTCGACCCCAACGGGGCCTGGTCCGTGGAGACCTCGCTGAAGGTCGCGGAGGCGCTGGGAGACGTACTCGAGTATCTGGAGGATCCAACGCTCGGGACGGCCGCCATGGCCGAGGTCGCGGCGGGCACGTCCGTGCCGCTGGCCACCAATATGTGCGTGACGACGTTCGCGGAGATCCGGGAGGCCTTCACGGTGGGGGCCGTGCAGATCGTGCTGTCCGATCACCACTACTGGGGTGGGCTGCGGAACACCCGTGAACTGGCCGCCGTCTGCCGGACGTTCGGTGTCGGGGTGTCCATGCACTCCAACACCCATCTGGGGATCTCGCTCGCGGCGATGACGCAGGTCGCGTCGACGATTCCTGGGCTTCACCATGCCTGCGACTCGCACTATCCGTGGCAGTCCGAGGATGTGCTGACCGAGCGGCTCGTCTTCGAGGGCGGGTGTGTGAGGGTCTCCGACGCGCCTGGGCTGGGGGTCGAGCTCGACCGTGACGCGGTGGGGGTGCTGCATCGGCGGTGGCTCGATGACGACGGGGGGTTGCGGGAGCGTGATGATGCGGGGGCGATGCGGGTCGCCGACGCGGGGTGGGTTGCGCCGTCCATGCCGCGGTGGTGACTTTCCGCGCCCCTTGGGGTGCGGGGAACTGCGCGATCTTTTAGGGGGGTCAGGGGCGCGGCCCCCAGGGACGGGACGGGTAGGGGCGGAGGGGGCGAAAATAGGTTAGAGCGGACGGGGCGGGGCGGTTCCGGTGGTGCACACTGGCCAGATCCGTACCACGTCAGGGAGCGCACCGTGATCGCGTCCAACGGAGAGCGACCGTACTGCCAGGCCCACGTCGACCCGCTCGCAGGGCTGCGCACCCCCCAGGACCCGCCCTGGGACGTCTATCTGACGGGCACGGTCTTCCTGGACATCATCTTCACCGGGCTCGATTCCGCCCCCGTGCGGGGGACGGAGTCCTGGGCGCGGGGGATGGGTTCCAGCCCGGGCGGAGTCGCCAACATGGCGACCGCCCTCGCTCGGCTGGGGCTGAAGACCTCCCTGGCGGCGGCCTTCGGCGACGACCACTACGGGGAGTACTGCTGGGACGCCCTGGAGCAGGGCGAGGGCATCGACCTCACCCCGTCGCGCACCGTACCCGGTTGGCACTCCCCGGTCACCGTGTCGATGGCGTACGAGGGCGAGCGCACGATGGTCAGCCACGGGCACGAGCCGCCACCGGAGGAACCCGCGCCGGACTGCCCGCCACGCGCGCGTGCCGCCGTCGCCGCGCTGACGCCGGGCACGCGCGCGCCGTGGATCGGGCAGGCCGCGAGCAAGGGCACCCGGATCTTCGCGGACGTCGGCTGGGACGACACCGGCCGCTGGGACCTGGCGGGCCTCGCCGATCTCGAACACTGCGAGGCGTTCCTGCCGAACGCCGAGGAGGCCATGCGGTACACCGGTGCGAACTGCCCGCGCGCGGCGGCGCACGCGCTGGCCGAGCACGTACCGCTGGCGGTCGTCACCCTCGGTTCGGAGGGCGCGTACGCCGTGGACGGCCGTACCGGGGAGACCGCCGAGGTCCCGGCGATCGCCGTCGAGGCCATGGACCCCACCGGCGCCGGTGACGTCTTCGTCGCGGGCTTCGTCATGGGCACCCTGGCCGACTGGCCCCTCGCCGACCGTCTCGCCTTCGCCGGGCTGACCGCCGCCCTCTCCGTCCAGGAGTTCGGGGGGTCGCTGTCGGCGCCCGGCTGGTCCGAGATCGCCGCCTGGTGGCGCCGCGTCCAGTCGGTCGACGACCAGGATCCGACGGCCCTGAGGCGCTATGCGTTCCTGGAGGGGCTGCTGCCCCAGGTGACGCGCCCGTGGCCGCTGCGCCGTGCGGTGCCGACGATCGGTTTCGGGCGCTCCGCGTGAGGCGCCGTGTGGTGCTCCGCGTGAGGCGTCGTGCAGTGCTCTGTGCGGCGCTCCGTGTGGGTGAGGAAAAGCCCTACGGCTCTGTCAGTGCGGCGACGTACGCTTGGAATCGCAACGCTGCCCTCGTGGCAAGCGTGCCGATCAAGGAGGAAAAGCAGGCCTTCAGAGCCGGCCCATGACTCAGACACCCACAGCTCACACCCCCGCGCAGGGACAAGCGAGAGCGCAGTTCACCGTTCCGGCCGCGCACCCCATGGTGACCGTGCTGGGCTCCGGGGACTCCCTTCTGCGCGTGATCGAGAAGGCCTTCCCGGCGGCCGACATCCATGTCCGGGGCAATGAGATCAGTGCGGTCGGCGACGCCGGTGAAGTCGCCCTCGTCCAGCGCCTGTTCGACGAGATGATGCTGGTGCTCCGCACGGGGCAGCCGATGACGGAGGACGCAGTGGAACGCTCGATCGCCATGCTCAGGGCGAGCGAGAACGGGGAGGGCGACGGCCAGGAGACTCCGGCCGAGGTGCTCACGCAGAACATCCTGTCCTCGCGAGGCCGCACCATCCGCCCCAAGACGCTCAACCAGAAGCGGTACGTCGACGCCATCGACAAGCACACCATCGTCTTCGGCATCGGCCCCGCCGGTACCGGCAAGACGTACCTCGCCATGGCGAAGGCGGTCCAGGCGCTTCAGTCCAAGCAGGTCAACCGCATCATCCTGACCCGTCCGGCGGTGGAGGCGGGCGAGCGACTGGGATTCCTCCCGGGCACGCTCTACGAGAAGATCGACCCCTACCTGCGTCCGCTGTACGACGCGCTGCACGACATGCTCGACCCGGACTCGATCCCGCGCCTCATGGCGGCCGGGACGATCGAGGTCGCGCCGCTCGCCTACATGCGCGGTCGCACGCTCAACGACGCCTTCATCATCCTGGACGAGGCCCAGAACACGAGCGCCGAGCAGATGAAGATGTTCCTCACCCGCCTCGGCTTCGATTCGAAGATCGTGGTCACGGGCGACGTGACACAGGTCGACCTGCCGAACGGCACGAAGTCGGGTCTGCGCCAGGTCCAGGACATCCTGGAGGGTGTGGACGACGTCCACTTCTCGCGGCTCACGTCCCACGATGTCGTACGGCACAAGCTGGTCGGCCGTATCGTCGACGCGTACGAGAAGTACGACAGCGAGAACGGCACCGAGAACGGCTCCCACAAGGGCCGCGGCAAAGCCGGCCACAAGGGGAAGTAGACCAGCACGACCATGTCGATCGACGTCAACAACGAGTCCGGAACCGAGGTCGACGAGCAGGCGATCCTCGACATCGCCCGCTACGCGCTCGCGCGGATGCGCATCCACCCGCTCTCCGAGCTCTCGGTGATCGTCGTGGACGCCGACGCCATGGAGCAGCTCCACATCCAGTGGATGGACCTGCCAGGACCGACGGATGTCATGTCCTTTCCCATGGACGAGCTGCGGCCGCCGTCGAAGGACGACGACGAGCCGCCGCAGGGCCTGCTCGGCGACATCGTGCTCTGCCCGGAGGTCGCCGAGCGACAGGGCAAGGAAGCCGCGACGCAGCACTCCATGGACGAGGAGCTCCAGCTCCTCACCGTCCATGGGGTGCTGCACCTGCTCGGCTACGACCACGAGGAAGCGGACGAGAAGGCCGAGATGTTCGGTCTCCAGGCCGCCATCGTGGACGGCTGGCGCGCGGAGAAGGGCATGACGGGCCCCTCCCCGGCCCCGACCGTGTCATGAGTCCTCAACTCGTCGTCGGCGCCGTCCTGCTGGTCGTCGTCGCCTGGCTCGCCGCCTGCGCGGAGGCGGGCCTGGCGCGCGTCTCCAGCTTCCGCGCCGAGGAGGCCGTACGCAGCGGCAGGCGCGGCAGCGCCAAGCTCGCCCAGGTCGCCGCCGACCCGACCCGCTATCTGAACGTGGCGCTGCTCGTGCGCGTGGCCTGCGAGATGGCGGCCGCGGCGCTCGTCACCTACGCCTGCTTGAAGGAGTTCGACAAGACCTGGCAGGCGTTGGCCGTCGCCATCGGCGTCATGGTCCTCGTCTCGTACGTCGCGGTCGGCGTCTCCCCGCGCACCATCGGCCGCCAGCACCCACTGAACACGGCGACGGCGGCGGCATACGTCCTGCTTCCGCTGGCCCGGGTGATGGGCCCGATCCCGCCCCTGCTCATCCTCATCGGCAACGCGCTCACGCCCGGCAAGGGCTTCCGGCGCGGCCCGTTCGCTTCCGAGGCCGAGCTGCGCGCGCTGGTCGACCTCGCCGAGAAGGAGTCGCTCATCGAGGACGAGGAGCGCCGCATGGTGCACTCCGTTTTCGAGCTGGGCGACACTCTCGTGCGCGAGGTCATGGTCCCGAGGACCGACCTCGTCGTCATCGAGCGCTACAAGACCATCCGCCAGGCCCTGACCCTCGCGTTGCGCTCGGGCTTCTCCCGCATCCCCGTCACCGGGGAGAGCGAGGACGACATCGTCGGGATCGTGTATCTGAAGGACCTGGCCCGCAAGACGCACATCAGCCGCGACGCCGAGTCCGAGCTGGTGTCGACGGCCATGCGGCCCGCCACCTTCGTGCCCGACACGAAGAACGCGGGCGATCTGCTGCGCGAGATGCAGCAGGAGCGCAACCACGTCGCCGTCGTCATCGACGAGTACGGCGGCACGGCCGGCATCGTCACGATCGAGGACATCCTCGAGGAGATCGTCGGCGAGATCACCGACGAGTACGACCGTGAGCTGCCGCCGGTCCAGGAGCTCGGCGACGACCGCTACCGCGTCACCGCCCGCCTCGACATCGGCGACCTCGGCGAGCTGTACGGCTTCGAGGCGTACGACGACGAGGATGTGGAGACCGTCGGCGGGCTGCTCGCCAAGGCGCTCGGGCGGGTCCCGATCGCCGGGGCCTCCTCGGTGGTCGAGCTGCCCGACGGCCGCGAACTGCGGCTGACGGCGGAGGCCGCGGCAGGGCGCCGGAACAAGATCGTCACGGTACTCGTCGAGCCGGTCGGCCCGATCGAGCCCCCCGAGGAGGAGAAGCCGGAGTGACCCCGCAGCAGCTGCGCGCGTTCTGCCTGTCGTTCAACGCGACCGTCGAGGACTTCCCCTTCAACCCGCAGACCTCGGTCTTCAAGGTGCTGGGCAAGCTCTTCGCCCTGAGCCATCTGGACGCACGCCCGCTGACGGTCAATCTGAAGTGCGACCCGGACGACGCGGTCCGGCTGCGCGGCGAGCACCCGGGGCTGATCATCCCCGGCTACCACATGAACAAGCGGCACTGGAACACGGTGACGGTCGACGGCGAACTCCCGGACCGGCTGGTTCGGGAGCTCATCGAGGATTCGTACGATCTCGTCGTCGCCGGTCTACCGAAGGCCGAGCGCCTCCGCCTCGACCGGTCCTGAACCAGCCTTCGGGCCCCGTCGGCCGAGTCCCACCGCGACCAGCACCGCCGCCGCCAGGACGATCGCCGCATCCAGGGCGAGCACCGTGTGGACGCCGCTCAGCAGGTCGTCCGACGTCGTCGCGAGGACGCCGAGCAGCGGGATGCCGACGGTGAGGCCGACCTGCTGGGTGGAGGTCACCAGGCCCGTGGCCAGGCCCTGCTCCTCGTCGGGGACGCCCGAGGTGACGGTCAGGCCGTAGGAGATGATCGCGCCGAGGTGGCACATGCTGGCCAGCGAGACCGCGGCGGCGGCGAGCCAGACGGACCAGGTGTGCGCGTTCAGTCCCACCAGCGCCGCGACGAACAGTCCCTGCCCTGCCAGTGAGCCGACCAGCGTACGGCGGGCGCCGAAGCGGCCGATGACCTTCGGGGCGTACACCCCGGCGACGGCCGACAGCGCGCCCTGGACGCCGAAGACCAGACCGGTCTCGAAGGCGGACAGGTCGAGGATCTCCTGCAGGTACAGCGTCAGCACGAAGACCACCGTCGACATCATCGAGAAGGTGACCAGACCGCCCAGGTTGCCCCACGCCACCGTGCGGCGGCGCAGCATGGGGAGGCTGACCAGCGGGGCCTGGGCACGCGACTCGACGTATCCGAACGCGGCCAGCAGGAGGACACCCGCGACGAGGCCCGCCATGACGTCCGCGCCGCCGAAGCCGCGCTCGGCGGCCGTCGACAGGGCGTAGATCAGGGCCAGCAGACCGCCGGTGACGGTGACCGCTCCGGGGATGTCCAGACGCGGGCGGTCGGGGGTGCGTGACTCCGGCAGCAGGCCCGGGGCCAGCGGCAGCACGATCAGCGCGAAGACCGACAGCAGGCCCATCGTCGAGCGCCAGCCGAGTACGTCGGTCAGGACACCGCCCGCCACCATGCCGACCGTGAAGCCGAGGGACAGCAGCGTGCCCGAGATGCCCAGGGCACGGTCGCGCGCCGGGCCCTCCGGGAACGTCGTCGTCAGCAGCGACATGCCCGTCGGCACGATCGCCGCCGCGCCCAGGCCCTGCAACGCCCGCCCGGCCAGGAACGACGCCGGGTCCCAGGCGAAGGTCGCGAGCAGTGAGGCCGCGCCGAACAGGGCCAGGCCCGTCAGGAAGAGCCTGCGGCGGCCGTACAGGTCGCCGATCCGGCCGAAGAGGAGCAGGAAGCCGCCGGACGGCAACGCGAAGGCGGTGACCGCCCACTGGAGCGCGGACTGGCTCATGCCCAGGTCCCTGCCGAGCACGGGCAGCGCCACGTTCAGGACGGAGAAGTCGAGCGCGACCATGAACTGCGCCGCGCACAGCACGAAGAGGACGAGCTTGTCGCGGGTCGACAGCCGGGTGCCGAGCGGGGGTTGGGGGTCGTGCGCGGGGCGGGTGGAGGTGCGGGTGGGGGCGCCTGGGGAGGTGCCGGTGGGGGTTTCGGCCGTCGTCTCGGTCGTGGTCTCGATCGCCATGGCAAGAGCTTCCTGCGGTCGGAATAACCGTGGGGAGCGGGAACTTATGCTGGTGGTCGCACCACCAGTCACCAAGAGGGGGATTCGAACGTGACTCAGGACGCGCTCAGGACCCACCGACGGCGGGAACTGCGGGACTTCCTGATGAGCCGTCGGGCCCGGGTGTCACCGGCCCAGGCCGGACTGCCGGACGGCGGGGCGCGCCGTCGCACCCCCGGTCTGCGTCGGGAGGAGGTCGCCGTGCTCGCGGGTGTCGGCGCCTCTTGGTACCAGTGGCTGGAGCAGGGACGCGACATCTCCGTCTCGCCGCAGGTCCTCGACTCGGTCGCCCGTGTACTGCGGCTCAGCAACGCCGAGCGGCGCCATCTGTACGTGCTCGCCGGGCTGAACCCGCCGGCGCCCGAGGTCGCGCCCGAGGACCGGGACATGTGCGAGGGGCTGCGGCGGCTGATCGACACGTGGATGCCGTATCCGGCGCACATCATGGACCGGTACTACAACTGCGTGATGTACAACGACGCCGCCGCGATGGTTCTCGGCATGCGCCCCGAGAACACACAGAACTGCATCGTCGACTTCTTCACCGACCCGCTCTACCGGGGTCAGTCCCGGACGTGGGAGGAGAACGCGCGCACGGTCGTCGCCCAGTTCCGCGCGTCGTGCGCCGCCGACCCCACGGACGAGGGGTTCCAGGAGCTGCTGACCCAACTGCGGGAATCCAGCGCCGAGTTCACCGAGCTGTGGGAGCGGCGGGACATCGAGGACGCCGGGCAGATCCGCAAGGAACTGGACCATCCGCTGGTCGGTCTGCTGGCCGTCGAGTCCACCGCCATGAAGGTCCCGGTGCGGCCCGACCTCACGATCGTGCTGCACACGCCGCTACCGGAGGCGAACACGGCGGCGAAGCTGGAGTGGCTGGCTTCGCCGGAGGGGCGGCGGGGGTCGATGTACACGGTCGCCGGCTAGCCGCGTACCGCCGCGCGGGGTGGGAGTGGTGCTTCGTATGCTCAGGGCATGACCGACAGCAGCGCGCTTGACCCCGAGGACCGCAAGATCGTGACCCTGGCCCGTTCCGCGCGGGCACGCAATGGTGTGCCCGAGGGGGCGGCTGTGCGGGACGAGACGGGCCGTACGTATGTCGCCGGGACGGTGGCTCTGCCCTCCCTGCGGCTGAGTGCCCTCCAGACCGCCGTGGCCATGGCGGTCGCCTCGGGGGCGAAGTCCTTGGAGGCGGCGGCTGTGGTGTCCGAGACGGAGGCCGTGTCCGCGGAGGACCGGGCTGCGGTGCGGGACCTCGGCGGGGCCGAGACGCCGGTGCTCCTCGCGGGGCCCGACGGGGCGGTCCGCGCCGCGGTCACCGCGGGCTGAGGCAAGGGTTTTCGCCCCCTCCGCCCCTGCCCGTCCCATACGTGGGGGCTGTCGCCCCCAGACCCCCGCTTCGGCCTGAACGGCCTCGTCCCCGAACGCCGGACGGGCTAAAGAGTGCGTGGTGGGTCCTCACCCACGAGTCCATCCACCGCTTCCCTGATCAGGTCGGCGTGGCCGACGTGGCGGGCGTACTCCTCGATCAGGTCGATGAGGATACGGCGCAGGCTGGGGGCCCGGCCGTCGGGCCAGCCGCGGTCGGCCGGGCGGTCCAGGCCGCCGTCGGCCAGTGCCTGTGCGACGAGGGAGCGCGAACGGGCCACGGTGTCCCGCCACAGCGCGTAGAGCTGCTCGGGGGTGTCCTCGGCGGCCGAGTGCCAGTCCCACTCGGGGTCGGTGTCCCAGTCCGCCGTGTCGAACGGAGGACTGGGCTCGCGCCCGAACAGCCGCCCCGAGAAGTAGTCGTCCTCGACATGGGCCAGGTGCTTGAGCAGCCCGCCCAGGGCGATCGACGAGACACCGACCGTCGCTCTCAGACCGGCCGCGTCCAGGTCCCCACACTTCCAGGCCAGGGTGGCGCGCTGCCGCTCCAGGGAGCCGAGCAGGGTGGCGGTCTCGTCGCCGGCGACAGGAGGCTCCGGGTGCACGTGCTCTTCCACGTAGGTCATGGGCGGGGAGTGTAGGCGGGCCCACTGACAACTCACCCGGTCCCCTCACTCGTTGTGCAGCACCTCCGCGATCGTCAGACGCGCCGCGCCCCGTGCCGGGAGCAGCGCGCCCAGTACGGCGACGGCGACGCCCGCGAGGGCCGTGGCCGCCAGGGCCGGGGCCTGCCAGACGTCCATCAT
This sequence comes from Streptomyces sp. NPDC050564, assembly GCF_044457265.1. Lineage (NCBI taxonomy): Bacteria > Bacillati > Actinomycetota > Actinomycetes > Kitasatosporales > Streptomycetaceae > Streptomyces > Streptomyces sp. NPDC050564. The sequence continues at coordinate 413,241 of NZ_JBITGS010000001.1, read as the reverse complement.
CGGGTGCGGGCTCGCTTTCCGCTGGACCGCCCGTGACGTCTTCCTCCGGACCGGCCGTGGCGGCGGGCACGACCGAGCGGGGGCCCCGCGCGCTGATCGCCGACGACCAGACACTGGTCAGGACGGGCTTCCGGTTGATCCTGACGGCCCGTGGCATCGAGGGGGTGGGCGAGGCCGCCGACGGCCTGGGCGCGGTGGCGGGGGCGCGCGAACTCCGCCCGGACGTCGTGCTGATGGACATCCGCATGCTGAACATCTCTTGACGGGCTGAGCGGGCCAGAACGGTTTTCGCCCGCTCCGCGCCTGCCCGTCCCCGGGGGCTCCGCCCCAGACCCCGTTCGCGGGGAACTGCTCGGTCTTCGGAGCCCCCGCCCGGGTCAGAACCCCAGCTTGCGCAGCTGCCGAGGATCCCGCTGCCAGTCCTTGGCGACCTTCACATGCAGGTCGAGGAAGACCGGCGTACCCAGCAGCGCCTCGATCTGCTTGCGGGACTTGATGCCGACCTCCTTCAGACGCTTGCCCTTGGGGCCGATGATGATGCCCTTCTGGCTGGGCCGCTCGATGTAGACGAAGGCGTGGATGTCCAGGAGGGGCTTGTCGGCGGGCCGGTCCTCGCGCGGCAGCATCTCCTCCACGACGACGGCGATGGAGTGCGGCAGCTCGTCGCGCACACCCTCCAGGGCGGCCTCGCGGATCAGCTCCGCGATCATGACCTGCTCGGGCTCGTCGGTGAGATCGCCCTCGGGGTAGAGGGCCGGGCCCTCCGGCAGCAGCGGCACGATCAGGTCGGCCAGCAGGCTCACCTGCTTGTCACCGACCGCCGACACCGGCACGATCTCCGCCCACTCGAACCCCAGCTCCTTGCCGAGCTGATCGATCGCGATGAGCTGCTCGGCGAGCGTCTTGCTGTCGACCAGGTCCGTCTTGGTGACGATCGCGATCTTCGGCGTCTTCTTGATGGACGCCAGTTCCTTCGCGATGAATCGGTCACCGGGGCCGAGCTTCTCGTTGGCCGGCAGACAGAAGCCGATGACGTCGACCTCGGCCCAGGTGGTCCGGACGACGTCGTTGAGCCGCTCGCCGAGGAGCGTGCGCGGCTTGTGCAGACCAGGGGTGTCCACCAGGATCAGCTGGGCGTCGGGCCGGTGCACGATGCCCCGTACCGTGTGCCGCGTCGTCTGCGGCTGGTTCGCGGTGATCGCCACCTTCTGGCCGACCAGAGCATTCGTAAGGGTGGACTTGCCCGCGTTGGGGCGGCCCACGAAGCAGGCGAAGCCGGCGCGGTGGGGGGCCTCGGACGGCTTGGATGACGGGGTACGAACGCTCATGGCGCCCATTGTCCCTGATCCACAAGCCCCCGCCGCACGCCGTGCGCCGCGGCTCTGCACCGTGAGGTTGCGGAAACCCCCGCGCAACACGAAACACGCCGGAAACGCGTGTGTGCACAACCGGAAACGCGCGCCCGTGACTCTCTGACGACGCCCTCGGACCGCTGGAGAGACTGTGACCCTGGCTGCCCCCCACATCGACACCGGTGACACGGCCTGGCTGCTCGCCGCCACCGCGCTCGTCCTGCTGATGACGCCCGGCCTGGCCCTTTTCTACGGCGGCATGGTCCGCACGAAGAGCGTCCTCAACATGCTGATGATGAGCTTCGTGTCGATCGCCCTGGTCACGGTGGTGTGGCTGGCCGCCGGCTACTCGCTCGCGTTCGGGGACGACGCCCTCGGCGGGCTCATCGGAGGGCTCAAGCACGCGGGCATGGCGGGGCTCGGCCCGGACAATGTCCAGGGCTCGGTCCCCACCCTCCTCTTCGCCACCTTCCAGCTCACCTTCGCGATCATCACCGCCGCGCTGATCAGCGGCGCGATCGCGGATCGCGCGAAGTTCGGGGCCTGGCTGGTCTTCGTGCCGGTCTGGGCGCTGCTCGTATACGTTCCCGTGGCCCACTGGGTGTGGGGTCCCGGGGGCTGGATCCTGGACAAGCTGGGCGCGCTGGACTTCGCGGGCGGTCTGCCGGTCGAGATCACCTCGGGCGCCTCCGGGCTCGCGCTCTGTCTGGTCCTCGGTCCGCGTCTCGGCTTCAAGAAGGACGCCATGCGGCCGCACAACCTGCCGATGGTGATGCTGGGTGCCGGACTGCTGTGGTTCGGCTGGTTCGGCTTCAACGCGGGCTCGGCCCTCGGAGCCAACGGGCTGGCCGCCGCCGCGTTCCTCAACACGCTCGCCGCCGGGTGCACCGGCCTGCTCGGCTGGCTCTTCGTCGAGCAGAAGCGCGACGGGCATCCGACCACGCTGGGCGCGGCGTCCGGCGCGGTCGCGGGTCTGGTGGCCATCACCCCGTCCTGCGGGTCGGTGTCGTTGCTGGGTGCGCTGGTCGTCGGTCTCGCCGCCGGTGCCGTCTGCTCGTACGCCGTGAGCTGGAAGTTCAAGCTGAACTACGACGACTCGCTGGACGTCGTCGGTGTGCACCTGGTCGGCGGGATCATCGGCACGCTGCTCATCGGAGTCTTCGCGGCCAAGGAGATGACGGGCGGGGCCGAGGGGCTCCTGTACGGCGGCGGGCTCGGCCAGCTCGGCAAGCAGCTGGTCGCCGTCGTGGCGGTCGGGGCGTACGCCTTCACCGTCACGTACGGCATCGGGAAGCTGATCGACCGGCTCATGGGCTTCCGGGCGGACGAGGAGCAGGAGCAGACCGGCCTGGACCTTACGGTGCACGCCGAGAGCGCCTACGATCACGGGGTCCTGGGCCATGGTGCCCCGGTCTCGCCGTCCCTCCCCACCGCGCAGAAGGTCAAGACCCAGGCATGAAGCTCATCACCGCGATCGTCAAGCCGTACCGCCTCGACGAGGTCAAGACCGCCCTGCAGGAAATCGGCGTGCACGGGCTGACCGTCACGGAGGCCAGTGGGTACGGGCGTCAGCGCGGTCACACCGAGGTGTACCGCGGGGCCGAGTACCAGGTCGACCTCGTCCCCAAGGTGCGGATCGAAGTCGTCGTCGAGGACGCGGACGCCGACGCGGTCATCGAGGCGGTGGTGAAGGCCGCGCAGACCGGGAAGATCGGGGACGGGAAGGTGTGGGCCGTGCCGGTGGAGACGGTGGTGCGGGTACGGACGGGGGAGCGCGGGCCGGACGCGCTCTGATCTTCCGCCGCAGCCGTGAGCATGCGTGCCGCCCCGGCGGCAAATGGAGGATCGGTACGGTGACTGCTGACCCATCAGTTCCAGTCGAAGTCATCAACTGCTGGTGCACACAAGGTAGTTGCGTTGCGTGTGCCACCGTGATCCGTGATCCGTGAACCGGTGCCGCTGCGCGCGGGCGGCACCGGTCTTCACATATGCGGGCTCAGTCGAACACGAACGGGCCCGGGGACTGCGCTGCGTCCGCCGTGCAGGTGATGGTGATGCCGAAGACCATCATCTGCAGCGAGCCGCCGTATGCCTCCAGGCTGTCGCCGACGGCGACCGTGCCGTCGAGCGGGCCGACGGAGACGCCGCCGCCCGCGGGGATGGCGGGGTTCTTCGTGCCGGAGAAGACCGTGGTGCCGCCGCTCGCCTTCACCATGGTCAGTGTGGAACTGACCGAGTCCTGGGCCACGTCGATCGGGGCCGTGATCTCGGTGGAGCTGAGGGTGATGGTCGCGGCCGTGCCGTCCTGGGTGGCCGTGAGGGTGGCCGCGCCGCTGCCGCCGATGCTGCAGGTCGCGTTGATGGTGGCCGTCTGTGGGGTGACGGCCGCGGCGGCGGGTGCGAAGACCAGGCCGGTCGCGGCGAGGGTGCCGGCGGCTAACGCCGTGGCGATTCCGAGTTGCTTGCCTCTCATCGGATTCCCTTCCCTTGTACGGGAATTGCCATGTGGGGATGGTGGGACCGAACCGCCCTGTCCGGGCACACGGGCTTCTCACCTCTGTGCGGGTGAGGGTGCGGGGAGATGTGTGCGCGGACCGTCCGCGAGTGGGGTGCGGGACGCCATGCGGCGGCGTATCTGACGGTCCGTCGGAACGTGCGGTTCCATTGATGCGCGGGGGGCTCGCGATTGCAAGGGGTGCCGAGGCTTTCCTTCAACGGTCAGAAAAAGTGGCCGAAGTTGGGTGTCCGGTTGGGGTGTTCGCCCCCTCCGCCCCTACCCGTCCCGTCCCTGGGGGCTGCGCCCCCACACCCCCTGAAAGTTTGCGCAGTTCCCCGCGCCCCTTTCGCGATCAGGAGCGGTCCGCGGTGGGGGACATGTCCTGGAGGCCCACCACGCGCAGGAGTTGGAGGCGTTCGTAGGACTCGGTCCCGGGGCGGGCCGTGTGGACGATCAGGAGTTGGTTGTCGCCGGAGCTGAGCAGGATTTCGCAGTCCAGGTCGAGCAGCCCGACCGTGGGGTGCAGGAACCTCTTCGTCGAGGCGCGCCGCACCGCCACCTCGTGCGACTCCCAGAGTTGGCGGAACTCCTCGCTGGCGGCACGGAGTTCGGCCACCAGGCGGGCCGGCTCCGGATCGTCGGGACGGGCCGCGGTGACGGCACGCAGATTGGCGACATGGGCGCGCGCGTGCTCGGCGCGGTCCTCGGGCAGGGAGAGGGCACGGCCCCGCGGGTCGATGAAGAAGCGCCGTACGAGATTGCGGTCGGTGTCCGCCTCGCCCACCAGGGCCGCCGCCATCGCGTTCTGCGCGAGCACGTCGCCGTAGTCGGTGATCACCTGCGCGGGTGCGTCGTGCAGCCGGTCGAGGATCAGCAGCAGACCGGGGCGGACATGTGCCGAGGCGCTCTCGGCCCGCGGCGGTTCCTCGCCCACCAGATGGAAGAGGTGGTCCCGTTCGTCGCCGGTGAGGCGGAGTGCCCGCGCCAGGGCGGTCAGCATCTGGCGGGACGGGCGCGGGCCCCGCGACTGTTCGAGCCGGGTGTAGTAGTCCACGGACATGCCGGCCAGCGCCGCCACCTCCTCGCGGCGCAGGCCGGGCGTACGGCGTCGGGCCCCGGCCGTGAGCCCCACGTCGGAGGGCTCCAGCCGGGCGCGGCTGCGGCGCAGGAAGTCGGCGAGTTCGGCTCGGTTCACCTCTCCAGCCTGACCGAACCCGCCCGTCTTATCCAGGCACTGCCAATCCCCGGATCAGCGGGTCTCTCCCGCCGCCCGGGGCACGGGGAGACGCTGAGGGCCGACGAGAGGAACCCATCATGTTGACATTGGTGACAGGAACCACCGGTGAGGTCGGCCGCCGCTTCGTACCGCGGCTGCTGCGGCAGCTGCCCCCGGGCGACCAGGTACGGGTCCTGGTCCGCGACGAGGCGAAGGCGGCTGCCCTCGCCGACCTCGGCGCGCAGGTCGCGGTCGGTGACCTGCGGGACGCGGAAGCGCTCGGCAAGGCCCTTGCGGGCGTCGACGCGGTGGTGAACATCGCGGCCGCCTTCCGTGGCGTACCCGACGAGGAGGCGCGGGCGGTCAACCGCGATGCCGCCCTGGAGCTGGGCCGCGCGGCCGAGACCTCCGGCGTACGCCGCTTCGTGCAGGTCAGCACGAACCTGGTCTATGGAACGGGCCGCGGCCGCCCCCTCACCGAGGAGGACCCGAGTGTGCCCGGCGGCGACATGTGGGGCGCGTACCCGGAGGCGAAGGCGGAGGCGGAGCGGGGCCTGCTCGCCCTGGAGGGCGGTATGGACGTGCGGATCGGGCGTCTGTCCTTCGTCTACGGCGAAGGCGACCCGCATCTCGCCGCGTCGATGCAGTGGGCCGCGCACTGGCCCGCCACCCAGCGGCTCCAGATGGTCCACCACGCGGATGTCGCGCAGGGCCTGTGGCGCCTGCTGTACGCCCCGGGCACGGCGGGTGCCGTCTACAACATCGCCGACGACGCGCCTGTCACCACCGTCGACCTCCACCAGCTCAACGGCGTCGACATCCCGCCCGCGCTGTACGAGCGCACCGACCCCGATCCCTGGTTCGGGATCGTGTCCACGGCCCGAATCCGCCGGGAACTGGGCTACCGCCCGCTGTATCCGTCGGTATGGACAGCGGCTGATGCGGGCGCCCTCTGAGCAGCCTCGGGGACGTACCGACACGTCCCCGACACCGCTCAGTCCACGCCCCTGATCCTCCCCACCAGCACCGCCCCCGCCATCCCGATCACCGCCGCGACGAGGTACAGCACCCGGTATCCGCCCAGATACGTCACGATCGGCGCGGCCAGCGCGGGCGCGGCGACCTGGGGCAGGGCGTTGGCGATGTTGATGACGCCGAGGTCCTTGCCGCGGTCCAGGGCCTTGGGCAGAACGTCTGTCATCAGGGCGAAGTCGACGGATGTGAAGACACCGAAGCCCACGCCCAGGACCGCCGCCGCGACGATCGCGCCCGGCCAGGTCTGCCAGCCGGAAAGGGCCGCCGTGGCCACCGCCATCAGGACGCCCGACCAGATCACGAACGGTTTGCGGCGGCCCACCCGGTCCGACCACACCCCGCCCACCACGACCGTGGCGAGCAGCGTGACACCGTTCACCGCGGTCAGGATCAGCACGCCGTTCTCGGGGTCGTCGTAGTGCAGCCGGTCCCTCAGGTAATAGAGCAGGTAGAGGAGTACGAGGGCGTTGCTCAGGTTGATCAGGAAGCGGGTCAGCCAGGCCCAGGCGAGGTCGGGGTAGCGGCGCGGACTCAGCCAGAAGGAGGCCAGGAAGGCGCGCCAGGACCAGGCGGGGCGGGCCGAGGCGGGCAGGCGCAGGTCCTGGTGACGCAGTACGTAGGGCAGGACGCCCACCAGCGTGAACACCGCGCAAGCCACGTACCCGCCGCCCACACCCCCCGCCGCCGTCGCCAGGCCCGTCCCGCCGACCACGCCCAGGATCTGCGCCGCGCCCAGCCAGCCGCCCACGGAACCCCGCTGCAGTCGTGGTACCCGGTCGGGCACGGCCGCCGTGACCGCAGCGAAGGCGGCGTTCAGCGTTAGCTGGACCAGACACCAGCCGGCCGCCATCGTCCACACGCCGCCCGCGCCCGCCAGGAGCAGCAGGGACAGTGCGCCGCCCGCCGCTCCCGCCACGATCCACGGGGTACGGCGGCCCCAGCGCGCGGTCGTTCGGTCGGACAGCGCGCCGAAGAGCGGGTTGGCGACCAGCGAGACGACCGCGCCCGCGCCCGTGACCCACGCCAGCATCGTCTCCTTCGACATGCCGGTACCGGGCGCGTAGTCCTCCGCCTGGGAGGCGAGGAGGATCTGCAGGGGGCCGTACCAGCCCACCCAGATCGCCCCGTTGGCCAGCGAGAGCGCCGAAGTCCAGCCCCGGCCGACCCGCTCGACCGGCTCGGCGAGAGCGGTCACCCGTACGGTGTCCTCGGTGGTCATCTCCGCGCCCGCAGGGCGTCCCGCAGCCACGCGTACGACGCCTTGGGTGTCCGCTCCAGCGTCTCGTAGTCGACATGGACGAGACCGAAGCGGCGCGCGTATCCCTCCGCCCACTCGAAGTTGTCCATCAGTGACCAGACGAAGTAGCCGCGTACGTCCACGCCCTGCTCCAACGCCCGGTGCAGTGCCCGGACATGACCGTCCAGGAAGGTGATCCGCTCCTGGTCGTCGATGCCGTCGTACGAGCAGCCGTTCTCGGTGATGACGACGGGCGGGAGCCGGTCTCCATAGCGCTCGTGGAAGCCGACCAGCAGTTCGGTGAGTGCCTCGGGGACGACCGGCCAGCCGAAGTCCGTGACCGGGTAGCCCTCCAGTTCACGTACGGAGAAGGGGAGTTCCGCGGGCAGCGTCAGTCCGCTGAACTCGATCTCCTCGCCCTCGGGGGCGCCCACCTTGGTCGGCTGGTAGTAGTTCATCCCGTACCAGTCCAGCGGCTCCGCGATGACCTTCAGGTCCGATTCGACGTCGCCCGGCATCAACTCCCTGATGCCCTCGGGATATTGGCCGAGCAGCAGCGGGTCGGCGAACAGGCGATTGAGGAGGATGTCGTAGAAGTCGGCGGCTTCCACGTCCTCGGTCCGGCGCGATGCCGCCCAGGTGGGCCCATGGGAGTTGGCGATCCCGATGTCCGTGGCTCCGGCGGCGCGCAGGGCCCGTACGCCGAGGCCGTGGGCGAGGAGCTGGTGGTGGGCCACCGGCAGGGCGTCGAACAGGAGCTGTTTGCCGGGGGCGTGCGCGCCGAGCGCGTGGCCCAGCAGGGTGTGTTCGGCGGGCTCGTTGAGAGTGATCCACTTCTTCACGCGGTCGCCGAGGCGTGCGGCGACGACACCGGCGTACTCGGCGAAGCGCTCCGTCGTGTCCCGGTTCAGCCAGTCCAGCTCGAGTGGCAGGTCCCAGTGGAAGAGGGTCGGCACGGGCCGTACGCCGGCGGTGCACAGCTCGTCGACCAGGCGGTCGTAGAAGTCGAGACCACCGGGGGAGTTCACCCGGGGCCAGGAGAGGGAGAAGCGGTAGGCGTCCACGCCGAGGTCGGCGAGGAGCGCCACGTCCTCGCGGTAGCGGTGGAAGTGGTCGCAGGCCACCTCCGCGGTGGTGCCGTCCTTGATCCGGCCGGGCTCGGCCGTGAAGGCGTCCCATACCGAGGGGGCGCGCTCGGTCGCGGCCCCCTCGATCTGGTGGGCCGAGGTGGACACGCCCCAGAGGAAGCCGGGCGGGAACTGCGGTAGGGGGTTCGTCGCCATGCGCGCGATCATCCGTACCGGCGGTAACGGAAGTCAACGGGGCGGTGTGAACTGGCCGTTACTCGTTGGGGCGCCCAGGGGGAGTGCGGTCTTTGTGCGGCCGCGGGCCGGGCCGGTCGCGCCCACGCGGCGGAGCCGCACGCTGTGACAGCCCCGCGCCCCTGACCCGGCCCCCCTTTCCTAGGCGCCCTCCTTCAGTACCCGCGAAATCAACTTTCGTTGCTCCTCCGTGAGCCGGGGATCGGCCGCGTACACCGTCTTCCCGTCCACCGTGATCTCGTAGCTGAAGCCGTCCGGGACACCCGTGGGGGGCGCGCCCCGGCCGGCGGCGATCGCCTGCTCGGCCAGGGCGTGCCACTCATGGGCGTCGGGCCGTCCCGAGGTGTTCACCTCGGCATGGCGCTCGATGCCCGCGAATCCGCCCGTGCGCCTCACCTGAATACGCATGGGTCCTGTCTAGTACGAGTCGGGGGCCGGGGCTATGTGGCCGGCACTCCGACCTGTTCCCAGGCCTTCACCACGGCCTGGAGTTCCTCTCCCTCGTTGTACCGGGAGCGGGCCGCGGCGAGCGTGAGCCGGGCGAAGTCCGAGAACAGCGCCTGTGAGGGAAGCTCGCCGCCGGTCAGCACGTCGTACCAGATCTGCCCGGCCCGTTCCCACGCGTGGCCGCCGAGCGCCTCGGCGACGAGGTAGAAGGCGTGGTTGGGGATCCCGGAGTTGATGTGCACGCCGCCGTTGTCGCGGCCGGTGCGGACATAGTGGTCCATCGTCGCGGGCTGCGGGTCCTTGCCGAGCACGTCGTCGTCGTACGCGCTGCCCGGCTCCTTCATGGAGCGCAGCGCCGTGCCGGTGACACGCGGGGCCAGCAGGCCCGCGCCGATCAGCCAGTCGGCCTCGGTGGCGGTCTGGCCGAGCGTGTACTGCTTGATCAGCGAGCCGAAGACGTCCGACATGGACTCGTTCAGGGCGCCGGGCTGGCCGAAGTAGGTGAGGTTGGCCGTGTACTGGGTGACACCGTGGGTCAGCTCGTGGCCGATGACGTCGACCGGGATGGTGAAGTCGAGGAAGATCTCGCCGTCACCGTCGCCGAACACCATCTGCTCGCCGTTCCAGAAGGCGTTGTTGTAGTTCCGGTCGAAGTGCACGGTGGCGTCGAGAGGCAGGCCCTCGCCGTTGATCGAGTTGCGCTGGTACGCGTTCAGGTAGAGCTCGAAGGTCGCGCCCAGACCGGCGTACGCGCGGTTGACGGTGGCGTCCTTGCCCGGCTTGTCGCCCTCGCCGCGGACCTTCTTGCCGGGCAGGTCCTGGTGGTGGCGGGCGTCGTAGATCGTGCGGTGCGGCTTCTGCTCGGCCGCTTCCTTGGGTGGCGCGACGGTCGGGGCGCCGATGACCGTGGTCAGCCGGCGGTGGGTGCGCTCATAGGCGTCGCGCTCCAGGGTCTGGCGCGCGGGACCTGCGAGCGCGGGGTCCTCGTGCTGGGCGAGCTTGTCGAGGACGTGGGGCGGCACGATGGTGCAGAAGACGGGCTCGAAGCCCCCGTTGGTCGTCATGCCCGGCACCCTTGCACTGAGTTATGACTCTGTCACCACCTGCAACCATGATTGGTGAAATGGGTCGATAGGGAGCCTCGGAGTCCGGTCCAAAGTGGTATGGCGCACCTTTTTGCCCTTTTCGTTCCTTTCGCGGCCGCGATCCCGCATACTGATACAGCCCTCCGCACGGAGCATGGCTCGGCTAGGCTGCAGAGCATCATGCGTTTCGGGCTGCTTCTCCTTAGCTGCCGCGGCGAGGGCCTGTAGTCGAGGCCGACCCCCTCCCCGCGGAGTCTGGCGTTGCGCCGTCGGCCGTCCTTTCCGGACACCACGAGGAGCCCACGCACCATGGCGAACAGCCAGAACCGCCAGCAGCCCACGTCCATGCCGATCCACAAGTACGGTCAGTACGACCAGGTGGACATCCCGGACCGCACCTGGCCGGAGAACCGGATCACCGTCGCCCCCCGCTGGCTCTCCACGGACCTGCGCGACGGCAACCAGGCCCTGATCGACCCCATGTCGCCCGCGCGCAAGCGCGCGATGTTCGATCTGCTGGTGAAGATGGGCTACAAGGAGATCGAGGTCGGCTTCCCGGCGTCGGGACAGACGGACTTCGACTTCGTACGGTCGATCATCGAGGACGAGAGCGCGATCCCGGACGACGTGACGATCTCCGTGCTGACCCAGGCCCGTGAGGACCTGATCGAGCGGACCGTCGAGTCGCTGAAGGGCGCCAAGCGCGCCACCGTGCACCTGTACAACGCGACCGCGCCGGTCTTCCGCCGGGTCGTCTTCCGTGGCTCCAAGGACGACATCAAGCAGATCGCCGTCGACGGCACGCGACTGGTCATGGAGTACGCCGAGAAGCTGCTGGGCCCGGAGACGGAATTCGGCTACCAGTACAGCCCCGAGATCTTCACCGACACCGAGCTGGACTTCGCCCTGGAGGTCTGCGAGGCGGTCATGGACGTCTGGCAGCCCGGCCCGGGCCGCGAGATCATCCTGAACCTGCCCGCCACGGTCGAGCGCTCCACCCCCTCCACCCACGCGGACCGCTTCGAGTGGATGGGCCGCAACCTGTCCCGTCGCGAGCACGTCTGCCTGTCCATCCACCCGCACAACGACCGCGGTACCGCCGTCGCCGCTGCCGAGCTGGCGCTGATGGCCGGCGCCGACCGCGTCGAGGGCTGTCTGTTCGGGCAGGGCGAGCGCACCGGCAACGTCGACCTGGTCACCCTGGGCATGAACCTGTTCTCGCAGGGTGTCGACCCGCAGATCGACTTCTCCGACATCGACGAGATCCGTCGTACGTGGGAGTACTGCAACCAGATGGAGGTCCACGCACGCCACCCGTACGTCGGCGACCTCGTCTACACCTCCTTCTCCGGCTCCCACCAGGACGCCATCAAGAAGGGCTTCGACGCGATGGAGGCCGACGCGGCCGCCAAGGGCGTCACGGTCGACGACATCGAATGGGCCGTCCCGTACCTGCCGATCGACCCGAAGGACGTCGGCCGCTCCTACGAGGCCGTCATCCGCGTCAACTCGCAGTCCGGCAAGGGCGGTATCGCGTACGTCCTGAAGAACGACCACAAGCTGGACCTGCCGCGCCGGATGCAGATCGAGTTCTCGAAGATCATCCAGGCGAAGACGGACGCCGAGGGCGGCGAGGTCACGCCGAGGGACATCTGGGCGACCTTCCAGGACGAGTACCTGCCGAACCCCGACAACGCGTGGGGTCGTATCCAGGTCAAGAACGGCCAGTCGACCACCGACACCGACGGCGTGGACACGCTGAAGGTCGAGGCCACGGTCGACGGTCAGGACACCGTCCTGACCGGCTCCGGCAACGGTCCGATCTCCGCGTTCTTCGACGCCCTGCAGTCCATCGGCATCGACGTACGCCTCCTGGACTACCAGGAGCACACGATGAGCGAGGGTGCCTCCGCGCAGGCCGCCTCGTACATCGAATGCGCGATCGACGACAAGGTTCTGTGGGGAATCGGCATCGACGCGAATACGACACGTGCCTCGCTGAAGGCTGTCGTCTCCGCCGTCAACCGCGCGGCCCGCTGACCTCGTTCACCTGGTTCTTTCCGGCTCCGTCCGCCTTTCGAGGCGGGCGGAGCCGCGTCGTTTCCCGGCCAATCCGCGTGGAGGTCACGAGCAGGTCTCGTCCGGGGTACTGACTCCGCATCAACAATGTGGCTAACATCACGCCAGCGCGGCGATGTTGCCGCGGCATTACGGAGGTGTGCGACGGTGCTGCCGAAACGGGGACGAAACGGTCGTGCAGTTCAGGTTCCCCGCGTCCTGGGCACCCGTACCGCGTGGACCACCGTCGGCGACGGCGAGTTCTTCTGCCCCGGCTGCGGAGGCGACCGCAACTACCAGCGCCTCACCGGCCGTCGCCGCTTCACTCTCCTCGGTGTTCCCGTTCTCCCGCGCGGCGAGACCGGGCCCGTCGTCGAATGCGCCGCCTGCGGCCACCACTACGGCGCCGACGTCCTCGACCACCCCACCACCACGCGCTTCTCGGCGATGCTCCGCGACGCCGTCCACACCGTCGCCCTCGCCGTGCTCGCCGCGGGCGGCACCTGCTCCCGTACGTCGCTGGAGACCGCCGCGGGCGCGGTGCGCTCGGCCGGCTTCGACGACTGCACGGAGGACCAGCTCGGCGCGCTCGTCGAGGCGCTCGCCGCCGACACCGGCCGGGTCTTCGGGGAGCCGTGCGGGGCGAGTCTGGCCATAGAGCTTCACGAGGCGCTGGACCCGCTGGCCCCGCACCTCGCGCCGACCGGCCGGGAAGCGATCCTCCTCCAGGGCGCCCGCATCGCGCTGGCGGACGGCCCCTACACCCCCGCCGAGCGGGACGTGCTGGCCACCGTGGGCGCGGCGCTGACGATCTGCTCGGACGATGTGACGCGGTTGCTGGTGGCGGCGCGTACGCCGTCGTAGTACTCCCCAGGGAGTAATGCCTCCGTCCCGCCACCCCTCGCAGTAGCCCCGAACTCGCCCTCCCGCGCGACGATTCCGGTCCCACGCGCCGGGAGTCTGGTTCTTGTCCAGACACCCGGCCAGGAGGGGAGGACCCCGTCATGGGGCCCGGAAAGACAACCACGTACAGGCGGCGCAGGGCCGTGCCCTGTGCGCTGCTCGGGCTCTGGGTGGCCGTCCTTGCCATCATCGGGCCGTTCGCGTCCAAGTTGACGGATGTACAGCACGACCGAGCCGTGGACTACCTGCCGGCGAGCGCCGACTCCACGCAAGTGGCCAAGATCGAGGACCGGTTGCCCGGCGGTGAGACCACCGAGCTGGTGCTGGTCTACCACCGCGACGGCGGGCTGAGCGCCGCCGACCGTGCGACCGCCGAGCGCCAGATCGCCGAGATCACCAAGGAGAACCCGCTCACGGCACCCCCGAAGGGTGTGCCGTCCCGGGACGGCACCACGCTGATGTACCCGGTCGCCAGCTCCGCACCCGGGACGGACGAGAAGAAGCGGGACGCGTTCGTGAACGACGTACGCGATGTCGCCCGCACCGAGGACGGCATGAGCGTCGACGTGGGCGGGCCCGGCGCGCTCGCCACCGACGCGGCTGAGGTCTACAACTCCCTCGGCGGCCCGCTGCTCTACACCACCGTCGCCGTGGTCGCCGTTCTGCTGATCCTCATCTACCGCAGCCCGCTGCTGTGGCTCGTACCGCTCGCCGTCGCGGGCGTCGCCGACTACCTGTCGATGGGCGTCGCGTACGGCCTCCACCAGGCCTTCGGGACCACCATCTCCGGCCAGAGCTCGGGCGTGATGACGATCCTCGTCTTCGGCGCCGGGACCGACTACGCGCTGCTGCTCATCTCCCGCTACCGCGAGGAGCTGCGACGCGTGGAGCGGCCGTACGACGCGATGCGCAAGGCCCTGCGCGGCTGCGGGCCCGCCGTGCTCGCCTCCTCGGGCACCGTGGCGGCCGGACTGCTGTGCCTGCTCGCCGCCGACCTCAACAGCAGCCGGGGCATGGGACCGATGGGCACGGTCGGCGTGCTGTGCGCGCTCGTCGCCATGCTGACCCTGCTGCCCGCCGTTCTCGTCGTGCTCGGACGCCGGGTGTTCTGGCCGCTCGTGCCCGCGTACGGCAGCGAACCCAAGCAGCGGCGGAGTCTGTTCGCCGCGATGGGGTCCTCCGCCGGACGCCGGCCGTACGCGGTCCTCGCGGGCGGGGCCGTCCTGCTCGGGGCGCTCGCCCTCGGGACCCTGAACCTGCCCGGCTCGCTCAAGCAGCAGGACTCCTTCGTCCACACGCCCGACTCGGTCGCCGCGATCGAGACACTCGCACAGGCCTACCCGGGGCAGGGCACCCAGCCGATCACCGTGATCACTCCCACCGGGCGGACGGACGCCACGCTGGCCACGGTGCGGGACCAGCGGGGTGTCGCGAGCGCCGAACGAGGGCGCAGTGGGGGCGGCTGGACGGAGATCTCCGTGACGGCGAAGGGCGCGCCCCAGTCGGCGGCCGAGACCGCCACGATCAAGTCCTTGCGGGGAGATCTCAAGGGCTCGGGCTCGTACGTCGGTGGTCCGAGCGCCGAGCAGATCGACCTGCAGGACACCAACGCCCGGGACCGGCTCGTCGTCGTACCGATCGTGCTCGCCTCCGTGCTGCTGATCCTGATCGCGCTGCTGCGCAGCCTGGTCGCTCCGTTGCTGCTGGTCGCGGCCGTGATCGCGGTGTGGGGCGCGGCGCTCGGCATCGGCGGGCTGGTCTTCGGGCCGCTGTTCGGGTTCGAGGGGACCGACCCGGGGCTCGGGCTGCTGTCCTTCGTCTTCCTCGTCGCGCTCGGCGTCGACTACGGGATCTTCCTCATGCACCGGATGCGCGAGGAGTCTCTCTCGGGTGCCGAGCCGGCCACCGCCGCGCTGACCGCGCTGCGCACGACGGGAGGTGTGATCGCCTCGGCCGGACTGGTCCTGGCGGCGACCTTCGCGGTGCTGACGAACATGGGACTCGTGCAGCTCGTCGAGCTCGGGTTCGTGATCGCGGTCGGGGTGCTGCTCGACACCTTCCTCGTCCGTACGTACCTGGTGACCAGCGCGAGTGTGGCGCTGCGGAGGAAGGTGTGGTGGCCGGGGCGGCTGTCACGGGAGCCGTCGCAGCCACCGGAGCCGCGGCACAAGGAACCCGTCGCCGTCACCTGAGCGGCTTGTGGGCGCCCCTGTCTCCCGCAGGGGCGCCTCCTCACGGAGGATGAACCGGTGGACGCCAAACGCATACTGCTCACGGGCTTCGCCCACCGGGGAAGCGCCGGCCCCGCACGGATCCTGCGCCAGGACGCGCTGCTGGCCGCCGCGCTGCTGGTCGTCGACGTGTCCGTGGCGCTCGTGCTCGACACCGACGGTCGTCGGCCGGACGGGCTCGGCTGGACCCTCCTGATCGCCGGGCATGTCCCGATGGCGTGGCGGCGCCGCGCCCCGTTCCTCTCGTTCCTCGCGCTCGTCGCCTGCGTCGGCCCGTACCACGCGCTCGACTTCGATCACACGGCCCCGCTGCTCGTCTCGATGCTCGGCCTGTTCACCGTCGCCGTGACGGGGCGCCCGCTGCGCTCCGCCCTGGTCGGCGGCGGAGTCATCGGCATCATGCTCGCCGTCAAGTTCGGGCAGGGCACCGCCGAGGGCGCCCAGGCGCTGCGCGTGACGGGCTGGATCGTCGCGTTCCTCGTCCTCGGCGTGTACGTGCGCGTGCACCGTCAGTACGTCACCTCGGTCGTCGAACGCGCCGAACGCGCCGAACGGACCCGTGAGGAGGAGGCCCGCCGCCGGGTCGCCGAGGAACGCCTGCGCATCGCCCGCGACCTGCACGATCTGCTCGCCCACAGCATCACCCTCATCGGTGTCCAGACGTCCGTCGCCGCGCATGTCCTGGCCGCCGATCCTGACCGCCTCGACCGGACGGCGGTCGCCCAGGCCCTCGACGACATCTCCGAGACCTGCCGCACCGCGCGCGGCGAACTGCGCACCACGCTGGAGGTGCTGCGCGCCTCCGAGTTCGGCGGAGACGGCCGCGGGCCGCTGCCCGGGCTCGACGGGGTGCCGGACCTGGTGGCGGCGGCACGCACCGCGGGTGCCACGGTGGAGACCGCGGTCGCGGTGGACACGGGTGACGTCCCGTCCGCGGTCGGCGCCGCCGCCTACCGGATCGTCCAGGAGGCGCTCACCAACGCGGTTCGCCACGCGGGTCCCGATGTGACGGTGCGCGTGGACCTGCGGGCGGAGGGCTGGGCGCTGCACGTCGCGATCACGGACGACGGCGTCGGCGACGCGGGCGGCACTCCCGGGTTCGGCCTCGTGGGGATGCGGGAGCGGGCTCGTAGTGTGGGCGGGACGTTGGAGGCCGGGGTGCGGGAGGGGGGTGGGTTCGGGGTGTCGGCGGTGCTGCCACTGGGGGCCGGGGTACCCGCGCACGTGTCCGGGCGGGACGGCGTACGTGATGCTGGGCCTGTACGGGACCTCGAAGACGTAGGTGATGCTCGGGCCGTGGGTGATGTCGATGCCGTAGGTGATTCGCGAGCCGCGCGTGCTCCCGACGCCGTACGTGACGGCGACGCCGTACGTGAGCCCGGACCCGTACGCGCGTCCGATCCCGTACCTGCATCCGATCCCGGGCGTGAGCCCGAACTCGAGCGAGGCGAGTCCCGATGACCATCCGTGTACTCCTCGCCGATGATCAGACGCTCGTGCGGGCCGCGTTCGCCATGCTGGTCGAGTCGGCGCGGGACATGGAGGTGGTCGGGCAGGCGGCCACCGGGCGGGAGGCCGTGGAGCTGGCGGGCAGCGCGCGGGCCGATCTGGTCGTCATGGACATCCGCATGCCCGACCTGGACGGCATCGAGGCGACCCGGCTCATCGCGGCCGACGAGAACCTGGCCGGGGTCAGGGTCCTGGTCCTCACCACCTACGACACCGACGAACACATCGCGGAGGCGCTGCGCGCGGGCGCCTCCGGCTTCCTGGTGAAGGACACGAGGCCCGCCGAGCTCCTCGACGCCATCCGCACGGTGGCCGGTGGCGAGGCCCTGCTCTCACCGGGCCCGACCGCCCGGCTGATCGCCCGTTTCCTGCGCGGCCCGTCGGCTCCGGCGCCCGCGGCGGGCGGTCCCGGCGGCCTCTCCGAGCGGGAGCGCGAGGTACTCACGCTGGTCGCGCGAGGCCTCAACAACACGGAGATAGCCGGGGCGTTGGGACTGAGTCCGCTCACCGCGAAGACCCACGTGAGCCGCATCATGGGCAAGCTGGGAGCCCGCGACCGGGCCCAGCTGGTGATCGTGGCGTACGAGTCGGGTCTCGTCACCCCCGGCACCGGCAGCTGAACTGACGACACATCAACACGCCGTAGCCGCACGGATATTGATACGCCACCCGGGGCGCACTACGTTCTCCTGGACATCCCACGTCCTATGTCCGTCGGAGTTCAGGGAGCGCGCCATGAGCATCACGAGCCGCAGGGTCGCGTCGGCGGCAGCCATCGGTCTCCTCGCTGCGCTCGCCGTCAACGGCACCGCATCGGGCGCGCCGCTCGCCGGCCGGGGCTGCACCTCCTCCGTGCCGTACACGGCGGGGCACGACGGCTACGACACGTACCGCATCCCGGCGACGGTCACCACGCGCGCGGGCACGCTGCTCGCCTTCGCCGAGGGGAGACACAACAGCGCGGGCGACACCGGCAACATCGACGTCGTCCTCAGACGCTCCTTCGACGGCGGCTGTACGTGGGGCCCGCTGCGGGTCGTCGCGTCCGGTGACGGCGACACCCGGGGCAACCCGGCGCCGGTGGTGGACCCGAAGACCGGACGGATCGTGTTGGTCACGTCCTACAACAGCGGTGCGGTGACCGAGGCGCAGATCATGCGGGGCGAGGTCACACCGGAACAGAGCCGTCGCGTCTTCGTCCAGACGAGCCGCGACGACGGCCGGCACTTCTCCTCTCCGCGCGACATCACGGCTCAGGTGAAGCTGCCGGGCTGGCGGTGGTACGCCACCGGCCCCGGCCACGCGATCGCTCTGCGCTACGGCCGGCACGCCGGGCGCCTGGTCGTCGCCGCCAACCACTCCGCCGCCCCGCCGGTGGGCTCCGCGGACACCGGGCAGGAGCCCAAGTACTACGGCGCGCACGCCCTCTACAGCGACGACGGCGGGGTCACCTGGCGGTTGGGCTTCGTGGACGACTCCTACGACGGTGTCGACAACGCGAACGAGAGCGGCGCCGCGGAACTGCCCGACGGTCGGCTGTACTTCACGTCCCGTGATCAGAACGGCACGAGTGCCGGAAACCGCCTCGACGCCTACTCCAGCGACGGCGCCGAGTCCCTCGACCGCCCCTACGCCATCCAGCCCACCCTGAACGACGTCCCCGTCGTCCAGGCGAGCGTCCTCCAACTGGCCGGTCCTTCCGCCCCCCTCCTCTTCTCCGGCCCCTCTGTCCCCACCGCCCGCCAGTCCATGGCCATCTGGCGCAGCACGGACGCCGGCGGGTCCTTCACCAAGGCGACGACGCTCTCCTCGCAGCGCGCCGCGTACTCCGACCTCGTGCAGCTCGGCGCGAGCCGGGTCGGTCTCCTCTACGAGACCGGCGCGACGGGGACGTACGACACGATCGAGTTCCGACGGGTGCCGGTGAACGACTTGCTGGGGTGAGGGTTTTTCGCCCCTCCGCCCCCGATCGCGGGGGTGCCCCCCCCCCCCAAAAGGGGGCGGGGGACGGCGCCAAAATTTATGGGGGGGGGGGGGGGCCGCCCCCCCCGACGGGGCGGGGGGGGGGGGGGGGGGGGCAAAA